>JANNEN010000451.1:0-25291 GCA_031378715.1 Emticicia sp.
TTTCCTTTGCCGTAATTTGAGCCACGAGCGTAGATGAAATCAACGTCTTGTCCCGAGTTATCGTACATGATTGTTTGCTTGGCGGTGTAAACCATTTCTTTTCCACCAAAAGTAAACGCTCCCGAGCCAGTGGCCATATCCGAGATACAGTTTCCCTGTGGGTCGAGCATACGCATATAAATTACTTTTCCTTCTTTTTTGGTCAATGGGTTTTCCGAAAGTTTGAACGAAATCTTTACTTTGTCCACCCGCTTGGCTTTGTATTCACCACCTTCACGCTCTTTGCCACGAGAGTTGATGGCATTGACCGAAACATTCATGGCTTTCATGGCAGCGGCAAGTGTTACTTTTTCGGCCAATTCTTTATTTTTTACCGTTGTGGCATACACCGAGTCGGCAAGAGCTTGTTTGTCAGTTTTCAAAGACGTGACATCAGTTTTCAGGTTTGTATTCTCATTGCCGAGGGTTTTTACTTCGGTTGTGAGTTGGGCGTTTTCTTCTCGGAGTTTGGCAATCTCTACATCTTTCGCTGTCAGTGCTGCCTCATATCCTCTAATTTTATTTTCAAAATCACGGATTGACACACTTTTTGAATTGACCAAATTTTTCTTGTCTTTTTCCAACTGAACTTTCAAAGCCTCTAAGTCGGCAACCTGCCCGCCGAGAGAAGTTATTTCGGCGATTTTGGCATCTAATTGCGTTCGGATTGAGTCAAGTTTTGAATTGGTAAGCAATAACTCTTTTTGCTGGGTTGAGATATTGACATTTTTGGCATCGACCTCTTGTCGGGCATTGAAATATAAGAATCCGAAAAGAGCGGCCAAAGCTAAGGCCAATACGAGGGCGGCTGTCATGGCCGTGTTGCTTCTTCTTTCTTGCATTTGTTCCATAAGAATCTGGGTATTTAGGATTTTAGAGTTACAGGTTTATTAACGGCAAAGTTATGTTTTTATTGAAACTATTTTTATTTTATGAAGAAAATTTATTGTTTTTTTCATTTAACGGTCAATCAATGTGTAATTTGCTGCGTAGAAAGGTATAATGAAAAGTTTATGGCACTTATCACGAAAAAGAAAATTCCGTTTAAAATCTCGGCTCGCCTGCGAAAATACCTCAATAAATATGGGCGAGAAAAAATGCTACCCATTAAATATAGTGATTTACTTCGCTTCGATAATGCGTTTCCGCTTTATGATAAAAAAGGGAAAGATACGCTTTGGGAAACGGTGATGTACCCCCAAAATGACCTCGAAGAAATATACGAAGCCCTCAAAATAATTTATGCCGACCTAAAAACCGACGGTGATGCGGCCGTAATCAAACACTTGGTCGTGGATAGGGTAGATACCTGCACGTATGCTAATACGAGGCCGTTCAGAATCAGAATCGTGAATCGAATAAACGACAATCATGATTATTTTTATATAAAATTGGCCGATGCTTCTCGTATTTACGGGTTGGAATTGGAGCATTTATTATCGCCCAATGTGATGAGTTACTGCACCCACGAAGATACGCTCGTGGAGGAACACATTGCGGGGATTCCTGCCGACCAATTCATGAATAATCATCTTAATGATGCTAATTTTAATCCAATACGGTTGAGCAAAGAGTTTATCAAGTTCAACGAACGCTGCTTTGTGCGGCTTTTGGGAGATATGCACTCTTCAAATTTTGTGATAATCGTTACGCCTGATTTTGAGGATTTTCATTATCGTTTGCGAGCCATTGATTTTGACCAACAGTCTTATGAAGCGTCCAAGTCGGTGTATATGCCCCAGTATTTTAAGCAGAACAACGCCATGATTTCGATGGGCATGAAATACCTAACGCCCGAGTCGGTCAATCAGTACCAAGCCGAAGAGCGGACGCTGATTGCCAATCGGCTTCGGGAAGAAAAAAGCCGAATGCACGACCTCATCGAAACCATGAAACGTGATACCCTTTCGCTGCCCTCAAATTTGGATTTTTTGAAGCAAGACCTCGCCAAGCATTACAATAATCCAAGATTTTTAAGTTGTCAGAATATGGGAGAAGTTGTAGAGTTGAGTTTGAAACAGGTTTTGATTCATTGATGCTTACTCACTGACCAAAACATCAGCAACCAACCAGCAACCAACAGCGTGCCGCCGACAGGAGCAACAGCTCCAAAAACATTGATGCCCGTGAAGCAAATTAGGTAAAGGGAACCGCTAAAAATTAACGTCCCTGCCAAGAAGCAATAGCCGCTAAATATTAGGGGTTTGGCTGAAATATATTTGGCCAGCAGCCCAACTAAAATCAAAGCAATGGCATGATAAAATTGGTAGCGAACGGCCGTTTCGAAGGTTTCTAAACGCCCAGTTTCGGTAAGCATTTTTTTGAGGGCGTGGGCCCCGAAAGCCCCGACCATTACGCCGATTGCTCCCAAAAGTGAGCCAGCTTGTAGAAAAAATTTATTCATCATGTTTTGTTTTGCTACCACAGTGGATAAGAGAAATTATATACATTTATGGTAATTTTGAAAAATCTATACTCGGTGCTTTGCCCTTTGGGGTTCTTGAAAACTTCGAGTCGAGCGTGGTGTTTTCACTAAAAAAACCACAATTTTTTAAGTAAAATATTCCATTTGTTTCGCCGCCGCCGTAGTCTAAGCGATAGCCTTTGCGGGCGGTATTATCACCCGTGAAGCGTACTTGGCTTAATTCCGTCCAAGAGTTTTTGGTATTATAAATCCACTGATTATCGAAGTTTACGGTACGAACTTGATTGCCCGTTTCGGTCGTAAAGTTTTCGAGAAATGAATGTAAACCTTTCAGATAAGTTGAGGTTTTGGGGCGTTTGAAACTTGCAATTAGTCGCCATTGGTTTTCTTCGGGGGCAAAAAAGTAGGCTGTGTAAGTAGTATAATTATCGGCGGCGGGCTTGCCATTCAACAGGAATTTGTAGGTATTGCCCGCTTTCCAGTTGTATTTTAGATAACTCTGTCCGCCCGAGCCTTCATTACCAAACTCTCCCGAATAAACATCTGTACCCTTTTTTGTGAGCAAAATCCTCTGGTCTTGCGGAATCGAAGCAGGATTATCAGTAGTAAATGGACTCCAAACCGAGAATAAAATCCTGCGTTCTTTTTCGGAGTTTACTTGCATTCCGAAGTAGCCTTCACCGAAACCATTGGCCATAAAATACGAACCGATTACATCGCTCGCTACGGGAACTGTCACTTCATTATAAAACCACTCAACGTTTTCGATGCCGTCAGTCAGATAATTCAGATGCACCGATGGCCCTCTACGTCCCCAATAAAAGAAATTATCTTCGTTGTTTTTCACAAAAGCAAGGTCAGTCGTGATGGCCGCTCCGCTTACCGTTATGCCCGAAAGCGTCCCGAAAGTTGCCCCAGTTTTGGAAACGCCTTGTATTTCAACTTTGACGTAGCCTTTTTGTGGAATATCCCATTCGCCTACCAAGTATTCTTGTTCGACATCACCCTCGGCCACGACTTCAACGATTTTACCCGAAATATTTACGTTGATTTTACTTTTGCTCCCGTTGGGATTTAATAGTAGTGATAAAATCAGTTTTCCTGGCTGGGCAACTTTAAAATAAGTTTGGCAAACCGACTGAACATTACTCCATTCGCTGAGGCCTTTTGTGTCAATTTTGCCGCCGTTATTTATCCAAGAGTTTCCCCCAACAGGAATCGTTTGTTTGTTGGATTCGTGTGCTAACTCATTGATAGTCAGTGCTGTATCGGCTTTGCAGTTGATGCAACAGACCAAAAGGGCAATGATTAAAAATTTTGGTTTCATAAATAATTTGTCGTTTTATTATTAAAAGTGTGATTGAAGATCGGTATTATTTTGCATAAATTCTGCCACCAAAAATTCTGCTACCAACCCTAATCATGGTGCTACCTTCTTCGATGGCAATGGCGTAGTCGCCGCTCATGCCCATTGAGAGAATATTTAATAATGAATGATTAATGATTAATGATTCGTAAAACCGCTTTAAACTTTTAAATTCCTTTCGGATTTGGGCTTCGTTGTCGGTGGCGGTTGTCATGCCCATCAAGCCTACGATGCGTACATTGGGTAGATTTATTAGGGTTTCGGTTTGCATGATTTCCTGACATTCGGCCTCGGTCATGCCACTTTTGGTGTCTTCTTCGGCGATATAAATTTGCAGCAAACAATCAATCACTCGGTTGTGTTTGGTGGCTTGTTTGTTTATTTCCTGTAATAATTTCAGGCTATCAACGGAGTGAATTAGCTGCACAAATGGTGCGATATATTTAACTTTATTCGACTGTAAATGACCGATAAAATGCCAGACAATATCACGGGGCATTTGTTCGTATTTATCGACCAATTCTTGCACGTAGTTTTCGCCAAAATGCCTAAAACCAGCGTCGTAGGCTTCCATGAGCATCGGCACGGGTTTGGTTTTTGATACTGCCACGAGCCTAACGCCTTTGCCCGCTATTTCGTTTTCGATGTGTGTGATATTTTCTACGATTGCCATAAATTTTTAATAAAGGTGTGGAGCTACTTCAATGAGTTTTTTTTGTTCTAAAATCAAGATTTTGGAAGAAAAATACCCTTATTGCGTTGATATTTCGGTATTTATTTCCTGCCGATAATTGTTGATAAATATTCATGTAACCAAATTGTAGATTTGAGTGAGCCGTGAAATTATAGGCAAGCCCCAAAAACAAACGGTTTTGGTCAAACAAATTATTGACATTATTTTTTGAAAGATTGATAAATATTTCGTCATTCAAGATTGCCGAGAAAGTTTTCGGTACTATACCTTTTTTGCTCAGAGGAATGTTGATGAGCATATTTGCCCTTATTCGCTCATCAAATCGGTATCCTTCGGCGAGTTCATTATCGTTTTTTATTTTTCTTCGAAAACGCTCCTCAAATCGTATCCACTGCATGGTTCGTACTTTTCCGTATTTGGTATGCAACTGCAACTGATGCCAAATCCGATGTTCGGGCTGTGATATATTGGCGTGACCTTCTTCTGGAAAATGATTGACAAACGCATAACCATTCGTAAATTTCAAATCATCATTCAGATAATACATCGCCCCCAATCGTATCATAGCCTTTGATGGCTCCTGTATATAATGCTCGGTTGTACGCAGGTGAGCGTCAAGCCAAAGTCCCCATTTGTTACTTAATCGGGTTTGGTTAAAATAAGCTCCCCAAACTTGCTCCTCATCTTGAACAATACGCCCATTTTGAGCAATTATTTGGAAGGAATAAAGGCAAAAAACTAAAAAAAGCAAAAGTTTATTTCTCATAAATTACGCATGGTGGTTTTATCAAGCAAAAGTAGCAGTACTTTGGTTAATATTCAACAAAAAATATAGTTCGTGAAACAAATTTCATAAGTTCATCTGTATTTGAATCAAAATTTCGACTAACAAAATCCAACAATTTTATTATTTTTACGAAAAAATCAACAAACCCTCAAACATGAAAAAAACAATATTGCTTTGCTGCCTTGCCACGGCATCGGTATTTGCCCAAAAGATAGATTTTGACCAAAAAGAACTCATGGCGGGCAAATTGCCCAAGAATTTCACCCAATCATTACCTGTTGTGCAGCGTTGGCTCGACGATGAGCGGATATTGATTTCACAGAAACTCACGCCTGATGGTGATACCAAAACCATGATTTTAGAACTCACGAGCGGCAAAATGACCGAGGCTTCTCCCGAAATCATCACGCCAAAAGCAAAGCCCGTAAAGACAGTTTTTAGTAAAAACAATGATTTGTTCTTGAAAAGTGGTAGCACCGAAACGCAACTAACCAACGATACTGCCGAAGAGAAAAATGCGACATTTTCGCCCGATAGTAGCTACGTGGCTTTTACCAAAGATAACAATCTTTATACGTATAGTTTCAAAACCAAGAAAGAAACTAAACTTACGGTCGATGGCTCCAAAACTACCCTCAATGGCTACGCTACTTGGGTTTATTGGGAAGAAATCTTCGGTCGCCCGACCAAATTTAGGGCTTTTTGGTGGAGTCCCGACAGTAAGAAAATCGCCTATATGCGATTTGATGAAGCAAAAACGCCCATGTTTCCGTTGTACAGTAGCGAAGGGCAGCATGGTTTTATCGAAGAAACCCGCTACCCCAAAAGTGGCGACCCCAACCCCGAAGCGAAAGTTGGTTTTGTGTTGCCCACGGGCGGAAAAACCACTTGGGCGGCCTTCAATGAGAAAGATGAACAGTATTTTGGTTGGCCAAAATGGCTGCCCGATGGTAGCGGCTTGATGGTACAATGGATAAATCGTGGTAATGATAATTTGAAATTGTACAACGTTTCGCCAAAAGATGGTAGTAAAAAAGAATTGTATAACGAAACCCAAAAATCGTGGATTGACATCAGCGAAGCCGACGAACGCCTGACAATCATGGACGGAGCCAAGGAAATGATGATTATTAGTGACAAAACTGGTTGGAAACAACTGTATTTGTACGACATCAACGGGGGCTTCAAGAATAATATCACCGAAGGGAAATACACCGTAAAAAATGTTGAGGGAATCGACCAAACGAACAGAGTGGTTTATTTCTACGCCCGAGGTATCGAAAGCACGGCTCGCTTTGACCTCTATAAAGTTGGTTTTGATGGAAAAGGACTAAAACGCCTTACTTTCGGTGAGTTTAATAACCGTAACATCAACGCTTCGCCCAACATGAAGCATTTTATTACGACTTATTCAAACATTAACACGCCGACGGCTATGGCAGTTGTCGATAATGATGGTAAGATTATCCGTGAGTTGGGAACGATTAAAGGCTTAGAAATGGAGAATTATAATTTATCCAAAACCGAACTTTTGCGAGTCAAAAGTGATGATGGAATTTATGATTTACCCATGACTATCACTTACCCCCAAAATATGGTCGCAGGAAAAAAATACCCTGTAATTGTCAGCATCTACGGCGGCCCCGATGCGGGTACAGTTTATGACCAATGGTCGTTTTCAGCCCGCCAACAATGGTACGCCCAAGAAGGCATTATTCAGGTAGCTCTTGATCACCGAGCAAGCGGGCATTTTGGCAAAGAAGGCGTGGCGTATATGCACCGAAATCTGGGCTATTGGGAAATGAAAGACTACAAAACACTCGTTAAGTCGCTGATAGACAAAGGTTTAGCCGACCCAACAAAAATCTGCATCACGGGTTTTAGCTACGGTGGTTACATGAGTTGCTACGCTCTCACCTACGTCAGCGATGTATTTACGCACGGAATGGCGGGCGGAAGCGTAACCGACTGGGGGCTTTACGACAGTGCTTATACCGAGCGATACATGGACACGCCCGCCGAAAACCCCGAGGGGTATCAATCGGCAAGTGTGATGACGCACACCGATAAATTAAAAGGAATGTTGCAAATCGTACACGGCACCATGGACGATAACGTGCATCTCCAAAACAGTATTCAGTTAATAAGCAAATTACAAGATTCCAAGAAAAACTTCGAGTTTATGATTTATCCCAATGGCCGCCACGGTTGGGGAGGCAGCAAAGGCATACATTTTGATAATCTAAAAACGCAATTTATCTACAAACACCTCCTCGAAAAACCAGTACCCGAGGGATTGCTTAAATGAGTTTTTAGAGTTCTGAATTTAGAGTCATTGGTCACAAAAAAACGTTGCAAAGGTTTTAAATCTTTGCAACGTTTTTTTTAATGTAAAATACTGAATTGTGAAAGACTAAATACGTGCGTCAGCCAACTCAAAACTCATAATTCAGAACTCATATACCACCAATTCAGTTTTGTTATACCAGCCGTCTAATTTTGGGTTAAATTCTTTCTCAATCACGTTGCGTTTTATCTTTAAGGTCGGCGTCATTTTGTTGTTTTCAACCGTCCATGGTTCACGTAGTACTACTAATTTCTGTACTCGCTCGTAGCTTTTTAGTTTGGGGTTGAGTTCTTTTAGTGTAGCCTCCAAACTTTCCTTAACTGCTTGTTTATCAGTGGCTTTGCCCAAATCCGATAACACAATTAAGGCAATAGGTTGTGCTAAATTATTGCCAACGACGCATATTTGTTCGATAAAATTATTGTCTGCAAAACCAAACTCAATTTGGGCAGGAGCAACGTATTCACCCTTCGAGGTTTTGTACATTTCCTTCACCCGCCCCGTAATTTTGAGGTAATTTTCGGAGTCAAGCTCGCCTACATCTCCCGTATGAATCCAGCCATCAGCATCAACAGTTTCGGCGGTGAGTACAGGTTCTTTGTAGTAGCCCGCCATATTCCATTTTGAACGAGTCAGGATTTCTCCATTTTCAGCCGCAATTTTCACTTCCATTCCAGAGTAAAGCTGCCCCACTGTTCCATCTTTTATGTTCTCTTTGGGCATCATGCACACGGCTCCCAAATTTTCGGTCATTCCGTAGGCTTCCTGAATGATGATTCCGAGATTTCTGAACCATTTGATGAGTGAAGCGGGCATCGGGGCGGCTCCCGTCAAGATAACTACGGCTTCATTAAGCCCCAGACCTTTTCTAATTTTCTTTTTCACGATACTATTCAAAATCGGAATTTTGAGTAAAGTATTGAGTTTCTTTTCGGGCATTTTGGCTAATATCCCCATCTGAAACTTTGTCCAGATTCGAGGTACAGCCAAGAAATGCGTTGGTTGAGCAACGGCCAGGTTTTTGGCAAAACTTTCTAAGGTTTCGGCAAAATAGATAGTGCCGCCCGTGGTGATACTGGCCGCTTCAACGATGTTTCGTTCGGCAATGTGGCAAAGAGGTAAATACGAGAAAAAGCGGGCATTTTTGGTATCAAGTTTGGTTCGGTGGCGACTTTCATAAATGCCATTCGACATGGCACTGTATTTTAGCATTACGCCTTTGGGATTGCCCGTTGTGCCAGAAGTATAAATAATCGTGAAAATGTCATCTAAACTCGGCTTGAAGTTCTCGGTTAAAGGAGTGTGTCCTGCCAAAATATCATTCCATTGTACATGAGTTGCATCGGGATTGTAGGTCGGAAACGAAACGCACTTTACGTTGTCGGGAATCCCTGGTTTCATGCCCGCCCAATCGTCTAATTTTCCCACAAAAAGCACTTCACAGCAGCTATGGACGAGTACCTGATTGATTTGAGCATCGGTAAGCGTAGCATAAAATGGAACGGAAGTATGCCCCGACAGCATGATTGCGAGGTCGGTGATTACCCATTCAGCACAGTTTTTTGATACCAAGCCGATATTGCTTCGGGGCGGCAAGTTAAGCGATTTCAAGTATGCCGCTACGCTACGCACTTGTTGGCCAACTTCTCGAAAAGAAAAGTCTCGAAAGTCATCGCCAAATGGTTGGCGTAAATAAAGATTATCGGGCGTGGTTGCTTCCCAATGATAGAAATATTCTAAGAGGGTTTTATCGGGTGAAATTTTCATAGTGAATATAACAGATTAAAATTTGTATTGCAATTTGTACAAAATAATGATTTGATTTAATAAAATTAAGAAAAAAGATATTAGATTTCGATTAAAATTAAACAAAACCAGTTTTTAATGAAAATATTCTTAAAATTCTTCAAGTTTTTTACGCTATCGCTACTCATAATCATCGTCGGGTTGTGTCCTTTATTTTGGAAAAACGATATTCCGTTGGCAACTTTGAAGGAAAAATATGCCAATCTTGATTCAAAATTTATCGAACTAAATCAAATGTCGGTACATTACCGTGACCAAGGCATTGCCAATGATAGCATACCTATTATACTGTTACACGGAACGGGTGCGAGTCTGCACACTTGGGAGGGTTGGGTGAACGCCCTAAAATTCGAGCATCGTATCATAAGGTTAGATTTGCCCGCCTATGGACTAACGGGGCCAAACCCAGCAGGTGATTATTCGCAGGAATTTTATGCTACTTTCGTTCATGATTTTTTGGCACAACTCGGTATCAAGCGTTGTATCATTGCGGGTAATTCGTTGGGCGGAGCTATTGCGTGGAATTTTGCCATGAAATATCCCCAAGCAGTTTCAAAAATGATATTGGTCGATGCGGGCGGTTACGCCATGAAATCAAAATCGGTACCGATTGCATTTCGGGTAGCGGGTTGGCCAATAATTAAAAATTTATTCAAATACGTAACGCCCCGCTCAATCGTACAGAAAAGTGTCGAGAATGTCTATGCCGATAAAAGTAAAGTTTCAGAAACATTGATTGACCGATATTTTGAATTATCGCTTCGAGAAGGTAATCGGCAAGCGTTCATCGACCGAATGTCGGAGTTTAGAAACAAAGGATTAGTGACCGATAATAGCTTGAAAATCAAAGCTTTAATAATGCCCACGCTCATCTTATGGGGCGAACAAGATTTATTAATCCCATTGGAAGTTGCTCAAAAATTTCACGCTGATTTGCCAAACGACACCCTCGTGGTTTTTAAAAACTTGGGGCATACCCCCATGGAGGAAGATGCAGTGGCAACGGTAGCAGCCGTGAAGACGTTCTTGAAATGAAGAATAGTGCCACTCGTGCTTGTGGTGAGCAAGAGTGGCAAAAAAAGTTTTATATCAAGCATTGATAATCTTAGCCAAATCAGCAGGCGAATAATTGATGTTTTTTAGAGTTTTGTCGTCACCTTTGCGATAAACCAAAAACTTGCCTTCTACTTCCTTATAATACGCCTCCGTTCCCTTCGTCGCATAATGCTCAATGGTTGCCTCGGATTCGGCAATGGTGTGGCAGGCCTTACTCATGTTGGAGCGTTGAACTTCATCAAACAAGGCTCTAAATTTTTCGCCCAGACCAAATTCCAAAATCGCTCCCGCCAAAACGTATTGAATATCTGCCAGAGCGTCGGCTACTTCCACGATGTCGTTGTTGTCGATGGCCTCTTGGAGTTCTTTGAGTTCCTCGGCTATTAGCGACACCCGAAGGTCACTTCGTTGCTTTGATGGGATTTGGGGGATTTCTAAAATTGGGTGCTTAAATGTACGATGAAATTCGGCTACTTGGTTGAGGCAATCTAAATTTTGCATAATTATTTTTTTTCTTAACTTTTTGATAATAAATACTATTTTTAGCTGAAATACTGCTTGATTTGACGTTTTTTTGTGTAAAATCCGCCAAAATTGATGCTTGAATTATTTTTGGCGGTGAAAATATCTTGCCGTAAAATAAATAAAGCGGTGATAGCATTTGCAAAGTTGAACAAATTTCAATAATATTGCTACGTAACTGAAGCCAAAATATCAAAACCCATCAAATCATGAACAAAATTTATAGAGTTCTTTCGGTAGTATCATTAACATTATCTGTGGCACTTTGGTCATGTAGAGGTGATCAAGGCCCCGTTGGTCCAGACGGAAAAGTGGGTGCAACAGGAACTGCAGGTACAAACGGTACCAATGGTACCAACGGCACCAACGGTACCAATGGCACAAACGGTAACGCAAATGTAAAAGGTGGAGAAGTAACAGTAAAAGCAGCCGACTGGAAAACAGTTGATGCCGCAGGAATTGGAACTGGCTCAACTGGTAAGACTGGTGCATTTACGGTGACTGACGCTAACATCAAAGCAACAACGTTTGTGTTTGCTTACGTTAAAATCGGTACGCAGTTTGTGGCATTGCCACGTGTGGTTATTAAGGAAACTGACGGTGCAACTGAGCAAGTAAATTTCGGTATCGAAACTGGAAAAATGACCTTGTATTATGTTTCTCAAACAGCCGCTATCGGTGGTATTAAGAGTTATGCTCCGCAGACTGACCTTGTGTTTTCTTACGTAACGATTGAGAAATCAAACGTATTAGAAATGCAGGCAGCGGGTGTAAACCTCACAAGCCGTGACGCTGTAATGGACTATTTACAGAAAAGCAAGTATTAATCGTAAACTACACAACAACGGTAAGTTACGAAATACAAAAAAAGCCTTCCCTCGGGGAGGCTTTTTTTGCATAATATTCGTTAATAAAGTACATCAATTTTTTAGGCACATGAAACGGCTTTTTTTAGTAATTATTTTTGTGTTTTTTACAGGCCAAATTTCGGCACAGTTACTCAATGATAATGACTCTAAACAACTGATTATTAAGGGTTTAGATAAATTATATAACTACGATTTTAAGGAGGCTGATGTTTTTTTTCAGCAAGTAAAAAACAAATACCCTAAGCACCCTGTTGCATTTTTATTGAGTGCGGTTCAGTTGCAGTGGCAATATCTGCCCATTGAGCAGTACCCAAAAGTAATGACTCAGTATCTTTTGATGCTCGAGAAATGTCAAGCTTCGGCCGAAAACCTGCTGAAAGACCCAAATAGAAAAGCTGAGGCAATTTTCTTCCTAATGTCTTCGCATGGTTACATTGCCTTGATAATGAATTATAAAAAGGAACAGATAAAAGCCGCCAATGAAGCCAGAAAAGCCTACGCATATCTCAAAGATGGTAAGCAACTAATTGAAAAAAATCCAGAGTTTTTGTTTACTTCGGGTTTGTATAATTTTTACAGAGTTCAGTATCCCGAAACGCATCCACTTGTAAAGCCAGTGATGATGTTTCTTGATGGTGGTAATAAAAAAATCGGAATGCAACAGTTAGAGTTGGCCGTACAAAAATCAATTTTTTCACGAACCGAAGCTGCTTACTATTTGGCGGGAGTTTGTCTGAAATACGAGTCTAATTATCCAAAGGCTTTGGTTTATTCAAAGTGGTTGCATGATAAGTACCCCAACAACTTGATTTACGTAATGCGTCATACCGAAAGCTTGGTGATGAACGGCAGGTACGATGAAGCATTGATTTTGGCACAACAACTGAAACAAACCAATGATAAAGTTTATGTTTTGGCAGGAACCCTGTTTGAAGGTATTATCAGCGAAAAATATAAGAAAAGCGATAAATTGCTTGCCGAAATTTATGCTAACGTTATAAAAATGAAACCCAACGACCGATATACCGTTGACTATTACGCAATGGCGTATGCGGGTTTGGCTCGTGTTGCAATCAGGACAGGAAACAATAAATATGCTAAAGAGTTATATTTAAAATGCTTAGAATACGCCGAGTATAAGACCACAATAGCCGAAGCAAAAAAGTTTTTAAATTGATGAATAGGGTAGGGTGAGCTTCTTAAAGATTCTGTACAAATGCCCCAAATAATCGTTTGTAATTTCTATTTCTAATAAATTTATTCCTAAGTATTCTTCAAAATCTTGCATGAAAAATATTATTAAACTGTGCCTGTTTTTGGTACATTTCACGATTTTGGCTCAAAATAGCAGCGAGAAAATGCCAAGCCTGCACGATGCCTCTAACTTGTTTGAACATGAGCAGCAGTTCAAAACATGGCTTTTCCAGCAACCAAAAGACACCCGTGGTTGGAAATGGATGGCTCGTTATGAACACGAATTACTGCGTCGTGTTGATACTGATGGGCAAATGCCGTCTGATGAAGTCTTATTAAATGCCCATAGAGACACCGAAAAACTAAGACAAAACAACGAAAATGCTCGTAAAAACACCCCAGACTGGACACCCGCAGGACCTTACGGAAATTCAAATTTATTTGGTATTGGGCGAGTAAACTGCATTGCATTTCACCCAAAAGATAGCCTCACGTTTTACATCGGTTTTGGGCAAGGAGGTATCTGGAAAACGACTAATGGAGGCGACTCGTACGTGCCAATCGGTGATAATTTGCCGATTCTGAGAGTGAGTGGCATAACGCTTGACCCCAACAATGCCGATATTATTTATATTTCACTGGCTGATTTTGCTTACATTGGCTATGACCTTTATACCGCCGATCGCAAGCGAAATACTTATTACGGTATCGGCGTTTGGAAAAGTACCAACGGGGGAAAGTCATGGCAACAAACGGGATTAAAAAATCAACTTTCAGATGGAATAAACTCAATTACTCGTACGGTTTGGGTGAACCCCAAAAACGCCAAAGAACTCGTGGTTGTAGGTACAAAAGGAATTTTTAAATCCTTCGATGGTGGGGATTCCTGGTCGAGTAAAGTATTGGACAAAATGACCTCAGCCTTGGTGCAACACCCAACTGATAGTAATATCTTGTTTGCTTCGGCGGTGTATGTAGCTACTACCAAACAAGGTGAAGCAGGCATCTGGAAATCAGTAGATGCAGGTAATACTTGGAAATTACTCCCCGTAGGTTTTACGACCAATGGCGTTCAGCGGGTAGAAATTGGTATTTCGGCGAGTAACCCCAATTTAATATACGCTGTCAGTTGTGATATAAACAATGGTTTTGAAGGGTTTTACCGAAGTTTTGATACGGGCGAAACATGGCAAAAATCAATATTCAGAGGTAACCTACTTTCGACTTCATATTCGGCTGCTGGCGGACAAGGTTTCTACGATTTATGTATATTGGTTCACCCAACTAAGCCCCAAACTGTTTATGTTGGCGGCTTAGTTTTGAACGAAACCACTGATGGCGGAACGACTTGGAAACAAGCCACTGGATACTCCACGATTCACCCTGACCAGCACGCACTTGCTTACAATTCGCTCAACAAAGCCATTTACCTTTGCAACGATGGCGGGCTTTATTCTACCAAAGAAATCATTGCAAATTCGACGGCTAACATTTCTTGGAAATTTGCCTCAAAAGGCGTAAATGCTACCTCATGTTACCGAATTGGACTTTCGAGCGATGGCAAGCAAATCATTACAGGAGCCCAAGACAACAATATGTTTTTCAATAAAGATGGGAGTACTTGGACGAACGAGTTTGGTGGTGATGGCATGGAGGGTTTACTTTCTAACAGTTACGTTTATGGTTCATCACAGTACGGATACATTTCATTTTTTAATCAAAATGACTCAAAAAAGCAAGAAATAGCGATTTTTCCGCCCTCACCAATCACCGATGCGGGTGAGTGGACGACACCATTCGTAATCAACGAAAAAAGTAAGCAGGTAATCATTGCGGGTGGAAATGTGCATAAGCTATCTGTCGGGCAAGACCGCAGTCAATTGAGTACAATTTCTAATTTTAGGGTTTATGGTACTACTCGCTACCCACAGCTATCAACGGCCTTGGCTGTTCCAAAATCTAATGCTAACATTATTTATATTGCCAAAAAAGCAACGCCGTTACTCAAGCAGTCGTCGGAGCTTTGGCGAACTGTCGATAATGGACAACTTTGGGAAAACATCACCAACGATATATTTAAAGAGTCTTATGTGACGTATCTGACGGTTGACGATGACTTCACTGACCGAGTGTGGGCAACTTTGAGTAATTTTGAAGATGGGAAAAAGGTCTTCTTTACAAGCAACGGTGGCAAAAACTGGGATAACATTAGCTATAATTTACCCAATCTTCCTGCCAACACCATAGTACAACAGTCCGAAACGAATACTTTGTATGTAGGTATGGACATTGGTGTTTATTATTTGCTCGAAGGTTCAAGAGAATGGAAACCATTAATGACCAATCTGCCCAATGTGATTATACATGAACTTGAAATCAGCCAAACAACAAAAAAACTCTATGCCGCCACTTTCGGTCGGGGTGTTTGGTCGATTGATTTACTGGTGAATGAAACTGCCAAATCAGATGATTTTTATGCAATGAAAATTGAAGTTTACCCGAATCCAAATCAAGGTTCTTTTTTGCTGAAATCAGATTACGAAAATTTAGAGAGTATTCAGATAATTGACGTGCTGGGGCGAGTCCGACACAGTGAAGAACTAAATCCAAGGGCTTTGAAATTTGGTAAGTCTATGAAACTAAATAGCTTTCAGTCAGGACTTTACTTCATAAAACTCATCTCGGGTAATCAGTCGAAAATCGTCAAAATCGTTATAGATTAGTAATGTATCCCTTAGATAATATATCGTTGTTTAGTAGTAGTTTGGCATTGATATTGCACTATTCTGGTTTCAATTCAAACCATAAAAATATGCAAGAACTTATCCAAATTCCGAATGAGTACATTGAGCAGGTACTTGAAAAAACTACGGGTGTTAGGCCCAACCTACAAGATGAGTTGATTTATTTGCGAACTTCGCTGGGCTATTTAAGACAAGGTATGAGTGCCGATGAAGCCACCGACTTAGCTACGATTGATTATCTGATGGCAAGTTGAAGTCGGTATATCGGTTACTATTTACTGCTAAAATGCTTTTCACTACAAAAAAAATGGCTGTACAATAGAGTAACGAGTGAATGAAAAAAGGGTAAGGAAACCTGTAAATAAACAAATTGACAGGAAGCCACAGATTAGAAAGCAGTATTAAAGCAGTTCCAAAAATGCCCTCTAAGAATATTTTTTTTGGTACTGGCCGAAAGAAAACCATCCAACATAATATCATCATTTGGGTAGAATACACAAAACTGACTATCAGAAGTACATTAGGAAGGTAAGGCATGACCAATACTAAAATCACAACCAGCCCAGCAAGTGTAAATAGCAATAATCGCCAGTTTTTGAGAAAATCGTTGTAATGAGGTAATGTACTGCCTTCGTTTCTGAATATAGAAATATAAAGTGAGTGGGTAAAATAAAAACCCACGGTGTTGATAAACATCATTAACTCCTCATTTTTGAATAGTAAAATTATTGTGCCTGCCGCAATCGTGAACAATAGTGCTTCAATGAGCTTCCAATCATTAGACCAAAATTCTGATTGCCTGTTGTTTATGTAATAAAAAACCAAAATTAGATTAGCTATAACCTGAATTGTGGCTATCTTTTCCATGAAACTTAGGCCTTCGCAAAAATCTGCGAAGATCGTAACGCACACAAAAGAGTAGTAAATTACAACCCAATTTTTTTTCATACTGACCAACAGTTTCGTTGTTTTTTCAAAACTACGCCACAATTCAGCAATTATTTGTAAAAAACAAATATTTTCAAGTTTTTTGTGCAACTAAGGAAGAGAAAATAAATAAGTTATTCAAGTTTACGAAGTATTTTTTGGTTAAATTAAGCCTTCAAAACCGCAGTTTTGCACAGTAAAATAAGGATTTTGGAGGTAAAAATTTAAACAAGAGAGGCGAGTAAAATTGGATAAGTTATTTAATTTCTCTTCCTAAAAACTGTGGGTAGGTCAAATTGTATCCTTTAAAAGTTCTTTTCGCTTCAAGATTGACTCAAATAACTTCATGTCATGTTCACTATTAAAGACCGTAAATGGAAACCGAAGAAATTGACCCTTTCCAATGATTAGCATGAAAGCAGTGGCATCTTTCTCGGCTGTCTGAATACTGTCCCACTTCATTACACCACCCTCTTTTGCATTGATTTTGACTAATATTTGGCGGCTATCAATCTCATACAAGAACTTGTCAAACATCTGCTTGTTTTGCTCCATCTGCGAGGCCGCATAAAACTGTGCGTACCAAAACAGTACGTATAGCCCCCCACCGATCACTGCAACTACGGGAATCCACCAGTTTTTGTAAGCTCCCGTAAAGTGTAATACTAAGCCCAATAAAAAAACAGCGGCAGGAATTAGTAACCATTTCCACTCTTTTTTCATGTGACGTTTGAAAGAAATACTAACATAATCTTTCGGATTCAAAGCAAATTTTTTGGTTTTTACTATCATTTATTTGGTGGTCATTGAGTATTTAATCGGATATTTGATTTAGAAGGTGCTTCAAAACAGAATCCTAATTAGTGATTTATTTATTTCAAAACACAAAAATAGAAAAAGGCTCTGATAATTTCAGAGCCTTTTTCATTATTTTATAATATTATCACCAAAACTGTCAAAAATAAACCCAAATCAGTGATTATCCCTCTCTAAACTGAATTGTATCGATTACGTATTTGTTGGCGTCGGCTCGCTTTACTAAGATATACACCAAGAAATCCTTGTTTCGGCTGCGGTACGTCCCAACGCTGTAACGCAAGTCGGCGTTCGACGCTCCTTGATAAACGTATTGAAAAGCAAGCGGCGGGTTTTTCTGAAAAAATGTCTTGAAGATTTGTTCGGCTTGTTGAGAAGATATTTTTTGAAAATCAATCTTTTCGGAGTCAATCACCAATTCTACTTGCTGATTGAGGCAACTGGCCAGCATCCGAGGATTTCCTCCACGAAACGACATTCTGATTCGGTCGGCAAGTTCGTTGTCTTCTTTGCTCAATTTATTACCATCGTCATTGACTGGACGGGTAGCACTCGTAAGAAAAATAAAAACGATGGCTGACATTAAGTATTTCATGGATTTCATAATGATTAAGTTTTGAGTATCTTTGTTTTAATTATTGTTTAATGATGTCATTTGCAGAAACTATGCCAAATACTTATTAAGCGGATACGTTTTTTGTAACAGTTTAATACTACTAATAGAAACAAAATCCAAAATCAGCGATTATGAAACGAATTTAACAGCATCTTTCTCATTGATTTTTTAAAATTACATTAGTTTATATTTAGATAAAGCCTTGATAATCAATACATTATTTTTACATTGAACACTTTTTACATTCATTCATGTCGAATCAGTTATTAAATAAAATACAAACCCTGCAAAAAATCCGTCGCATTGCTTATCAGATTTATGAGCAAAATTTCGATGAATCGGCAATTATCATTGCAGGGATAAATGGTGAGGGGTATGCCTTTGCCCAACGATTAGTTAGCGAACTGAAACAGATTTCGGCCATTGGTGTGTATATCGCTAAACTTACGTTTGATAAGCAAGCAAGCAAGCAACCCGAAATAAATATTGAAAGTGAGGTAGATACTTTTCATCATAAAAGCGTCGTTTTGTGTGATGACGTACTCAATACTGGTAAAACTTTGGCATTTAGTTTGCACCCTTTCTTGAGTATTTCATTGAAAAAACTGCAAGTTGCGGTGGTCGTTGATAGAAACCACCCGAGGTATCCTATTGCGGCCGATTATGTAGGGTACTCGCTCTCAACGACCCTCAACGAACATATTCAGGTAGTGTTGAGCGATGAATCTAAAACAGGAGTCTATTTATATTGAAGTAATTTATGATCAAAACACACATCATTAAGGCATCATTAATGATACTTTCGAGTGGGTTTTTTTTGGCTTGTCGCAATACAACCCAAGAATATTTGCCCAAACCAAGAGGCTTCAATCGCATTGATTTACCTCCGCATGCCTATCAAATGCTACCCAAGGGGCATCCGTATTCTTTTGAGTTTTCAAAACAAGCCATCATTCAACTTGATACTTTTCTTAATGCCGAGCCACATTGGATAATTGTTTATTATCCGACACTCAATACTCGCATTCAGTTTACGTATAAGTCCGTTAATGGCGATCGTCAACGGCTACAAAATATGATGGGCGATGCGGCCAAGTTGGCTTTCAACCACGATAAGAAAGCCTACTCAATCACGGATAAGCTGCTATTAACAAAAAGCGGAAAAAAAGCTGTGGTTTTTGAATTAGAGGGTGAAGTGCCAAGTCCCTATCAGTTTTATGTGACCGATAGCACTAAGCATTACCTCCGTGGAGCAGTATATTTGATGACCGCCACCGAAAATGACTCGCTCAAACCTATCATTGAATATATGAAAGTTGATTCTCGACACATATTGGAAACCTTGAAGTGGCAATAAAAAAACCTTAAATTGCTGATTACAAGTGATTTAAGGGTATTTTGATTTATTGTGAAAGTTCTACTTTGGTTCGGAGTAACTAAAAATAATTTTAAATCTAAGGTGAATTGTATCCTCGGTTTTCATACCTATTAAGGTTGGACGATCAATATTAAAATCAGTCAATGAAACATCGAATCTTCCGTCGATTACTAATTTGTTTACAAAATCCTCCCGTTCGGTAATAATCGTGATGGGTTTCGTTATGCCGTGAAAATTTAGATTTCCTTCCGCTGTAATTATATTAGCGGCTACTTTTATCTTAGAGCTTATAAATGTGATTTTAGGATATTTTAAAGATTCCATCATTTCTAAAGCGTGCGAGTCACGATTGGCGTTTCCACTATCAAAGGCTTCAACTTTGAGAGATACCGCCACTTGCTCAATCGCTCTGTTGGCCCTATTAATTACCAGAACGCTACTCACATCTTTGCAAACACCCGTCCATGCGTGCATCGGGTGTTTCATGCTATATGTGACGATTGAAGTATTTTTATCAGCGAGTATTTTTATTGATGCTGTTTGCTGAGAAAAAGTCAATAATGGATACACCAAAAAAAGAAAAGCAAGTTGCTTTTGCATAATTATTTATTTAAGTGTGAATTGCAGGCGAAACTTCATACTTACGAGGTCTTCGGTCTTTACGCCAAGCAACGAAGGTCGCTCAATCTTATAATCTGTCAAGAGTACATCGAACTTTCCGTCGATCGTTACTTTGTCCGATTGGTCTTGTCGTTTTACTGTGATTGTGATTGGCTTCGTGACTCCATGAAACGTAAGGTTTCCATCTACCGTTACATTGTTGGCATTGGTCACTATTTTAGAACTCACAAAGGTAACTTTCGGAAATTTCAATCCCTCCAGCACTTCCAGTGCATGAGAGTCACGGTTGGAGTTACCACTATCGAACGTTTCAACTTTAAGTGATACCACTACTTGCTCAATAGCCCTTGATGTTTTATCTATAACCAATACAGAGTTTACTTCTTTGCAGACACCTTCCCAGTCGTGCATGGGGTGCTTCATTGCATATACCACAACCGAAGTGCTTTTATCCGCCATCATTTTGACGGCATCTTTTTGTTGTGCAAATCCTACAAATGGCAGTAGTAACGCAATGATTATCTTGTATATTTTCATGATAAATTTTGTCAAAAATAATCAGTATTTCCTGTAAAATGCTTATTATAAGAGGATTGTGAGAAAATATTTTGTTAGAACTCAAATTTTAACACAATTATTGATGCCATGTAACTTCCTACGGCAGTGTAGGCAAAGCCTCGGTGGTAGGGCTTTAATTTAAAGTTTTCTTTGATTCTCGACCCCAGTACGTTAGTGCCAATCATTGCCGTAAGATGAACGTACGACAGATATTTATGGGCTTTACTGCTACTGATTCCTCGACGATTGATCAATGGGGGAGGAGCCGTGAATGCCATCAAAGCAGTAGTTGCGTAGCTGATATTTACGCCCATACCAGTAGCTCTGTGGGCTTTAAGGAGGTTATCACTGTAAGTTTCAGGCTTATAAAGTCTTGCACCCAAGAAACCTTGTGCGAGCATTCCTGCGGCGGTGAGCAGCCCAACTGCTTGATGGATTTTAAACATCGTTCGTCGAATTTTTAATTCTTTTTCCCGATTTTCGAGTGTCAATTTTGGAGCTATACCTACTTTACGATAAAGACCATTTTCGCCCCAAAATACCCGCTGGGATAAAATCATTTTCTTGGGTAATAGGGCAGTTTCTTCGGTTGCTATATCCAAATCATTAAGTAAACTATCGGCAGCCGATTGCGAAACGGCGATACCCGTTGTTATGAGCAGAAAAGTGATTATTAGACTAAATATTTTCTTCATTATAATTATTTTAATTTATATGATAAGTGAAATGGAGGTAAAAAGAAAGCCAAAAATTTGGCTTTCTTTGTTAATTAAAACACATACCCCTAAACAATAATTATCATAACCTCACCAAAGTCAATACCTTGTGGTATTAAAATTAGCCAAACATTCCCGAATAAAAGCACCATCAATAAAGCGGTGCATCCGAAGTCAGATTTACATACTTTTATAGCTGTCTTTTACCAAAGTCTGATAATTGGGTTATGATAATGTACGAAAAATAGTATCTTTTGGGATTTACTAAGTTTCAAAATTTTTTTATGCTGTAATTTTCAAAGAATTGCCATTATTTAATGTTTCAGTCTTGAATACTTTGAGGGCTATGTCGGCAGGTGATTTCTGAACTGTTCCATCGAGCCTAAACTCAGACCCGTGATTGGGGCATCTAAAATCGTTGGTTGCACTACGAAAATTAATCGTTGTGCCAACGTGCGTGCAAACTTTTGATAGTGCTACAAATGTTCCTTTGGCATTGGCAATAATAATATCTCCGACATAAGTAAACTGACCTTCGGCTTTTAGGTCTTTAAAATTGCTGTTTGTCAAGTCAATCGTAAAATCAATTGTAGTCCCCGAGATAGCACCCGTTATTCCAGATGAACCCGAAGGTGAAATAACAGGCGGCGGAATCGGCGTTGGTTCTACAGTATCTTTGCTACAAGCCGTCATGGTTGTACCTAAGCAATAAAACGACATAAGGGCGGCACTGCTCATGCCTAATTGTTTCAAAAACTGTCCCCTACTTAATTGTGATTTTTCCATAGTTTATGTTGATTTGGTTTAACTGGTTTTTTATAAGACAACTGAGATAGTATTTATCCTACTAATGACTAAAATTATATTCCACAAAAGATACGTGAATATCGTGAGAAAGGTTGCGAAGAAGTGAAAATTGGCACCTCGAACGCTGAGTTCCGACTGTTAAGCAGGTTATTTTTTTGGTATAAAAAAAGCAGTAATTTCCTATCTATGAGAAAATCACTGCTTGACCCCAAAAACTCCAAAAAACGATGACTTATTCGAGTCATATACTACTGCTAAATAAATGTTATTCTGACCGTTTTACCTCACGGTCGGCCGCTACCGTTGGGTGGGGTTTAACAGATAATTTAACATTTATCTAACACTATTTATTAAAGATTTTAATGAAATTATTAACTAACCAATTTTCCTCTGATTTGAGTAATGACATCATGGTATTATCTGCAAAGACCGACACCTTGCTGATGTCGTTTACGATTTTCAAGAATTCTTCTTTTTCGGCCGTATCTGGCACAACCCCGTCTTTCAAGTCTTGCATAGCATCGATGAGCGGAGTAATTTCTCGCCGTCTTCTTTCTTTCGCAATTTGCTTGGCAACTTTCCAAATATCCTTTTCAGCAATGAAATACTCTTTTCGTTCGCCTGGGAGGAGCTGTTTGTAAATCAGCCCCCAATCCATCAAGTCTCGCAGGTTCATGTTTACATTTCCCCTCGAAATTTGCAAATCGGCCATTATTTCATCAGCATTCATTGACTTGGGCGAAAGCAAAAGCAATGCGTGTATCTGTGCCATCGTGCGGTTGATTCCCCACTGGGTGGCAAGCGTACCCCACGTATGGATAAACTTATCTTTTGCTTCTTTTAATTCCATTAATGACATTGTTTTTTTACTTTTATATGTTAGCACGTAAGCTATTAATGGTTCAAAGTAAAATAACTTTTTTGAATTTTCAAAATATTCTGAAAGTTTTTTTTATTTTTTTTAATTAAACTTATTAAAAGCATACAAAACATAACTCTTTGACTATTAGGTGTTTACATAAGTAAATAGTTGATATATTAATAATAGACACCCAATCGTGGGAGTGTTTTGCTGGCTAATATAAATTATAAATACCAAAAAAGGTTAGTAATTAGGCTTACTTGTTTCAGAAATTAAGTTTAATGGTTGATCCTGAATAGCGTTTTTTCTGGGTGAGTTCATAATTTAATTCTTAGTCTATAAACAGGATTTTATACTCTTTTTTATTGTTCGTTGCTGTTGTTATGAAATAGTCGAATCTACGTAGTAATAATTTTTACGTATGATAAATTTGAAAATATTGTTCTTTACGAGTAGCAGTTTTGCAATACTTTTGCTTATTTCGTAAAAAAAACCAAAACTATGTTTTCAGCACAAACTTACATTGAACGTCGAAATGCTCTCAAACGATCGGTTGGCAGCGGCCTAATCTTAATCATGGGCAATGAAGAGGCTCCGATGAATTACCATGATAATACTTTTCGGTACCGTCAAGATAGTAATTTTTTGTATTTTTTTGGTATAAGCCGTGCTGGACTTTCGGCTATTATTGACGTAGATTCGGGTGAAGAAATTATCTTTGGAAACGAGTTTACGATTGAAGATATTATTTGGGTTGGCCCGCAGCCGACCCTTGCCGAACAAGCCCGCAGGGTGGGAGTGTATCGCACCGAAATGACCTCAAACATATCTAAAAGGCTTACAAAAACTCAAAAAATCCATTTTACACCCCCGTATCGGTATGATAATATACTTCGGTTGAGCGAATGGCTGGGTATTCCTTCGGCACAATTGAAAGAAAAAGCCTCGGTTGAACTTATTAAGGCGATTGTTGCTCTGCGGTCAATAAAAACTCATGAAGAAATCGTTCAGATGGAGGATGCCGTCAATATTAGCCGTAAAATGCACACCACAGCAATGCAATTAACAGTAGCAGGAAAAAGAGAACATGAGATTGTGGCAGCTATTCATGGCAAAGCTATCGAAGGTGGTGGAGATTTAGCCTATCCAATTATATTTTCAATTAATGGGCAAACTTTGCATAATCACTATCACGGAAATATGATGACCGACGGACGGTTGGTTATCAATGACTCGGGGGCAGAAAATGCCATGTTTTATGCGGGTGATATTACTCGCACAATTCCCGTTAATAAGCGTTTTACTGATAAGCAAAAAGAAATCTACGAAATCGTTCTCAAGATGGAAGTTGATTCGATAGCTGCACTTCGACCAGGTGTTATGTACAAAGAAATTCATTTATCAGCAAACCGAATCCTGCTCGAAGGGATGAGAGATTTGGGTTTTTTGAATGGAAATATTGATGAAATGCTCGCCGAAGGAGTGCAAGGATTATTTATGCCCCATGGATTAGGCCACGCTATTGGCCTGGACGTACACGACATGGAAGATTTAGGCGAGCAATACGTAGGTTATCGAGATGGTTTGGAGCGAAGCACGCAATTAGGTTTAAAATCCCTACGGTTAGCCAAAGAATTAGAGATCGGAAATGTACTGACGGTTGAGCCAGGGATATATTTTATTCCCGAATTGATTGATAAATGGAAATCAGAAAATAAATTTACGAATTTTATAAATTACGTAAAATTGGAAAGCTACCGAGATTTTGGTGGTGTTCGTATCGAAGATAATTGTTTGGTAACGTCTGGGGGAAGTAAAATTTTGGGTAAACCTATTCCGAAAACGGTGGAGGAAGTAGAGGCTTTGAGAAATTAAGATTTATCGTAGGTTTATGTTAGCAAAATAAAATTTGACAAAAAAAGCATACCGTTAAGAGGTTGGTAGTCAGATACCGAAGACATGGAGGTACACTTTATGCTTAATCATGTCAATATCGGTCCCAGCGGCTCTTAGATTTGTACGATATAATTTTTCCAAGAATTTTCGTATCTTGGAAAACCTCTCAAAATGAGAGAAAACCAGACCCGTAGAGAGTGCCTTACCGTCAGCGGCTGGGTTTGAGACCCATGGTTCGATTCAAG
>JANNEN010000455.1:0-1959 GCA_031378715.1 Emticicia sp.
TGATTTCGCAGCTGCGCTTGACCGCATGCGCCAGCAGCGCCGCATCCCCTGCGCGCAAGCCATCAATATTCGCCTCAATCCAATCAAAAAACGCCATGTCAGCAATCGGCCCGTATTTGATCACCTCAGCCAGCCCCGCAGGCATCTCGCGCGCAGGCAAAGTCTTGAGCACATCCAAATCGCACACCACCAGCTCCGGTTGATAAAACGCGCCAATCATGTTTTTGCCCAGCGGGTGGTTGATCGCCGTCTTCCCGCCCACGCTCGAATCCACCTGCGCCAGCAGCGTGGTCGGCACCTGCACAAACGGCACCCCCCGCATATAACAAGCCGCCGCAAACCCCGTCATATCCCCCACCACCCCGCCGCCCAAGGCAAACAGCGTGGCCTTGCGGTCTGCGCCGCTGCCTAGCAACTGGTCAAAAATTTTATTCAATGTTTCCCAAGTTTTGAACTCCTCGCCATCGGGCAGGGAGAGCGTCTGCACATTCGGATAGCGCGTTTGCAAAGCACGGCTAAGCTGCTGCGCATAAAGCGGCGCAACCGTGCTGTTCGTCACAATCAAAGCGCTGCTGGCTTTGGGCAGCTTGGCGTAAGTGCTCGCATTGCCTAACAAGCCAGAGCCAATCACAATCGGATAAGAGCGGCCTTCAAGGCTGACGGGGACGGTGTGGAGGAGTTGCGGAGCTACGGTCATGGCTGTATTGTCGCAAACCTAGATTGCTAATTGTTTTGATGCGCTTTCACGCCACTTGTGACAGACTAGCGGTCATCGTTCAAACGGTTACCTGATTGGTTACTTCACCGGCGGCGGATAGTAGAGAGCGCTTCCTCGAATTTTGAGCTGTTGCGCATGACAATCGATACAGAGGACGGAGTAAGCTGCATAAGTGGAGCAAACAACAACGCTCTTATACCGCTGACGAGGCCGTTGATTAAGTCGTAGTTTTTATCGCAACAAGTAACTAGACTTTGCCACTTATCGAGGTCAATCCGATCAACGAAGAGCTGTGCGTGCGAGCTAGTTGGTTGATTGGTAGCTATTGGCAGGTGGACCCACATCTCTTCAGTTATTTGATCGAGTGCATTCACGCTGTCGTTGAGTGCTTCGATGACACCGCCTAAAGGAGACAACATCGCATAATGTTTGCTGGAAATTCTATGAACGTCAATTGATAACGCGCTAAGCCGTGCTCTATTCTGACGGAATTTGGGCCCCTCTTCGATAAGCATCGCCACCGTCGAGGACGTTTCCGGATTTAGTCCTGAGTGCCTCAGTTGCGAAACTTCTTCTACAACACTCTCTGCATAAAGCTGTATGTTAAGCGTTAACTTCGCGACTTCATCAAAGAACAGCTCCAACTCGTCAGCAACTGCAATTCGAAGCGACATCCGTGTTTGGTCTTTCCAGCCTAGCGTAGCTGTTCGAAACGCCACTAGAAAGCCGATCACTGTTACCAGTGTGGTCGCAAGACCTGTCTTAGACTCAGAAGTCAGTTCTGAAAACCATATGAGTAGCTGAGCAAAGGTAAAAGGTTTGGTTTCACCAAACCATGCCATCCAAAAATACAGTCCTAAGGACGTGAGCAGCGCGCCGTTCATCGTATTGAAAAAGAAATGCTGCGCCAAGCTAAGTGGGCCCATAACCAATATGTAAATCCTCGTCCAGTGACTGGGAATTTTGCGTAGCAGATCAAGCATATGAGCCTCGGCGAGAGCCAAAAAATTGAGCCGTGCGACGCAGTGCGCGGCTCTGTATGTGTATGGCTTTTTAACGTCTGCGAGCGGCAGTTTTTAGATATTAGCGCCGACGACCCTAGAAAAAGCTCTTTAAACGATTATTGCCCAGAAGCCGGACGAGCGTCGTTTTTTACGCTCATAACGCTGCAGGTGCGCGCGTCGAGCGAAACTTGTTCCAAACCCGCCAGCCAAGCAAGCTACCCAAGATAGCCGCATACA
>JANNEN010000474.1:0-2292 GCA_031378715.1 Emticicia sp.
CGGGAACCTCCGGTGATGAGAGCGACTTTGTTTTTAAACTGCATAACCAGGATGATAAATTAGAAATTAGACGAATACGCTTGCAATTTAAACACCCAAAAAAGGGCAAAGTCTATGAAGAAGCTAAAAAACTGATTGATATTGAGTTGGCAAAAATCAAGGAAAAGTACAATGATGATATTGAAGATGTTTCGGAGAAATTACGAAATTTGGTGCGTGATTTTGCCGAAAAAAAATCAAGTAATGTCAATAAAAAAATTCAAGTTTTGAAAGAATTATCGGGGTTTGTAGTACCGTTTTTGAATGACGAAACGCTGCGAAATGTAATCTTTGAAAGCGATGTACCCACGCACGAAGAGGTAACTTTTGTTAAAGGTGAAATTCAAAATTCGAGTGCAGAAAACGTTTCCAAGATTGAGGGGTTTCTTGAAGTAAGTGCCGATTTTGAAGAGATAAACAATGCAGAGGTTTTGCAGCATCTCAATATTGATGCTGCCGAATATGGCTACAAGTTTTTTGTCAAAATCAATAAACGACGAGCGGGCAAAAATGAGTTTCAGTATTACCCAAACTTTCAGGTCTATAACCTAAACTATGCTTTGCGGGTTGGGCCAGATAATACTACTAATAAGCAAGTGGTGCTGAGTATTTTACAGGATTTGTATCTTTATAAGTATAAAATTGATGAAAATAACGAACTTGACTTCAACGAAATTGAAGCAAAATCCTTGGTTTTTAGAGGAGGAAGCACACTCATTGTTGATGCTGATATGCCAAAACTTAAATACAGTATCGTAAAAAAAGTTGATGATATGGAAGCAATAATCGACTTTTTGACCTTGGAAAACACCCAAGACACCGACACCGCACCTTTCGGTATGGAGTCAAGTTCGGAGCCGTTTGCAATTTTACACCGTGGACATTAACCTACCAAAACGATGAGCGATAAACTTATTTCGGTCAAAATCAGAATGTATCGGCAAGGATTTGGCGATTGTTTTCTGCTTACATTCAATTATGAAAACAACATTGTGAAACGAATCATGATTGATTTCGGTGTGCTGATGGGGTCGGCAGGAACTACCAAAATGGATGCAGTAGCACAAAATATCTTGGACGAAACCAATAGTAAAATTGATGTTTTGGTGGTTACGCACGAGCATTGGGATCATTTTTCGGGCTTTACCCAAAATCAAGCCCAAGATATTATCAAAAATCTGACGTTTGATAAACTTTGGCTCGCTTGGACGGAAGATGGCACAAATGAAATTGCCAAAGAATTGAAAAAACGCAAGAAAATAGTCAAAGATTCTATCAAAACGGGGCTACTGCACATGGCAAGTAATTTTGATAATCTCAAAAACGATCAACAAACCAAGTTTTTTTATGACAAAAATACCACTGCTTTTGCCAATCAACTCAATAATGTAGTTGAATTATTGGCATTTGAGGGTGAAGAGGATGCTATTGAAGAGGATACCAAAGCAAGTTTTGATACCGATAAGGCGGCTTTCATTGCAAAATTAGCGGCTACTAAAACCGAAAGCGAAGCCAAAAAAAAGGATAAAAGTGCCGAAAATGATGATTTAGCGGTTGATGGTTTAGTCGGAATACTATCAAAAGTTTGGCAAGATGCTGAGGAAAAAACTGTGTTCCAAGATGCTGGAAAAATCATTGAATTGCCTTGGGCGGGGGTCAGAATTTACGCACTTGGTCCTCCGCACGAGTGGGATTATATCCGTAGAAACGAGTCGGCAACTTCTGGTGAACTCTATTTAAGTGATAAAATCATGGAAAATTCAACGGACTTTAACCTTAAAAACCCCAATACGTTCATGAACTCGTTTCTTTTTGCCGATAATTCAAAGCAAAATAAATGGTCAGATGAAAATATTCCTTTCGATGAAAACTGGGCTTCGTATAGCTATAAAGAACACGCCAACGAAATCAAACTCACGCCCGTCAATGACCAAGTTTTGCGAGAAAAAGAGCAACTGAGAGTAATCGAAAGCATAAAAAATAGCGAAGCCTTCAAGTTATATAATTCAGAATTTCCTTTGAACGATGATAATATCGACACCGAATTTAACGCCATTCGCCGCATCGACTTCGATTATCTTTCGTTTATTGAGCCGTTGGCCATGAAACTCAACACCCATACCAACAATACGAGTTTGGCCTTGGCTATCGAAATGATAGATTCGGGAAAAGTGTTGCTCTTCCCAGGCGATGCCCAGTACGGAAATTGGCTTTCGTGGACAGAGAAAAAATTGGCTTGGGAAGTCCTGAAAG
>JANNEN010000491.1:0-4734 GCA_031378715.1 Emticicia sp.
GGCAAAAACCTAATGAAATCGGTCCAATATGGTCGGCACTTAGTCCAAATTTGCGAAACATAGACATCAATCTATCGGCTTGCTTCCAATCTCCATCTGCCCAATTTTCATAAACCCTGCGGTCTTGACCATAGCGTTGCATGTTTTCTTTATGCCTTCCTTTGTCTGACTTAGAACGACAACAATTTCCATCAGAATGAAAACCATCGTAGCGGTCAGGTGCATTACTCATCACGCCAGGCGACAAAAAAGACTTTGAACTTGTATCAATTTGAGTCGTTTGTAACCAATTTTTAAGTTGCTGATAATCAGTTATATGAGTATTTTTTTTGAGATTGAAAACTTCTTTCCAGTCTTCTAAATAATTTTGGAAGTGTCAATAATCTCTAAAATATCACGCTCAAACGCCCTAAAATCGGAGTTGAAAGTTTGATTTATTCTTTTGAGTGTATTTGAGTTTGGATAAACGTATTGAACACTCAAACTCGTACCACAAATCTGGCAAGTATGTTTCTTTGTGGGGTGAATAATTACAGCAACTTTTACATAAAATCCAGCTTTAACTTCAATTCCTAGTGCTTTTGCCTTGTTTTTCCACCAAATATCACGCAAATTTCCGTCGTGTGTTACCTTTGGAGCAACCCAAACTATTTCACCATTTCCTTTACGCTTGAAGTGCAAGCCCTCGTAATTGGCATGAGAAACAATAAAATCTTGGTATTTTGTAAAATTAGGGTGGTTTTTTCTATTGATTTCTTCGGTCATGGCAACTCATTTAGCGGTATAAAAAACTCTATTGGTTGGGAATAAAGTTTAGCCAAATCTAACAGTAGTAAAAATTCTACTCTACGCTGCCCATTTTCAATTTTGGAGAGTTCGGTTTGAGAAATAATTTCAGTTTTGGCTACCTGTGTTTGAGTAAGCCCTGAGTTTTCTCTTGCTTCAATGAGTCGAGCCGATAAAATGCTTCGTCTTTCGCTATAAATTGTCTTTGCCATAATTCACTATTCCTTTATGCAATATTCGTCTTAGCTATTATATATGCCAAATAAGAATATTCTTTAACGTAAAAAAAATCTCAAATTCAAATGTCAGTCAAAAATAGCCTAAAATCTGAAACTGGAAAGCAAGCACATTTCATTAATCCAGCTTCTCCCGATTTTTCCAAGGAAAACAAAGTGGGTGAAGATGCCCAGAAAAGAAATGACAGAATTGATGCCATTAATCAAGTTATCACGCAAGAGGAAGCACAAGATAAATCACCAAATCAGGCAACCGACACAACCCAGTTTGTGCGGTATTCGGTGGCAGATGCGTACAAAAAAGCACAGAATATTGAAGCAAAAAAAGCAAAAAATCCAACGCAAGATACTATCAAGGAGATAAAGAAAATGCCTTCGACTACTGCTAAACCACAGAAAAAACACCCGACTTTCGCTAAAAAAAGCAAAAGGGAGAGAATTAATGACAAGGTTTTTGATAATGAAAAAACGCAAGAAAATGATGGATTTAATACCGTGGTTATTTCAGCCCAAAAGCCTACTGAAAGTGTATCTGACATGAAAAATGTTTCACAAAAGCACTTTTTCAAAGCCGCTATTTACGGTAACCAAACAGTGCGAAGTGGCTCATCAGTTCGCCTGAGATTATTGGAATCCCTCGTTATTGACGAGCAAACGATACCTGCCAATAGCCTCTGTACTGGTATCGCTTTACTCGGCTCGAATCGGGTAACGATTGCACTTACCGCAGTCCAAGTTCACGGACAACAAATCGGCATCAAAAGTTTGGTTTTTGATAAAGATTTATTGCCAGGCATTGCGTTTTCAAACGCAAGCGAACTGCAACAAAATATTCGCCAACAACGCAATGCGGGCATCGACCAAGCCAGTACCGATGCCATTAATGCCCTGCCACAAATCGGTGGGATGGCGGGTGCAGCACTTTCAACGGGTATGGGCGTGGTCAATGGAATTTCTAAAAGTATTCGTTACGGTGGCGTACAAAAACGCATCGGCGAAATCACTTTGGAAGAAGGGTACAAAGTATTTATTCAACAATAATTTAAACCAAAATAATCAAATGAAAACACGCATTTTAATTTTATTCATGCTCATCGGGAAAATCAGTTTTGCCCAAATACCGAGCATTGACCCAACGGCAATCCAACGATTGGTTGAATTAAAAAATACCGTTGCGACCTTAAAAAAAGGTTTGGCACTCCAAAAAAATATCGACACCAATACGATGGGTGATGAAGCCAATACCACGGCTTTGGTCGAAGCACAAGGTAAAATTGAAGATTTTTTGCGTGATAGTGATGAATATATTCGCTTATCGTATAATAATACAGCGTTTAGCGATTTGAACAATTTGAGCCGTTTTAGCAAAAACCTTAAATCAAATCCCTTGGAAAACCTGAAAAGTAATGCTTGGAAATTGAACGATTTGCAGGCCTATTTGAGCGGAACGAATTACTCCGCCAATAGCGGTTCGGAATTTTATGATGCCCTCACCAAAGGAATTTCGTTGGATAATAAGGACGGTACGGCAACGATTAATGGCTATTATGACAATCTGAACAAACTAAAAAATCGCCAGTACGCTTTGCAAACGGTCATTCAGAAAAAGAAAATTCAGCAAGCCCTGACTTACTACAAAATGGCGGACGAATTGGAAGCAAAAGCCACGGCGTTAAACGAAGGAATTAAAAGCCAAACCGCAGGAAAACCATTCAGTTTGCAGAATAAAGGCGTTTTCGGACTCAATAAATCTATGGATGCAGGTGGTTTGTTTGATGATTTGTTTAACTCTAATACGGTGGAATTACCCAATTTTACGAGTGCTGGGCCGCTCGTTGTGAATGGGCAAAATTATGTGATTGATGCCACGGGCAACGTTTATGATGCCAAAGGAAATTTTGTTACGCAAGATTTAGGTTTTGGGGCAAAAGAACAAGCAGTTGCGGCATTTTTGAAGGATAATCCCAACTTAAAAGCCGCCATGGGCAATGCTTTTGATGATTTAATGTCCAACCCGTTCGGCTTCATTGGTATATTGTCCAATGGCGGGCCTAAGAAACCGCAGGATTATTTAGACGCAATTATGAAACAAAGAGTAGAAACCCAGCAGCAGCACCAAACCAACGCTATTCAAACCGAAATTTACAACAACATATTGAAAAATGCCTTCGATGGTGGGGCGGCCTCCCGCAAGAGTGGCAATTATTCTGGGCTTTTGAATAGCCTAAATTTTGCCTCAAATAGTTTCGGAACAAAATCAGGCTTACGCATGGGTACGGGCGAACGCATCGCTGGAAATAAATTCGGCATTGACCTCATCACCAAAGCCCAAGAACTGCGAGAAAAAGCCGATTCTTTACTCTTGGAAGCCCTCAAACGCACCGATGAGCAGAAGCAATTGGACGCAGTTTGGCAAAAAGAAATGATTAGAAAATCATTAACCAAAATGACTTTATGAGAGCAATAGGCATTGTTTTACTTGTTTTTGCTTGTTTTTCCTGTCAGAAACGTCCCGAAAGTGTGGTGCTAAAATATTTCAAAACTGCTAACGAAGTTGTCAATGGCGATACATCGGAGGTTGATTATCTGCATAATCATTTGTCCAAACGGGCAAGAAAAACGATTGATTCATTGCCACTTTTAATGCCGTACAGTTTGCTTTCAATGACCCGAAAAGGCACATTAGCCCTGGCGGAAATTAAAAACCGACAAACTTTGACCAAAGACTCGGTCGTTTTGACCATTGATTTGATTTATGACGGCGGCCGTGTACAAGCCATTCAGCAAGCGATGGTTTTTGAAGATAACGAATGGAAACTCAGCGTTTCGGTCAAATGAACGACATTTTATTTAGCAATAGTCAAAAAAATACTCGGCCTTGCTGGGTATTTTTTTTGCAAATGTTTTCAATAAAGTATATTTATTGTGTTATATTTGTACAAGTAATCAGTAATAAAATCTAAATAAAATGACAATTCCCACCAAAGCATCAGCCTTAGATGCGATTAAGATTTACGAAGCAACGTACAATGGTATTCCCGCCATGATTGCGGCCAGTCCCGAGCCGTTAGGTTTTTGGGCAAAGGAATTAGGCTTATCAAATTCGGCGGTTTCCAACAAGAAAAAAGGCCGACGAGAATGGCGAGCCAGCGAAATACGCATTGTATTGCACACCCTCAAAAAAGATGTAACAATCGTTGATAACTACATTGAGGTACTCGAAAATATTGATAAAATGATTGCCGAGCGGGGTTTTTAAAAGCTATTTTTTTATCATAGGGCGGGTTTGAGCAATATGCAAATCTTCATTCGCAACACCAATAAAAACAAAGACCATTTCACGTGGAAAATCGACGAAATTAGGAAATTAGTGGAGGCGTTGTAGGATATTAGCCACTCAATAATACTATAATTATTTTCTACTTAAAATATCCTATCTACACCTGTGATTATCCACATTTGATTAAAATATATTCCTCAAATAGCTGATAATCAACGATTTAATATTCACCTCTTCATTTCTAAAATTACAATTTATCTGATACCGAAAATCGGTATCACTGCTTTTTTCGGTAGTGGTACATTTAGGGTGCTACAGATTTTTGCATTTGTAAATTATAATCACAAATAAAATAGGCAATCGCCCCAATATGGTTATCTAAATCCTTTGAAAATGATAAGGCGAGTCTAACTAAACGAGAAACTCTCTGCC
>JANNEN010000038.1:0-9610 GCA_031378715.1 Emticicia sp.
CAATAGTTTTACCAGAAGCATTCAATAAGATGGCTTCACAATGACGACGAAATATATGGTTAGAACCTTGCTTGTATCCTTGTTCTAAACTTTTTTTTTCTTCGTATGTCAAAATAATATGTTTACATTTTCGTCCCATAGGACAAAGTTAAAAATAAAACTCGTTTATTTTTGTCCCAGTACTTACAAACCTAAAAATAGCCGATTGTTTCGATTTAAGTAAAAAAAATCTAATTTCTACGAAATTTTTGAATAAAAAATCAACAAAATTTCAATCGAAAAGAGACAAAACTGCTTGGGCTTTTGGGGCTTTTAGTGGCGACAAAAACAGAGTTTGGATAGCCACCAACGATGGCCTGCTGCTTTACGAATACAGCACCGACAGCTACGATTGGTTTAAATACGATGCCAACGAAAAACCAGAAAACGACCTCCGAAATCGCATCAGAAGCATTGTTGTAGAAGCCGATAATCAAATCTGGCTGGCGTGCCGAGGCGGTGGAGTAGTTGGTTTCAAATACCCAACTCAAACTTGGAAAACTTACGTTTATACCTCTGAAAGTGTTAAATCCGACAGCAAAAACTTAGTCATTCATCTTTTGTCAAAACAAGGAACAGCCGATGAATTGTGGGTTTCTACACTCGAAAACTCGCTGGGGATTTTTAACAAAACCACTGGCAATTTTGAGTTTTTCAAGAATAATCCAATCAATCGACACTCAATCATTGCCAACGAAGTAAATAAGGTTTTCTACGATAAAAATAATACGCTCTGGATAAGTACCCAAAAAGGAATAAGCATTTATACCGAACGTTTTCAACATTTTTTACCGAAACCAATTCTTCAAAAATCGCCTACCAAAAGAAAGTTTTTTGGCCCGATGAGCTATGCCGAAATCGGTAATCAACTTTTTTTGGGCATGAATAATAGCGTTGGTTTGTATATTTTAGATAAAACAAGCAATCAATTAGAGATAATTAAGCCGCAGGGCAGCAAACCCGACGATTTTTATAGTTTTGTGCGAATGGCAAAAGATACAAAAGGCGACCTTTGGATAGTTAGTCTTTCGGACTTATTCAAGTATTCGCCCAAAACTAAGGTGCTGACTAATATCAAACTACCCAATCCTTACAGCCTCGATTCGCTCAAATCGCAGTCATTAAGTTTTGATAAAAACGGAATGTTATACGTCGGTACTCGCAGGCGTGGAATATTGAGAATTGACCCAAAAACCTTTGAAATCAAGCAGTTTTCTAAACAAAAAGATAAAAATTCGATTGCTGCCAACGGTTATATTCAAGAAATTTTGTGCGATAAATCTGGCATTTTATGGATTGCTACCGAACGTGGCGTGAGCAGATTTGATCCAAAAACCGAAGTTTTTACCAATTTTTTCGATGGCGATAACACAGCTCCCAAAGGCGTGAAAACCATTTATAGGCTCGTAGAAGACAAAACTGGCTTAATTTGGCTAACAACCGAGTCGGAGGGTGCGTATGCGATTGACCCAAAAAGTTTGAAATTTGTGAAAAACATCAAACAAAAAGACGGACTATCAAGCAATGCCATCAACGGTTTGGCTTGCGATGCTTATAATGGTATTTGGCTCGCCACCACCAAAGGGCTTTGCTACTACGACCAAAAAACAAACGAAGTTTTGGTTTTCGATAAAAAGAATGGGCTTTTTCAAGAAAACTTAGATTTGGGTCTGGCGAACCTCGAAAATCAACACATTATTTTGGGTTATCAAGGTGCTTACACGATTTTTAATCCTGCCGAGATTCGCCGCCAACGAAATAATCATTTGCCCGTAATTACCAATTTTTATGTTTTTGAAAAACCTTTTGAATGGCAACAAAACCAACCAATTCGGCTCAATTATAAGCAAAACTTCTTCGGTTTCGAGTTTTCGGCGTTAGATTTTTTGATTCCTGAAAAAGTAAAGTACAGTTATCGTTTGGCAGGAATTGACAACGAATGGATTGAAGCAAACGGCTCAGATAAAGCCAATTATACCAACTTGGAAGCTGGAAAATATACTTTCCAGCTACGTGCTACGCCACAAAATAGCCAATGGCCGACTCGTTTTTCGAGCATTGATGTTATTATCAGTCCACCGTTTTGGCTAACTTGGTGGTTTATTTTACTCTGTACGGCTTTTGCAGTTTGTGCGGCTTATTATTTATACCATAAAAAAATCGAAACGCTAAACAGAGAATCAGAGATAAAAGAAAAAATTGCCCAGTTGGAAATGACGGCTTTACGTAGCCAAATGAATCCTCATTTTATTTTCAACTCGCTCAATACTGTGCGTTATTTTGTAATTTCTGAACAAAAAGAAAAGGCGAAAGATTATTTATCAAAATTTTCTAAATTGCTTCGCACTATTCTGACCTATTCTAAAGAAAATACCATTTCGTTGAGCAACGAACTCAATGCTATTAGGCTTTATTTAGATGTAGAATTGGGTCGATTCGAGTCCAATTTCTACTATAACATCGAAACTGATGCAGAAATTGGCCTTGATTCAGTCATGATTCCACCGCTACTGCTACAATCTTTTGCAGAAAATGCCATCATTTATGGCTTACGAAATAGCGAAAAGACCGACAAGATTCTGACTATCAAAGTATCTCAAATCAATGACGAAACCCTCGAAATAAGCATCACTGACAATGGCATTGGTCGCACCAAAGCAAATAAATTACAGCACAACCAAGACTCACTCCACAAATCGTTTGGTACGGCTATCACTAACCAACGCATTGAACTTTTTAATCAAAACTACGCCAACAAAATCAAAGTTGAGACCACCGACTTAGCCGATGAGTTGGGTACGCAGGTAGTTATTTCAATCCGTATTTAATATCTTGTGATGATGAAATAAGGCATATTGCACCATCACGGTATAAGTGTAGGGATATTGTAAAAATAAAAAATCCCATTTTTCGCACTATATTTTCCATTTTTCTTCCTCAAATTTCTCTTGAATAATTCATTATTTCTCGAAAAATTTGAGTTGCTAAATTAAAAACCTATCACAAATTATCGGTACGTTTATTTTTACAATATCCCTTAAATCCATTTCCTCAAAACGGCAAATCATCTTTATCTCCACCTGCTGAAACTGCAAATTCGGGGGCAATACTCGTTGGTTGGGGTGAAGCAGCAGCTTTGTAAGGTGCTGGGGCGGGAGCTTCACCAGATTCTGAGCCAGCGAGTTCGAGTTTCCACGCTTTTAGGTCAGTAAACCAGCGTCCATTGTACTCACGGCTTTCGGCATCAAACGATACATTTAGTTCGTTTCCGATTGTCAAGAACGTTTCATTAAATTTATCTCCCCAAATCGTAAGACATACTTTTTTGGGATACTGCCCATCAGTTTCTATCACAAAATCTTGTTTTTTCCAAGTGCCATTTTTACCTTCGCCTGTTTGCTGGGCCAGTACGTGTACGAGTTTTCCTTTGATATCCATTGTTGTAAATAATAATAAATGTTTGTACAAAAGTACATCGAAAGTTTGAATTGAAAAAGTAAATGATAGTGAGATAAAAACTTCGATAAAAAAAATGTGGCATACTTTCAAAAAGTAGTATGCCACGTTTTGGTTTCTTTCAAAAATCAAACCATCATCGAACTGTAAATGCCAACTGACAATTTGAATTTGCTTCTGATACTGCCGTTTGGTCGTCACAGATGCCATCAAAATTCCAAGTTCTAAACACCGAATTATCTGTTGTATAAAGCACCCAAGTAACAATAAATTTATCAGCATCAACATCTCCGTAAGCAGCTCGCTCCCGTGGTCTAAATCTTGCCCCAACTGGTCGTGGGCGGGCGGGGTTTCTGAACACATTTACGGCATTTACTTTATCATATTTGACGGTTGCAGTCTGATATAAGTTAAAAATCTGGTCGGGCGTAACGCTAAACGCATTCCAAACCCGATTCTCGGCTGGGGCAAGAATTGTGGTCAATAATTTACCTTTTCCATTCCCACTCAAATCGGCTACGACGGGGTTTCCGTCAGGGTCGTTATAAACCTCCAACATTCGTACGTAAATCTCTATCTTATTGACTGTCAGCTTTTTATCTAACGAAACCCAACGAGTTTTGAAGTTAATTCTGGCCGAACCCTGTACTGCTCTCGGAAAATTTCGGGCGTTTTCTACCTCGTAAGGTTGCGGGCGTTCTTGCACATTGCCATTGAACAAAATACCGTCAAATACCGTGTAGGCATGCACGCCCGACTGCCATTGTGCCACTGGATTAAGCGATTCGTCACGGCAAGCACCGAGGGCAAATAGTATTGAAATTATAATGGTAAAACCTGCTATTTTTTTCATTGATTTTCGATGTAATTTTTAAATTTAATCTAAGTAAAACCGTTTTAGTGGAAGTTAAAACTCCCATTTTAACTTTACTTTATCCCAAAACACGGGATCTCTATCAAACACTACTTCGGTGAGTTTGGGCGTAGCATTCGGGTTGATTGCTCCTTCCTGCGAAGGGTACGGTAGCCGAAGTGCAAACTGGCGGGTTGGCCTAATGATGGGTTTATTGATGGTTGTTGGCAGCCCCGTCCGACGCATGGCATTCCAGATTTCTTGCCCTTGCCCCCACGAACAGAACCAAAGCTGTTTCATCACGACGTTTAATTTTGCAGTGTTCGACGGGGCATCGTCGTAGAGTTTGAGGATATTATTGAGGTACTCGTTGATACTCGCCACGGTCGGAACTTGCGTGTTGGCGGCATCGACTTTCTGGCCCAATGCCACTACTCGGGCGATGTGTTCTCTGATAGCGGCCTCAAAAATCGTTCGGGCATTGCCAGTTCCACCGCCGTCCAGAATCGACTCAATCTGATAAAATTTCATATTATTACTCGTCAGCATCGGGAAAATTCCATTGCCCGTACCTCTGCCGCCCGCTAAGTTTTTTGCTACAATGTTTCTACCACCGTAAAGCCCACCTGCTGGATATGCCCCAGGTGCGGTGCGAAGTGTACCATCTAAGGGCTGACCCGTATTATCGCCTCTATCACGCCCAAAAAAACCAGCCACGTAAGCCGAATCTGCTTGGGTTGCTCGTCCGAAAACTTCCCGCCACCTCGTCCAAAAAGCAGGTTTAAGTACTAAATACGAGTTTCCGAACGGAATCACACCCCTATCGGTTGGGTTTGAAATATCAAGAATACTATTTGTTTGGCGATAAAAATAAAAATCAATACGTGGGTCACGGTTGAACAGCATTTCCTGCATCAATTGGTGGCTAATGTAGGGGAAACTGTTGGTCGTCAAATACGCACTCTGAAACCATGGGTGGCGGCCGTCTTGTGGCGTAGAAACTGTACTAAAATTAAAAGTAAAATCATCGGCGGGACTGGTAATATAACCTCCCGCAGTAATTGCCGCCCGCAAATCAGCATTACCCGTAGCTCGCCCCTTTCTTGAAATTAGTAATAAACGAACCTTTACTGACTTAGCAAATCTTGTCCATTTTGGCACGGCTCCTGTGCCACCACCGTACATAAAATCGGCGGTTGGATCTAAGGGTTCGGGCGTAGTTTTTGCGAGATTTAGCACTGCCGTATCACAAAGTTTAATTAATTCCTCATAAATTTCAGAATCTTTGTCAAATTTTGCCTTTACGTTGCCATTTCCTTGCCACGCTTCGCTGTACGGCACATCACCAAAGGTATCCACAAAATTTCCAACGGCGTACGCTTTCAATATCTGTGCAACGCCCAAATAATGCGGACTATTCGCACTACTTTTGATGATTGCTTCCACGTTATTCATACTTTGATAGAAGCTATTCCAAAGACCATTATAGCTTTGGTTGCTCAAATCGAAGTCATCGGAGCTGGACAATATTCCCGCAAAACCCATGGCGTTTTGGTTAAGTGCCGTTACTGCATTAATCACGGCATATTCGGCGGTTGGCAAGAGCAGTTTTGCCGAGGCCTTCGTCGGACTATTTGGGTCATTATTAATCTCCAAATCGGTAAGTTGGCAAGCATTTACTGATAAAAAAACAGCAATTACACTTGCGGATATTGATATATTTTTGAATTTCATTTTCTTTTTTTTGCTAATTTTTGTTCAAAACCAAAGAAATACTATTAGAATGAAGCCGAAATATTAATACTAAAACGGCGAGTCGAGGGCGAAGCTCCGAAATCAAAGCCTTGAACGTTTGAGTCGGCGAAATCAGATAATACCTCGGGGTCAAAATTCAGACCTTTGAGCATATTTGGGGCGTTGAACCAAAGATTTCTACCCGAAGCCGATAGTCTGAATGTACCCAAAAACGGAGCTATTTTTTTTAATAAGGGTTTCGGCACATTATAGCCCATTGATACCTCTCGCAAACGTATTGTGGTGATGTCGTAAATATTAGTTTCGTCAGCACCATAAGCACCAAATCCGTTCGAGAAATGATACTGAAATGCAGTGAGCGGAATTGTATTTTTGATTGATTTACCCGTTTCATCAAGTAATGGCTTGTAGGTTTCGGTATCGCCCAACACGCCTGGAATCACCCGAAGTGCTTCTCTATCTTCCGAACTCGTGAGTTGTCCACGCAATAATAACGAAGCAGCCGTTGATGAAAAAATACTTCCGCCGTGCCGATAATCCATCAAAGCCGTGAGCGTAAAGGCTTTGTAGGTGAAGGTATTCGTCCAGCCAACGGTAAATTTCGGGGCGGGATTTGCCAAAATTTCAGACACAGGGTCAATAATTGTCAAGCCCGTCGATGGGTTTATGAGATAATTTCCTTGGTCGTCACGGGCAATGCGAGAGCCATAAATCATACCAAACGGGAAGCCGTTTCGGTGCATTGTGCCGAGCGATGATGAACCAGTTCCGCCCAAAAACAGCTCACCGCTTTCGCCCACATCAATCACCTGCGAACGCAAATGGGTGAAGGCAATGAAAGAATTCCACGTAAAACCGTTTTTGAGTTTTATAGGCACTAAATTTAAGCCAATTTCGATACCTTTATTATTGATTTTTCCTGCGTTTGTTTGTTTAGAATTAAAACCCGACGAACTCGGAATACGAGCCGAAACCAACAAATCGGTTGAGTTTCGATTAAAATAAGCCAAATCTAAGCCAATACGATTCTTGAAAAACTGCAATTCAGTACCAACTTCTAATTCGGCCGTAAACTCAGGGCGTAGGGTCGTATTGTTCAACGATGAAGGCAGACTTATCGCAGGAACAGGCTTGCCATCAAAGTATTGCACATTAAAATCATAAGTCGTAAAAACGTTATAGGGGTCAGCATCTTTTCCAACTTTTGCGTAACTGGCACGGAGTTTTCCGAAACTCAAAATACTTTTTGGCAAGTTAAAAGCATCAGTAAAAATAAACGAGCCACTCACCGAAGGGTAAAAATAGCTATTATTACTTTCGGGTAAAGTCGATGAATGGTCGTTACGAACAGTGGCCGTCAGAAAAGCATAATCGGCATAAGAGACTCCGTATTCGGCAAAAAATCCGTATAGCCGTCGCTTTTCACTATATTCCGAGGCGGTTTGGGTATCGGTACCCGTAACGATGAGCAAGTTTGGGTCGATTACTTTCTGCCCCGACACCGAACTAAAATTTCGGTAGCGTTGGTTAGCGTTAAAACCCATCAACAAACGCATACCGATTTTTTCGTTAATATCCCGATTCGCCGAAGCCAAGAACGTAAAATCAATTTCGGTATTGGTAATATCTCGGCGATTCACCTGCCCCAACGGCACCAAGTTTCCTCCTGGACGATAAACATCTCGGCGATTTTCGGAATAAGAATTTACGCCACCTTTTGCCGTGAAATTAAGCCATGATGTTGCGTCATAATTCAAGGCTAAGTTTCCAAAAACTCGGTTTACGTTGCTGTTATAAACGTTATATTTAGCAGTCCAAAGTGGGTTATCGGCATCGCCACGGTAAAAAACATTTTCACCCGTAACAGGATTCTCAAACGGATAGCCATTCAAATCATAATTACGAGGCAAATAAAATAAACGTGAATAAATCGAACCCGACCCCAGCCCACCACTGTAGTCAGAGAAATAACCCGCCCCCGACTGTGGCGAAATTTGATTGGTATTAACGTAGTTTACGTTTCCATTGAGGTTGAGTTTATTGGCAAGTGTGGCATTTCCGCCAAAGTTCAAGGTCGTTCGGTCAGCTCCCGAATTTGGCACAATACCCCGATTGGTCATGCGAGATGCTCCCGCACTAATCGTTGTTTTATCACCCGTTGAGCTAATATTCAAGCTATTTTCGATGACATTTCCTGTTCTGAAAAAACCACCAACATTATCATAAGGCACTAACGGAACACCCACGGCTTTTCCTCGACCATCAACAATTTGTGGAAAAGCGGTCGGATAGTTACGAGAATTACCAAAACTCCCTGCCAAGGGGTGCGAAACAAATCCAGCAGGATAGCCCGTTTCGACAACTTCATAATAACGTACAAAACCCAACGATTGATTTACTCGGGTTACTTCCGACGGAAAAACCGTCCCCCAGTTACCGATTGAACCATTGCTGTATGTTTGATTAAATCCTTGCGTATAAGTATTTTGATAAACAGGAACGGTAGAAATTTGTTCAACCGAATACGATGAATTGAAAGTTACTTCCAAACCTTTTTTGGCACTTCGGCTACCCGATTTTGTCGTAATCACCACCACACCATTGGCGGCTCGTGAGCCGTAAAGTGCCGAAGCGGCCGCCCCTTTCAAAATAGTGAGCGATTCTACATTGTTGGGGTCAATATCATACGCACGGTTTGACGTTACGGTATTTTGATTAAACCCATCAGTAGCGTTTACCGAATTATCAAACGGGATACCATCAACTACGAATAATGGCTGATTATTACCCGAAAACGAAGTATTTCCTCGAATCGTGATTCGGGTCGATTGCCCTGGGGCTCCTCCACCCGCCGTAATGTTTACGCCTGGCACTTTTCCCGTCAATGCCCGCAAGGCATCTGGCTCGGAGCGTTGTTGCAAATCTTCCGCTTTTACGTTTGAGATTGCATAAGCAATTGCTTTTCGTTCCCGCTGAATACCGATGGCAGTGACCACAATTTCGGATAATTGCTTAGTATCGGTATCAAGCGTAGCATTAAGAATAGATTGATTACCCAGTTTTATTTCTTGGGTATTCATGCCCACAAACGTAAATACGATGACGTCACCTGCATTTGCATCAATCGTATAATTGCCGTCAATATCGGTTTGGGTACCTTTTGTGGTGGCTTTTATTTTCACGGTTACACCAGGCAATGTTACGCCATCAGTTGAAGTAACTTTTCCCGTGATTTTTTTACCTTGTGCAAAAACGGCAAAGGTTGTGATGATTCCCAACAAACTAAGCAGTAGCCTGTGCTTCATAATGTAGATTAATTTAGGGTTCTTGTTCTTACAAAAATAGTTATTTTAAGCAATAAAAATACAAAACTTCGTTTTATTCTTGTTTTAACGGTTGAGTTTTTGCGAATATTCTGAATAATTAACTCATGTTACGCAGTCTTAATTTCCTCCGTGCGACGGTCGCCCCTTTTTTCAAGGGGAGGTGTCCTGACGAAGTCGGTGG
>JANNEN010000008.1:0-8841 GCA_031378715.1 Emticicia sp.
CTTCGGAGAAGCCCAACCTTAAAATTAATGTTAGGCTTCTCCGAAGCCTCGTAACTCGCTGATAATCAGTTACTACAAAGGTTATGCTTCTCCGAAGCAACTTCCTAACCTGACGGCTATGGTGGGGACACTGACAACGGCATTGACACTGACAACGGCATTGACACTGACAACAGCATTGATACTGACAACGGCATTAAAACTTTATTCCTGCCGAAACATAGAACGTACGGCCATCGGCTGGCATTAAACCTGGCCCTGGATAGCCGCCCGCACGGCGTGTGAAATAACGTTCGTCGGTTAGGTTATTTACTCCTGCTTTCAAATTATAATGTTTCAAAAATTTGACACTTGCCGAAAGGTCTTGTACGGTATAGGCAGGAATCACACCCGTTGTGGCAGCCGCATTGGCAACTTCGGTATTCGAGGCATCGGCGTAAGCCTTACCAATATCGCTCAACTGCCACGTGATAGAAACTCCTTTTTTATTATACGTTACCCCAAAACGATTGATTTTGCGAGGGGCATTTTCTACTCTTTTTCCCGAAAGATTGCCCTCTACCACTTGTCCGTTTGTTACCGAAGTAGTGCGAAAATTGCGGTAAGTAGCATCAATATAAGCAATAGACGCAAATATACTCAAATAACCAATTTTTGATTTTTTGAAGAAAGCCGTCACGGGGTCAAACTCTACATAACCCTCAGAACCTTGGCTCACCGAACGCCCCAAATTTGTGCGGAACTGAAAACGTTGATTGGCGGCATTGGTTTGCGTAATTGTTCCGATTCGGTTATTATAGTTCACATAAAAATAATCTACATCGAAGTTTAGGTAATTGCCAACTTTGCCACGGTATCCAAAGTCGAAATTATAACCACGGGCATCTTGTAGATTTTCGTCAATAATATCAGTCGTGGCGGGTGGTGTAAGGTCTGAAATCAATACTGGGCGGTATGCCTGAGAAATATTACTGTAAAACTCCGACTGTGGCGTAATGTGATACTCCAATCCTGCACCAAAAATCATAAAACTACGCTTACGAGTAATGTTATTCAACACAACTGGACTACCATTTGTAACTCCAAACTGCCCTTCCATGGCCGAACTGATATTTTCAATTCTTGCACCAGCAGTCATTAAAAGTTTTTTATTAAATCTAAAAATATTCTCAACAAAAGCTGCTTGATTGATATTCGTAAAATCTAAATCTCTTGGATAAACACCTTCTGAAAGGTCAAAATCCATTGTCGTGCCGTTTGTGCCACGCCCCTGTTGCTTACGGTCAATATGCCCACGGAAATATCGCAAACCAGTTGCTAAAGTATTTTCTTTGCCAAAAACTTTATAATCAGTCAAAAGTCTAAGTTCGGAGCCGAACGTTGTATAAAAATCTCTATCTACCTGACGCACCGAAGTCAGATTATCGGCTTCGGTTATTGGGCGAACATTTCCCACACTATTTCGCTCGGCAATGGTCGAAAATGCCTTGAAACTAAGTTTTGTTTTCGGGCTAAAAATATACTCAGCATTGAGGCTCGGAATAAACCACGGCGTGCTAAACCAATTTCTCGAACGTAAACCTTGGCGAGCATCTTTGGCGAACTGTGCATCGGTCAAGCCCCCAGCTTGCTGAACCTTGGTCGTCATATAAGTAGCTTCTACGCCTAATTTTAATTTATTAGAAACCGCATAACTCATTTCGAGGTGAGCGTGGTCGGTATCGAATCGGCTATTTTCACGCCAGCCATTTCCTTTGCGTTTTTGATAATAGGCCGTATAACTCAAACGCCCTTCGGAGCCACCTATATAATTGAAAGTGCTAAAAAGGCCATTACTTCCCGCAGTATTTTGTGATTCGACCGTAAAACGAGTAGAAATATCGGGTTTACGAAGCACAAAATTCATCAAGCCACCAAACTGCGAGCCATATTGCAGCGAAGAAGCACCACGCACGATTTCGATTCTATCCACAACTTCCATCGGTGGCGTATAATATGCTTCGGGATAACCCATCGGGTCGGGCGTAATATCGTAGCCATTCATGCGAGTATTAAACTCCCACGACCGATTGGGACTCAAACCACGAGAAGCTACTCCAAGTTGCACACCCGAACCGTCATTCTCCCAAACCGAAATACCAGGGGTGCGACCAAAAATCTGGCGGCTGTTATTCATCGCCAAATTAGCATTAATATTTCCTATTACTATCAACTCATTTTTCTTTGTAGCATTAATCGTGTAGCCTTCTACTTCCGCCAAATGTTCGTTTCCTCTTACGCCTCTACTCGCCACTACCTCTACATCTTTTAGGGTGTAAGTTTCATTCTCTAAAATTAAATCAATGGTTTTTGATTCGTTGCCTTTGAGTTCGATGGCAATTTCTTTTGTTTTTAGGCCAACGCTCGAAACTACCAAAGTATAATTACCATTTTTTAATCCTTTGATAATATACTCTCCTTTGGCGTTTGTCTGAACCCCTCTGACTGTTCCTTTCAAGCTGATACTTGCCCCAATGATTGCTTCATTTTGGGTATCAATTATTTTTCCACTGATGCTCGATTTTTGTCCAAAAGTTACTTCCGAAATCAATAGCAAACTGAAAATAGTACAAATTAAAGACTTCATATTGTTTTTATTATTTTTATTTAGACCTATTATAAATAACGACACAAAGGTAAGTTTGGATTTTTGAAATGCAAACATTATTTAGAATATTTCTAAACAATGATTTTTACACATAAAAAAAAGCCTCCCAATCATGGAAGGCTTTCAAAATTAGGCATGAATTAATCAATGAAAAAAATCTTTCATTTTATCGAAAATACTACGTTCATTTTTGTCAGATTTTGGTTGAAAATTGGGCAAATTTTGCATTTTTTCGAGAATCGCTCTGTCTTCCGAACTGAGAGTGGTCGGAGTAAACAAACTTATATGCACGAGTTGATCGCCCACACCGTAGCTGTTGAGTTCTTTGAGTCCCTTGCCTTTCAATCGCAAAATCTCACCCGATTGCGTACCTGCCTTAATCACGATTTTCACTTTGCTGCCCACCGTCGGAATCTCGACATCTTTTCCCAGTGCGGCATCGGCAAAATTCATACGTAAATCAAAATGGATATTACTGCCGTCACGTTTGAGTTCGGGGTGTTCTTCTTCCTCAATCACGATTAGCAAATCGCCCGCAATGCCGCCACGGGTTGGCACGTTACCTTTGCCCGTCATCGAAAGTTGCATTCCCTCGCCTACGCCCGCAGGAATTTTGACACTGAGTAAGTCTTCGTTCAACTGACGACCCTCGCCAAAGCAAACATCGCAACGCTCGGTTACGACTTTTCCTTCGCCCTGACAAGTCGGACACGGACTCGTCGAAACCATCTGTCCGAGCATCGTATTCACTACTTTTCGCACTTGTCCGTTGCCGTTACAAGTGGTACAAGTTTTGAGTGCAGTACCGTTTTTAGAGCCATTTCCGCTACAAGTATTACACGAAACGTAACGTTTTACTTTTATTTTTTTCTCAACTCCATTGGAGATTTCTTCCAGATTAAGTTTTAGCTTTATACGTAAATCTGAGCCTTTTCGGGTAGGTTGCCCACCGCCACGGCGACCGCCACCATTAAAAAAGCTACCAAAAGGACTATCTTCGCCAAAAACACTACCGAAAATATCTTCCATGTTTACGCCCTGACTGCCCCCAGCTCCACCCATTCCTTGGTGTCCGAATTGGTCGTAACGTTGGCGTTTTGTGGCATCAGAAAGTACACTATATGCCTCGGCTATTTCTTTAAATTTTTCTTCGGCAACTTTGTCACCAGGATTTTTATCGGGGTGATATTGTATCGCTAATTTGCGATAGGCTTTCTTTAATTCGTCGTCCGAAGCGTTTTTTGCTACGCCCAATAATTCGTAATAATCTTTTTTCATCTTTTTTCCAATGATTGAATGATAGAATGATACAATGATAGAATGGAAAATAAATATCAAAAGGCAAAATATTCACTCATTCAAAACGGGCGGCGTTCCGCCTCAATCATTATTTTATGAACCAACTACTACTTTTGCGTAGCGAATAACTTTTTCGTTTAGGAAATATCCTTTTTCAACTTCATCAATTACCTTACCTTTGTTCTCCTCGCCCGCCGCAAACTGGGTGATACACTCGTGCAACTCCACATCGAAATCTTGCCCTTTTGTATCCATTGCTTTCACGCCTTTACTGATGAGTATTTTTTGTAACTTGCTGAATATCAATCCGATACCCTCTTTCAGTGGCTCAATTTCGGTGACGGTTTCAAACGATTTATTGGCACGTTCAAAATCATCAATGACAGGAACAAGGTCTTTCAAAAGTCCTTCGGAAGCAGTACTTATCATTTCGATTTTCTCCTTTGCCGTTCGGCGACGGAAATTCTCGAAGTCAGCATACAACCGTAAATATTTATCTTTTGCTTCGACAAGTTGGGCTTCGAGAGTTGGCTCGGCTTCTTCTATTTCATCAGCTACGTTTGCTTGCTCATCATTTTCTACAAAATCCGTAGTGTTTTCTGATAATTGTTCGCTATCGACTATCGTTTGTTCGCTATCAATTATTATTTCTTCTTTATTCTCTGCCATTTTGTAATCTGTTATATTTTTTGCAAATTTCGACAATTATTTTGCCAATAAGAAATTTACTGACAAGATGGCAGAAAATAGTATTTTCTACTGACGTTTGTGAAAGCCCTTGGTCAATGACAGGGCAAACTGTTGATTTTTCATAAAAAACTAAAATAAATGGAAAGAATTAATGTTTCGACGGGTGCCAAATGGGAGGACATCGTGGGGTATTCAAGAGCCGTGAAAGTGGGAAATATCATCGAAGTTTCGGGGACGGTGGCCACCGACGGTAGCGGTGAGATTGTGGGCAAAAACGACGTTTATATCCAAACCAAATTCATCATGCTGAAAGTCGAGAAGGTGTTGGAGCAACTTGGAGCCAAAATGAGCGACGTGGTGCGTACCCGAATTTTTACGACAAATATTACTAAATGGGAGGAAATCGGAAAAGCCCACGGAGAGTTTTTTAGGGACGTGAAGCCCGCCACAACGATGCTCGAAGTGAGTGCCTTGATTGACAAAGAATATTTGGTCGAAATTGAGTTTTCGGCAGTGTGTGAAGTAAAGCCTGTCTAAACTTTTATTTTCCAAGTACAAAATCGGGAAAAATATCGGCAAAAGTTGCTGTTTTTTTTGTGAAAATCTTTTCAATTTCTCGCAAAAAAACAAAGCTACTGCGGCTATGCCAAGTTTGAAATTCGGGGCTAATATCTTGATAATAAGGCATATAGCTAATAAAATCACTCAAATCAAATTTTGTACCCGTGATGCCCGCCCCTGCCCGTTTGGCATCAAGGGCATTGCAGGCTTGCTCGTAGTGTTTCGGCACAGGAATCATCATCGTGGGCTTGCCCAGATACATGGCTTCGCAGACCGACTCGAAGCCCGCAGTGGTCACTAATCCGCCGCAGTTTTGCATCATTTCGATAAATTTTTGGCTATTAATTCGATGAAAATGAAGGTTTCGGGCATACTTGAAAACCTCGGTGTTTTGAGGTTTGTCCCAAAAACAATGAATCTTAACGGTCAGATTTTTGGCGTGCCATTTGATTAATTCTTCGGCCAGCGAGTGTTGGGTCAAATACACCAAAATATAATCGCCCGTTTGTGGTTTTAAGTGCGTGATTTCGGTTCGCAAAAGCGGCGGAATGATTGCAATATTTTGCTTATCATCGTTGCTAAATGGCGTAAACGAAAGTGCCAATTTTTTGACCGAACCCAAGGCCGTAATGCGAGTATTAGTATTGACAAGCAACTTATCAAACCAGTGATTTTTTGGGTGTATGAAATCGGGGTGAAGTAATAAATATTGGTGAGCTACGCAAACCATCGGCACGGACGGGCGAAATAAAAACTGATGAATACCGCCCAGAACATCATAAAAATTTATGATTACGTCGGGTTTAAGCTGCTCAACGGTTTCTTGTATTTTTCTAAGACTATAAAAGTATTTTTTTATATTTAATATGCTATCAATCAGCGTTTTACGAATACTTAATGCTTTTGTTTTTTTAGAATAAACCAAGCACGGACTCGCAAAGGCAATGCTCTGAAACCTGAAATTATCAGCAAAAAACTGGGGAATAGTTTTGCCATCGGCACTACCCACCATTGCCCCTACTACTTCGTGGTTGTGCTTTTGGAGCATTGCCGAAAGAGCTACGGCTTGGGTCAAATGCCCCCGTCCTTCGCCTTGAATAATAAAAAAATATCTCATTGATTTATAGTGATGCTGCGATGCGAGGCAGAACAAATTTTTCAACTAATGTGTCTTCTTCGTCCTCAATATCAAGTTCATTATTGGCTGTCGGGCTGTCACTTGAAGCGTAGTAAACCAAACTCCAATTTCCATCAAAATCTTCGACTAAGGCCGACATGGTTTCGACCCAATCGCCCGAATTGAGGTACAAAATCCCGTTGATTTCTCTGATTGCAGGCTGGTGGATATGCCCGCAAATGATGCCATCGCAGCCTTTGGCTTTGGCCAATTCAGCGAGTTTCTCTTCAAAATCATTCACATAATTAACCGCCATTTTCACTTTTTGCTTTATTACCTGCGATAGCGAATAGTAGGGTAGATTTCGCCACTCACGGTAAAGATTATAATTTTTATTGAGCCAAAGCAGAAAAGTATAGCCCAAATCGCCCAAATGAGCGAGCCATTTCATGTTGGTCGTGATACTATCAAAAACATCACCGTGGGTGATGTAGAATTTTTTATCGCCCGATGCTAAAATATAATCACGTCGAATCTGGAACTGTTTTCCGACTACCAAAGGCAAGATTTGGTCAAGAAAATCATCGTGATTGCCCCGCAAATACACAACCTTGGTATCGTATTTATCCATCATTTTTAACACTACTCTGAAAAACGAAGTATGCTTTTTCTTCCAATTTCCGTATTTTTTTAATGCCCAACCGTCAATAATGTCACCGTTCAGAATGAGGCGTTGGCAACGGTATTGCTTCAAAAACTCGGTCACTTCTTTGGCCTTCGAGCCACTTGTGCCGAGGTGTAGGTCAGAAAGCACGATGGTGCGAAAATGCTTGTGTTTTTTCATCAGCACAAATTTGCGAAAAACATATAAACTGCCTATTATCAGTATGTTATGAAACTATGAAATTGTGCTGTGGGGCGAAGTTCCACTTCGGTCACTATGATAGAGATGGCAAAAAATCTAAAATCAATTTTATCTGATTATATTTGGGCAAAATCTTCCTTTTTTTACTTAACAATTTTATCCTGAAAATGCACATTTTTAATACCATCGCCGAAACCCAAACGTATCTCAAAAGCCAAAAACGAGTTTCAAAAACGATTGGTTTTGTGCCAACGATGGGGGCTTTGCACGCAGGACACGTATCGCTGTTGAAGCGTGCCAAAATCGAAAACGATATTGCGGTTTGTAGTATTTTCGTAAATCCGACGCAGTTTAATAATCCCGAAGATTTAAAAAAATATCCTCGCACGCTCGAACGTGACTGCGAACTATTGCTCCCAGCGGGCTGTGACGTAGTTTTTGCCCCATCGGCCGAAGAAATGTATCCGAGTTTGCCGCAATTAAAGATGGATTTTGGGAGTTTAGAAACCGTCATGGAAGGCAAGTTTCGACCTGGACATTTTAACGGTGTGGGAATCGTGGTCGGCAAACTTTTCAATATCGTGAAGCCCGATAAGGCGTATTTTGGACTGAAAGATTTACAGCAAGTAGCCGTTATCCGAAGAATGGTAAAGGATTTGAGTTTTGATGTCGAGATAGTTCCGTGTCCGACCTTGCGAGAAACCGATGGCTTGGCAATGTCCTCTCGCAATACACGCCTCTCGGCAGAAGCCCGTATTTTGGCTCCACAGATTTACAAAATTCTTAATCTTGCCAAAGAAAAACTACAAGCGGGTGCAAGCGTGAGCGAAATGCAAGTGGTTGTTAATGAGCATTTTAGTAATTTTCCTGCTTTTGAACCAGAATATTTTGAAGCGGCTGATTTTGATACTTTACAGCCAATTGAGGCACAAATTGCCGAAGGAAAAACGGCTCTTTGCATAGCGGCGTTTTTGGGTGGCGTGCGGCTGATTGATAATATTGTATTTTGAAAGAACTCGTTGCTGCAATCAAAAACATGGGTTTTAAGGTTCACATTTGCCAATATTTCTTGAATTTCGGTATTATCAGCATCAAAATAGACTATTAGCGTAAACGAAATGTGGTGAGTTTCTAAGAATCTGTTGTCAAAAACCGACTGATATTGTGATATAGTGTACGAACGCTACAAATAAAAACATTGGGTTTGAGCAAATAATCCTCGGCAGAGGGCGTAACAACTAATAATGGAGGGCTACCCAAATCGGCAAGGGCAAGCGTATTTCCTTTGCTTAGGCTCGGCGAATTACTCAATTTGATTTCGATAGCTAATTTTATTTTTAAATTTTCTTCAATCACCAAATCTAACTCAGACCCATCGGCAGTTCTGTAAAAAAAAGGGAGTTGTTGATAACTGAGTTGGGCAATGACTTGCTCAATGACATATCCTTCCCACGACCCGCCTGCTACAATATGCCCCAATAGATTTTGATAGCTATGTATGGCTAATAAGTAATGCACTAAACCACTATCTCTAATATAAATTTTGGGCGTTTTAGTAAGCCTTTTTCCGATGTTTATATAGTAGGGCTGTATTCTTCTTATTAGAAATGATTGTTCAAAAAAATCTAAATAAGTACCCACCGAGTTGGTGCGGATACCCAA
>JANNEN010000056.1:0-2554 GCA_031378715.1 Emticicia sp.
AGTATCTGTTTTCCGCTTTTGGGGTTTGATTATCGAGCTATTGGGGGGCGGGGCAGTGGATATATTCCGAAGGGCTACAATTTGTTTGACCAAGCAAAAAAAGGAAGCCACCCCGCCCATGATATTTTTATGAAAGACCGAAATCAAGATAGCCGTGACGACCGCACAGGCGATTATGTTTCGGTACTCTCGGTGTCGAACGGCGTGGTGATTGCCACCGAAAACGACTGGCAAAGTGGGAGCCAATATCGGGGAGGGAATTATATCTGGATTTATGATACTACCACGGGCGGGCTGTGGTACTACGCCCACCAGCGAGAAATTTACGTAAAAAAGGGACAAACCGTACGGGCAGGGCAGAAAATCGCCTTGGTTGGGCGAACGGGTTTCAATGCCGCCTTGCCTCGCTCCGACACGCACCTACACCTAACTTATCTCCGTATTGATGCCAACGGGAATCCATTTCCAGTGAATACTTATGGTTGGCTCAAAAATGCCACTGATCAGCTTGACCCCCGAATTGAGATTGACTTAGAGCCGATTGAGGTGAATACGAAAGTTGATAAATTACCAGTGAATAAGAAGGAAATGCCCGTAATAAAAGCGATTGACAAAAAGCCTGTGGAGAAAGTAACAATGCCAGAAAAGAAAGTGATTAAATCACGGAAGCGTTTGTTCAATAAATAAATTTTGCTTTATACTAAGTTATTGAATACTTCTAATCTAAATCACATAAATGACTGACTATCAGATATTTATATCACTGCAAGCTATCGTCTATAAATTATTAGCTACTCAATCCATCAAGTCTTTGAGGGTGGAATTTTCATAAACGGCCAAATTTGCGTCACGTACTTTCTCCATGATTGGTCTGATTTTACAGGTTTCTTCGTCGGCACAGTCATCACATTTGCCATAAAAATGCAATGATACGCAAAGCATTGGAGCAATCGGTCCATCAATAATACGTACGATTTTGGCAATCGAAACTTGCTCGGGCGACATTCGGAGTTGATACCCGCCGCCCTTGCCTTTTTGGCTGTGTAGCACGCCATTATTGCGAAGTTCGAGCAAAATAGCCTCCAAAAATTTCTTCGGGATACGCTGCTGCTCGGCAATATCAGCAATCAACATTGGCTGCTTCGATTCGTATCTTTCCGAAAGTACTTTTAGAGCTTTCAGAGCATATTTTGCTTTTTTAGAAATCATCTTAATTGTGTATAAATGTGCAAATGTGTAAGATATGCTAAGAAATGAATTATTAGTTATGAGATAAAGTACTTATAATCAAATAGTTACAATTATTAAAAATATTGATTATATTTATCCTGTTGCTTACAATCGCAGCGGTGAACCGTCAAATCAACGGAATTGTTTTTTAATCAATCCTAAAACAAAAATTCAGGATACCAGTTGCAAACAAGGCAAAAGTATCCTGAATATCATTTCTAACGTCAGCTAAAAGCTCTTACGCATTAGTATCTGTTACGGTTGTTGTCACGGTCATAACCGCCACCGCCACCACCGCCGCCGCTACCGCCGCCACGATTGTATCCACCGCCGCCGCCACCACCGTAGCCGCCACGATCGCCACCACCGCCGCCACCGCCACGATTGTAACCACCACCACCGCCGCTACCGCCACGGTTATCTCTTTCTTTTTTCTCTTCAGCTTGATTCACTACTGCCGAACGCCCGCCAATATCCGAACCATTCAATGCGTCGATTGCTTGTTGTGCTGAGGCATCGTCAGGCATTTCTACAAATGCAAATCCTTTACTTCTTCCAGTATATTTATCAGAAATGATTTTTACTGAACTTACTTCGCCATACGTTTCAAAATATTGCTTTAATTCGCTTTCTTCGATTTTAAAAGGCAGACTTCCGACAAAAATGTTCATGGTAACTTTATGATTTGAATGATTAATTTTTACAAAAGTATATTTATTTTATTAATTAACTACAAATATTCGTTTTTTTTGATAATAAAATTTTTTAAGAGGGCTTAGGAGGTAGAAATTAGGGTGTAGAATTTAAGGTTTAGGTGAAAAAAGCTATAATTTCATGTTTTTATCTACCTCCTAAAAACTTATCTCTCTGCTTATGATTCCTAATTCCCCAAACCTAAATCCTAAGTCCTACGACCTAATATCTACTACCTAATTTGCCATTTCAGAGAGGAATTTTATTCGCATCAATCGAAGTTCTTCTTCGGTGGTATCGTCGCTTTCAAATTGTTTTAGAGCTGCTCCAATATTGTCAGTTTCGGCGGCCATGAAGTACTCGTATATTTCGTCTTGGCGGTCTTCGTCTATTACTTGGTTGATGTAATAGTCGAGATTTAGGCGTGTCCCTGAATAGCAGATATGTTCGATTTCTTCCATCAGCTCGGTCATTGTCAAATCCTTGGCTTCTATTATCTCGTCCAGATTTATCTTACGGTCAATCTGCTGGATGATAAAAATCTTAATTTTTGATTTGTTGATAGCTGATTTTACGACCAAATCTTGGGTTGTTTCGATGTCGTTATCATCGACGTATTTGGTGATGAGGT
>JANNEN010000013.1:0-9329 GCA_031378715.1 Emticicia sp.
GGCGTATCGGAATCGTTTTTAAATGTAAAACAGCAACAAGACAATTTATTTGTAGGATATGAATTTCAGGATGAGGTAATTATTTTTAATAGATTTATTAAAAATGAAAATATTTTGAATGGAATTAGACAAGCTAAAGAGCATTTTGATAAAAACAAAAGCCAACTTGAAATACTATTAAAAGAGATTTTAGAACAACAAGGAATTGAAAATAAAATAGGGTACACTTTAGCGACTGAAAGGTTTGATAGAATTCTATCTCCAAAATATGATAGTATTAGCATTACTTTACCTATTAAAAAGGAAAATGTTGAACAACTGAATAGTATTTTAGAATTGAATGGAAATAACCTCAATTTTCTCTTCGGAGACATTTCAGAGATTTTAAATAAACCATTATTTGAGCAATTCCTTTACGAATATTCACGAATATTTATTGGTTCAAGACTTGGAGACAGAAGTAATCGCCGAAGATACTTAAAAAATGATGCCTCCAACTTGGACAAAGCAGTGTCATTCATTTTAAAAAACGATAGTAAAAGGGAAGAGTTAATAGAATGGTTACAATTATTTATTCCTGAATTTGAGAGTATTGAGTTTCGTAAAAGTCAAATAAATGGTAAAAGTTCGCTTCAAATATTTGAAAAACATTCAGATGTTCCTTTTAATACATCCCTCATTTCCGACGGCACATACAACATAATTGCCTTACTGACAGCCGTTTACCAATCGGACGAGCCACAGTTTTTGTGCATCGAAGAGCCTGAAAATGGTTTACATCCTTTTGTTGTCAGAAAATTAGTAGATTTTTTCAGGTATGCCTGTAAAGATAAAGGACATTATATTTGGTTAAATACTCATTCCCAAACATTGGCTGATTGCTTAACATCAGATGAAATTATATTAGTTGATAAAGTAAAAGGAAATACTGTAATTAAACAACTCAAAGGAAAAAATCTTTACAATATGGATACCTCAGAGGCTTGGCTTTCTGGTGCTTTAGGAGGTGGGCTTCCATGGTAAAGGTTGGTTTTATTTGCGAAGGAAAAACGGATAGAGTGGTGCTAAATTCAGATGATTTCAAAAGAATTCTTGGTGACAATAAAATAAAAATGGTAGGGATTCCAGTTAGTGCAGATGGAAAAGATAAATTTACTGATAAACATATTGGTGATAAAATCAAAAGCCTTGTTGATGATGGAGCAGAACATATTATTTTTGTTAGAGATTTAGATGATTCTCAAAATATATCTACTGCAAAAAATTATATGACGATGAATTTTGAACCAAAAACTAAAATAATTGCAGTAAAAGCTATTGAATCGTGGTTTTTAGCAGATACAGCAATGCTAAATAAGTTTTTTGGAACAGAATCAATTTTTATTGAATTTCCAGAAATTGAAGAATCTCCAGCCGAAAAACTCAGTAATTTAAGAAATGAATACAAAAATAAAGGTATTTCAGACAAAGTAACCTTTGCAAGAACTTATTGTGGTCACGGCTTTTCCATAGAAAATGCCGCCAATCACCCAAATTGCCCAAGTGCAAAATATTTCATAAATAAATTAAAATCACTAACAGATAACCAAAATTCCCCCATCGGGGGTTAGGGGGCTTATGACAAAATATCCATTTACCGAGAAAAAAGATACACGCTCTGGCTTCGGAGCAGGAATGACCGAGCTTGGTCGCACAAACCCAAATGTCGTAACACTCTGTGCCGACTTGGTGGGTTCATTAAAAATTGATACTTTTATCAAAGAAAATCCTGAGCGATTTATTCAGTGCGGCATCGCTGAAGCAAACATGATTGGCGTAGCGGCGGGTTTGACGATTGGTGGAAAGATTCCGTTTGCCACCACGTTTGCCAATTTTGGTTCGAGCCGTGTTTATGACCAAATCCGTCAGTCGGTGGCTTATTCTGACAAAAACGTTAAGATTGCCGTTTCGCACGCTGGTTTGACTTTGGGTGAAGATGGAGCTACGCACCAAATCTTGGAAGATTTGGCCATGATGCGTGCCATGCCAAACATGACGGTTATTAATCCTTGTGATTTTAACCAAACTAAGGCAGCAACCATTGCAGCGGCGAAGCATAGCGGACCAATTTACTTGCGTTTTGGTCGCCCAGTAGTGCCAGTTTTTACTTTGCCCGACCAAAAATTTGAAATCGGCAAAGCGTGGATGGTTTCGGAAGGGAAAGATGTGAGTATCTTTGCCACTGGGCATTTGGTGTGGGAAGCGATTCAAGCCTGCGAGATTTTGGAAGCCCAAGGTATTAGTGCTGAGATTGTTAATATCCACACTATCAAGCCATTAGACGAAAAAGCTATTTTGAAATCGGTTCGCAAAACTAAATGCGTGGTTTCGTGCGAAGAACACCAAATGAATGGTGGTTTGGGCGATGCCATTGCCCAGACATTAGCGAAGAATTTTCTCGCTCCACAAGAATACATTGCCGTTGATAATTCGTTCGGTGAGTCGGGAACTCCTGCACAACTGATGGAAAAATATGGATTGAACGCAGCTACGATTGTAGAGAAGGCTTTGAAAGTGATTGCGAGAAAAGGTTAAAATAAAAGCGACTACTAAAATTTTAGTAGTCGCTTTTTCAATACTAACTTTATTGAGCAACGCCCACCACTCTCCAGCGTGCCGATGTCGATTCGTAAATAAGTGTTGCCCCACCTCTACCACTTATTGTTACGTTAGCTCCCGTATGCGTAGCAATTCTATCAGACGCTGACGCACTTGCGTTTTCATTTGCGATAACTAAAGTAGTGCCTCCACCACAAAAAATGTATAAAATAAGTCCATCAACGCCTGCATCAATGCCATTGAGGTTGATTGTACCAGAGGTGTTAAAATAAATAGAAGAGGCACTCAAGCGATTAAGGGCATTGTAAGTACCTGCCACAGTAATTGCTGATTTTTTCACCACAATATCACCTTCAATATCTAACTTTGCGGTGGGTGTCGTTGTGCCAATCCCCACATTTCCAGTACTGCTGATGGTCATTCGAGTATTATTTCCGCCTGTGCGGAAATTCATGGCATTTGCTCCTGTATAAATAATACCACCGTGAGCCGAACTTGATGTTTTAGCAAATAAAATCCCTGTTTCATTGGCATTTGGGGCAGCTAAATTCAAATATGTATCTGTATTATCTTCGATAAATACTTTTGCGTTGCCATTAGGAGCAATACCCGAAGTACCCTGAAAAACATGAAGTAGTGAAAGAGGGCTACCAGTACCTATTCCTACGTTTCCGTTATTACCAATTACCATTCTTTGAGAAAGCCCTATGGTAGCATTGGCTGTGGTATGAAATTGTATTTCTAAACCATTGCCCGTTGTAGTCCAGTTTTCAGTAGTGTTAAAGTTTATTCTACCTCTCGTTGATGTAAAAGCAGTACCATTATAACCCTCTGCTTCGAGTGAAAGTGGAAATAACCCTGCCGTTGTTGCGGTTGGTACAGCCAAACTACCATTGTGCCTTCTACCAACAATATTTGGCGGATTAGTCCCTTGTAATAGAATGTTATCAGTTGATGAACTTTGCTTTGAATTCAACTGATTTGGCGTTAATAAAATGCTCTGAGCAAACACATCACTCATTACAAAAAAGCACAAAACGACTGCGGAAATAAAGATTTTTTTCATGATTATTTTAATTTTTATGGTTAATAAATTACTGTTTATTCTTAAATAATGACTCTTTTTTCTTCTATCAATCTTTTGAATTTTCGGCGAGAAACGATACATTTCAAATCATTTTCAAGCAAAAAATGCCCTTCATTGTATGATTTGTAGTAATCAAGATTGACCAAATAGGATTTGTGTACTCGGGCAAAAGACTGAATGATGGCAAAGCGATGTTCGAGTTGTTTCAAACAAGTCGATACAATTACTTTATTACCGTTGAGTAAATAGATGAGTGAATAATTGATGTCGGCCTGAATCATCACGACCGTTTCGGGGGGTAAATGCGTGCGTGAACCAACGTGAATATCATCGGGCAATGGACACTTTTTGTTTTTAATTTTCATGGGGCTTTTGTTTTATTTATACAAATTTCGGGATTTAATGAACACCTGTAAATCACATAAATTGATGATTTTTGGGCATAAAAAAAACCGACACTCAACGAGCATCGGACTTTTGGAGAGTTTTTTCTTTTCATTGCATCAACTTAATGCCTCGATAATACCCAAGATACAATAATGCTTTGACAAAATTTTCGGAAGTAAACAACACATAAAGCACCAACTCATTATTGGCCTCATAGCTTGATTCATCTAAAATTGCAGTTACAAAACTAAAAACCGATCGACAAAAAATCGTTGCCGTAAACCAAAAATCGGGATTTAGTCTTAATAGCTTTGTAGCCGATTTTTCTTTGAAAAGTTTCGTTAAATTAAGAAACGAATAAACAATAAAAAACAAGCCACTGCCGTAGCTGCCGATTGCGTTGAAAGTTTTATAGCCCGAACGGTCGAATGCAACATAAAGTTGTAAACAAACAAACAGACAAATGGCAAGATAGGTAAAATAATGTACCTTCCTTGATTGATGCTCGCCGTTGAGATAAAGCGTTTTTAAAACAAATGCCACGGGCATATACAAATAATCCAAAAAGAGATTATTGAAATTCAGAATCGCCGTAATTGACGAAAAAACTTCCAAAATAGCCGAATAAACAAAGTTAATCGCCAAAAACAGATAGCGATTTCGCCACATAGTCCTGCACTTGACGGAAGCTAAAACGACAAAAATCGTGACAAAATTATTAGTCCAGCCCGAAAGACGGTACAAGATTAATGGAACATTCATTGTAAATTAAAAAGTTAATCTATGGTACAATCGGGGGAGGTGTACGCTGCGAACCCCTCGTTAAGCCCACAGCCAACGCCTGAACCCCTGCACCTACTGGGGCTGTAGAGTTGTAAGTTTGGGTAACAGTCGCATCATTATCAATAGTCACTGAGTTGGCGGAAGCGGGGTCTGCTTTGCCAATATTAACATTCAAGTGGCCTTGGTTCATGATGATTTTATTGCCACCAACAGTGTTGTAAGCTAAGATTTCGACGGTTTGAACAACTTTTCCTGCTACTAAATCTTTACCAATCATAAAAAAAGCTCCATCGGCTACTCCTGTATTTTTAAGAGCGTTTCCTAAGGTGATGATTTGTGCATTTGACAAAAAAATCCCCTCCGATGTTGGGTTCGGGTTGCCCGCCCGCTTATTGTTTTTTACTCTTGTCAGTGCTTTTGAGTTTGCCATAGAAATAGTTATTTAGAAGTTAAATTATTCAAATCAAATGTAATGCTATTGCTTTTATTATTGCTTCGGGAGCCGAATTGACGTGCAGTTTTTCGTAAATATGCCGCACGTGCGTACATACCGTATTGATACTGATAAAACATTTATCGGCAATCAACTTATAGCTCATTCCCTTGACCAAACAGCTCAGAATTTCCCGCTCACGAGTCGATAAATCAACGTAATTGGGTTGTTCTTTCACGAATTGGTGTTGAAATATCTTCAAAACCTTGGCCGCAATCGTTGGCGAAAGATGTGAGCCACCCATACTGACCTCCTCAATAGCTTGCAGATATTGCTCAGGCTTGCTGTTTTTGAGAATATACCCCGAAGCTCCCGAACAGATAGCTGCAAAAATTTTATCCTCTTGGTCAAAAATAGTTTGCATCAATACTTTCACTTCGGGATACTGTTTTCGTATCAAAACCAAGGCCTCCAAACCCGTCAAGTGAGGCATCTGAATATCCATTAGCACTACATCGGGCTTAGTTTTACGCACAATAGACAAACTATCACGGGCATCGGAATAGGCTCCAACAAGCCAAATATCTTCGGAACTCGCCAAGAAAAGCGACAAACTTTCCCTAAAATTTTTATTGTCTTCAAATAACAAAACCCTTATCATAATGCTCGTAGTTTGACGTAAAATAATAAGTTTTTTGTGGCATTAAAAATCACATATTTTAATGATATTTTGTAAGCAAAAAAATCTCAACACTTGTACCCGAACCAAAGTCAGCATTTACTTTTATTTCAATTTCGCCCAAAATTGCTCGGAGTTGATAGTTTTTCAGGCCATTCCCTTCATAAACTTCATTAATATTGAAACCTCGACCGTTGTCTTCAATATTGATTTTTATCCCTTTTTCGATGGCATTTATTTTCAAAAAAACCTTACTTGCCGATGCGTGCTTGGCGGCATTATTGATGGCTTCTTTAATGATTAAATAGAGGTTGCGGCGTTGCAAAATTGATAATTCAAATTGCTTTTCGGTTAGATTATTCTCGACCGTAAAAGCAACGTCATTCGACGAAAGCAAGCCCGAAGCATAGCTTTTGATACGCTCCAAGAGCCGCTCAAAATTATCGAACGAGGGGTTCAAAGCCCAAATTGTATCATTAATCAAGGCTGCTGATTCGATTGAATTATCGCTTATTTTATCAAGTAAAAACCTTAAATCCTCTTCGCTTCCCTTAATTTTCTTTTGCAAAGCACCCACCAAAAGCGTGATGCTGCTAAGATTTGCCCCTACTTCGTCGTGCAAGTCAGCGGCAATACCTTGCCTGATTAATTGGGTTTTTGTGCTTTGTCGAAAGTCATATAAAAACCAAAAATAGATGAGCAAACCAAAAACTGCAACAACACACACACCAATAAGCAGCCCAAACCACCATTTTTCCCAGAAATTTTCTTTGATTTCGAGTGGAATCTGATAGGATTGGATAATTTTCCCGTTGGTAATAATTTTTCCATGAAAAATATACTCCCCACCGCCAAGGTTGGTGTATCTTACCATTGAGATATTTGAATTTTTCCAGATTTCTTCCAGATTATGAAGCCGAAATAGATACGCATATTTCTTCTCCTGCGGAAACAAAAAACATATCTCGTGGTAGCCCGCACTTAGCAAAATTTTGGCATTTGGGGGTTGCTTTTCACCATCAATCACCACAATAATCGTAGCATTTGCATTGATTGAGCCTAACAAAAATAGTATTGCAATACTAATGAGTTTGACCATGACAAGTTAAAACGTTTTGGGTTATGCCGAAATTTATAGAGAAAACACTTAGAAAAGGATTAATTTACGAAGTTTAATACCAAAAATTTACTTAACGGTTAAACCAATGCCTTAATTTTGGGTCAAACCCTAACAATTTACTTTTAGTATGTTATCAGATTCGGAACTGTTATCACAATTTCAAGATGAACAAACGAAGCACGGTGCTTTTAATGAACTGATAAAAAAATATCAGCAGAAAATCTATTGGCATATTCGTAAGATGGTCATCGATCACAACGACGCTGATGATGTGGTGCAAGATACGTTCATCAAGGTTTGGCACGGTTTGCAAAATTTCAGATCGGACTCGCAGCTATTTACTTGGATTTACCGCATCGCAACTAATGAAAGTCTTAATTTTTTGCAAAAAAAACGTCGCCAAAACCAAGTTCCGCTTGATGCCGATGACAGCCTTGATTTGCTCAATACCCTCGAAACATCAATCAGCCAAGACTATATTTCAGGTGATGAGATACAGATAAAATTGCAGAAAGCAATCCTGCAACTACCTGATAAACAGCGACTTGTGTTCAATATGAAATATTATGATGAACTGAAATACGAAGAAATTTCGGAAATTACGGGTACGTCCGTCGGAGCATTGAAAGCATCGTACCATTTAGCAGTCAAAAAAATTGAGGATTCTTTGAACAAACAAGCAGCCAATTTTTAACAAAAATATTAAACCTTTCAAAAATATAATTGTCTTATTAACGTAAATGCAGATTTTTAGAAAATGATTAAGTTAGAAAAAATAAATAAAGTAAATTCTTATAAAGTTTCCGAAAATTACTTTGAGGGGGTTTCTTGGGCTATTCAACAACGAATTGCCCTCGAAGCAAATCCCACTTTTGATTCAACCCAAAAGCAAGTTTTTAATGTACCAGAGGGCTATTTTGAAAATCTTTCATCAAAAATAATAAATCAAATTGAGCAGGTTGAAAACAATGATATTGATTTGGAAAGTTTAGAAAAAGTGAATGTTTTTCGAGTACCCGAAGACTATTTTGATAATTTACCAGAAATAATTATCAGAAAAACGACTAAAAATGTTAGAGAAATCAGCGTTAATTGGTGGTCGAAAGGTGCAGTTCGGTGGTCGGCAGCTGCAAGCATAATACTGGCATTTGGGCTTTGGTTTTCAGTACCAAAACTATCAAAAAATAAAACCGAGGCTGCCCTTGAAAAAGTAAGTACCGATGAAATAAAAACATATTTAGCAAACCAAGATTTGACTTATTTGGAGTATCAGCCAACAACAGAATTTACTCAAACGCAAGCCTTAGAGAGTTTAAAGATTAATAAACAAGCGATTTTGGAGCATTTAGCAACCCAAAACTTAGAAGAAGAAATTTAATAGTTAAAGTCAAACGCAAATGAAAAAGATAATTTTTATCGCCTTATTCTTGCCGTACTTGGCAGTAGCACAAGTAAAAAAACAAGGCGGACAACGACAACAAAAGATTCAAACGGCTAAAATTGGTATGATTACCGAACGCCTCAACCTTACGCCCGAGCAAGCTCCCCAGTTTTGGGCAGTTTATAACGAATACGAAAACAAGAAAGTAGATCTCAGAAAAAACATTCGCCGCAACATGGACGATGCTGGCTCATTGGCAGCCACTGATGATAAAATTATTGCTTCTTTGAAACAAGTGATTTCGCTGCGAAAAAAAGAACTCGACCTCGAAGAAGAATTTATGAATAAAATCTTGCGGACTATTACGCCTCGGCAGTTTTCGGAACTTAAAAAAACGGAAATAAATTTTAACAAGATGCTTATCGAAAAACTGAAAGACAAAGATAATAACTCAGATAACTGAAAGCTACAACTAAATAAAAGAGGAAAATATTATGGAAGACTTTGCTTTGGGCGAAGTCTTCCATGTTTTTTTATTACACAAGTAAAAAATACTGCACGATTTTTGATTAATTTTGCATAGAAATTATTTCTTTAAAGATGCAAAATAATATCACCAAAAGTAATCGGCTCAATAATTTGAGTTATGCCATTCGTGGGCCAGTCTTTGAAAAAGCCCAGCAATTAGAGGCAATGGGGCAGAAAATAATCAATCTCAATATTGGTAACCCCGCACCATTTGGCTTTGATGTACCCGACGAAATCGTACACGATATGATAATGAATATCCGAAATGCCCAAGGATATGTGCATCATCTCGGCATATTTTCGGCTCGCAAAGCCATCATGCACTATACCCAG
>JANNEN010000067.1:0-1715 GCA_031378715.1 Emticicia sp.
TTTTTAAATTTCCTTATTTTAAAACAACAAAAAGTCGCTGAAAATTTTCAGCGACTTTTTTACAACTCAGCGTTCAGAATCGCACGGGCGACCCCGTCTAAACTCAGAACTATCAAGCCTTGCCTTTGTAAAGTTCGTCTTGCCATTTTTTCAACTCGTCCCATTTGCCATCACGAGCCAATGCCGCTTGGTCGGCCCAAGTAGTAGGATTATGAACTGAGAATCGTGGCCCAGCCGCATCTAAGATTCCTTTCATTTTGTCGTACGAGGTAGCGGCCAACTGAGCAAAAGTATAGATACCATCATTATTGAATAATTCTTCGATTTTCGGGCCGATACCTTCTACAATCTTCAAATCATCTTTTTTGGTTGAAGCACCACCAACGGCACCCGCCAAGCCTAATGCCCCAGCCGCCAAGCCAGCCACACCAGCACCAGCCGAAACACCCAAGTTTGTATCGGCACTTACCGAAACTTTTGATTTGCGACAAGCGTCCAGCTCGCCTTCCAAGAAGTTTATTCTGTCTTGTAGCTCAACGGTGTGGCTTCGTAAGCGGCTAATTTCACGGTTTAGCCACCACCAAAGGAGTAATAAAGGCAACAAACAACCAAGAAATACGCCCCAAGGGAAATCAGTTAACCAACATTTGAAAAATTCCATTTTTTTAATATTTTAAAGTTTTAAAATTTCTTTTATTAATTGTTTTGTTAAGTAGTCGATTGTCAATAGTCAATGGACGATAGAAAAAAAATGATTATCAGTGTTTTATGAATTATAAACTTATCAATTAAAGAACTTCAATTACTTACTTGCCAAAAAATAATTTCTCGCAAGATTACATTACTCATTGACAGATTTACTTACCATATTTACCTATTTATCAAATTTACCTATTTATCACATTTCACCTATTCTTTCAACCGAATCGTACTACGGCGATTTTTGACTTTGCCCTCGTCAGTATCGTTCGATGCCACGGGTGCAGTTTCGCCTTTTCCATCGGTAGCGATTTGTGCTGCCTTGAAGCCTTCTTTCAACAAGAAAGTCTTGGTCTGGTTGGCACGACGCTCCGAAAGTTTTTGGTTCGAATCATCAGAGCCGTCACTGTCGGTGTGACCCGTTACGAGCAATTGCTTTTCGGGGTATTTAGCAAAATACTTTTTGGCCGTTGCGAGGAAATTCTCAACTTCGGGGTTTTTCTTGATACCCGCTTGGTTTACATCAAAGTAAACATCGAGTGGGGTAAAAAGAATCTGCTCTTCGGGCGTTGGTGCGGGAGGTGGAGCATCAACGATTTTCACTGTATCAACAGAGGGGGCTACTACCGCTGGGGTAGCTGCGGCTGCCATTGGCTCGCCCGAACAAAGGGGCTTGCGGTTGCAGTTCCACCAACCTGTGTACAACAATGACCAAAGCAGAATCAGAATTGGTAAGAGAAATCTGTTCATTTTTTGAATTGTTTGGGGTTTAGGAATAATACATAACTATTACTTTCGATGCGAAAAATAAGAAAAAGTAACTACAAAACAATTTTTTTTTTCATTTCTGAGTAAAAAGGCTATAAAATTTAACAAAAAGTTGATAAAAAAACAATATTTGACTCATTGACTTAGATAAATCTGTTAAAAACCCTACTTTTGATTTTGAATTAGTTACGAAGATACTTGTATTACTTAATGGAATCAATTAAGATTTTTGCTCCTGCCACGGTTGC
>JANNEN010000069.1:0-11200 GCA_031378715.1 Emticicia sp.
GATAGTTAAAAAAGAGTTCAAAATACCGAATTTATTCGGGTACTTAAATATAAATTCCGTTGATTATTACAGCAACCGAATTTATTCGGTTTAATCGGAAAAATTGAAATTACTAAACTGTCAATATTTTAGTTCTTGCACCATTAGGCTTTTTCTGGGAGCAACGGTGAGCTACTATATACAAGTGTTTGTTTAAAATTAGTTTGATAAATTTCTTAGCATAGGCGTTGCAATTCCTATGCTAAGAAAATATTTTTACCCAAGATTTAATCTAAACTAACGCTACTCTTTAGGCACGAAATTGAATTTTCCTTATTCAACTTGATTTAAACTACACCATGACCTAAATTATGGAGCATCTTTATGTGAGATTTCAGCCCCTTGGTGAAAGATTCTTTGTTGTTATAAACAATACCGAAATCTTCTGCAATATTCTTTACAATAGGAGCTATTGCGGGATAATGAATGTGCGATATATTTGGAAAAAGATGATGCTCAACTTGATAATCTAAGCCGCCAATGCACCATGATAGGAATTTATTACTCCCCGCAAAGTTGGCGGTTGTATTTAATTGGTGAATAGCCCAAGCGTTTTCGATGTTTCCTTTGTCATCAACGGCTGGTTGAGTAGCACCCTCAACTATGTGTGCTAACTGAAATACCGTACTCAAAATAATTCCTGCGGTACAATTCATGGCCATAAAACCCAGAAACCATTGACCAAAAGTAATGTCGAGTACTAACATTGGCATCACGCAGATAAACAATACATAAGCAAACTTACTGATGAAAAGTGTAATCAATTCGTTTCTTGGAAAAGGCTTAACTAAACCCGTGGCGGCCATTTTGTTGTACAATGAAATCTCTTTAAAATCTTTCCAGAGAAAAGAAATTGTCATTAAACTGTACAAGAAAAAAGCGTAAATGTGTTGAAAACGGTGGGCTGCTTTCAGCTTATCTCCACTCGACAGTCGCAACATGAATTTACCCGTAATATCTTCATCAATTTCGTGAATATTGGTATAAGTATGATGCAATTTATTATGCTGCACGTCCCAGTTGTAGGCATTTCCACCGAATAGATAAATTGACGCTCCAAAAATCTTGTTAATCTTGGAAGAGGACGAAAACGACCCATGTATGGCATCGTGCATAACCGACATTCCAACACCTGCAACGCCCAAACCCATAATAACGGTAAGCAGCAACATTTGTAACCCAGAAAAATATCCTGTAAGTATCAAACCAAATGGAACTAAATATAGACTTAGCATTACTACTGCCTTCAAAATCAATGAATTATCGCCCGCTTTCGAAATATTATTATCTTCAAAGTAGGCATCAATGTTTTCTCTCAGGACTGAAAAAAACAATGATTTGTCTCGGTTTAAGAATTTAACCTTTGCGTATTTGGCAGGCTTCATTTAGTGGTATCGGTTTATTTTGGTACAAAAATACTAAGAATGTATATTATTACCAGTATTTTTTTCTAATAATGTAAACGAGTGGTTGTTGAAAAATGTTTCAGAAATTTTATGCCCGCATTAATTGCTCCATTAAGTTTTTTGCGAAGCGTTTATTTATCAGCTCACGGGTTAGTTTGAAGTAATCAATAGCACCATTTGAGTTTGGGTCATAGCAGAATATATCCTTCCCGCTGGCCTGTGATTCGGGAATCGAAATATTGTCGCGAATGTAGGTATCTAAAAATTGTTCGTTGAGCTGTTTTTTAGTTGATTTTACCAAATCCATACTCAAACGCCTTCTTAATTTGGGGTTGTATCGGGTGGCAAATACGCCACCGAGTTGCAGATTTGGGCAAATCGTGGCTAATTGATTAGCAAAACTTAAAAAATTGCGTAAACCCTCATAGCTTAAATATTCGGCTTGTAATGGGACAAAGTACAAATCGGAGGCAGCTAAGGCGATGCGGGCGGACGTAGAAAGACTCGGGGGGCAATCAATGATGATAAAGTCGTAGCGGTATTTGATTTTATCAAGGGCAATTTTGAGATTAAACGGAAACAGGGGGCTGGCTCTTATACGGTCTTCGGTGGCCAGAAAACCCATCGAGGCGGGCAGCAGATCACCTACATCAGTACTGACAACGACCTCATCGAAAGTTTTATCATTCAAGATGAAACTGCCACTATCGGCGTTGAGAAAATCTAAATTATGGTATCCAAAACAGCGAGTAAGGCTCGCTTGGGCATCGAGATCTATAAACAACACTTTACTTTTAGCAAAACGATGAAGGGCTACGCCAACGTTTTGGGCAGAGGTTGTTTTTCCGACGCCACCTTTGTTATTAACAAAACTGAGCGTTTTCAAATTTTTAGTGGGCTTTTATAAAGGGTTACGTTGAGCAAATATATACAAAAAGTATCGGAAATCGTTACCCATTTGTTTTTTTTATAAGCACTCGAAAACCAAGTCATTAAAAAGCCCTCAAAAAATGCTTGTATTCGTAAAATATTATTGTTTTTAATAAAACTAAAAGTATCTTTTCAACGTGATAAGTTTCTCGGGTAGGGGTGATGAATTCCAATGCTCATTTATAACCAAGGCTGCTCCCAAAGCGGATGCTTGGGCAATTTCGGAAGCAAAAACTTGTTTGTTGAAGTAGGTTTCGGCCAAAAGATTCATGTAAATTTCGTTCTTTGAGAAACCACCATCGACAAAAATCTTATTTGGATTGCTTCGCCCCATAACCAAATTTAATGATGCTACCTGTTGGGCAACCAAATCAAGCATATATTGGTGGTAGGCCTCTTCGTAAGACTTAAAAAGATTTAGATTACGTTCCACAAACGGACAATCTTTGAGCAAACCCACACCAGCAGTGTCGGGCGTGGCTTGTTTGAATCGGTTGCGTAAAAACAAAATCATAGCAGAATCATAAGCTACCTTTTTATAATAATCACCACTTTTTTCAAAATATTTAGCCAAGTGTTTGGTCTGGCGTTCGTGTTCGTTTCCCGCAAAAAGCCTTGAAGCCTTTACGGGTTTTCCTTCAAAATTTAGATAACACAAACAATCCTTTTGGAGTTCTGCCCCAGTTAGCGGCTCATCATTGAAGGGGTTCAGGCTAATTGCCCACGTACCAGTTGAAAGCAGAATGAATTTCTCGTCGAATGATTTTAAGTAAGGCACCAAGGCTGCCGAGCTATCGTGGATGCCGATTCCGAGGGCAAGGGCATCCTTGGTATCACTTATACTGCTCGAAAGTAGGGGTTGTTGCTGCACCGAATCAAGTTTTTCGGTCAAAACCCAGTCGTGATATTGGTTTTTCTGAAAGTCCCAAAGAGCCGTGTGGCAGCCTACGCTCGTAATCTCCGAAACGGGCTGATTAGAAAAAACAAAGTTGCAGAATTGGGGCAAATGCAGCGAATATCTAATTTTATGAAAAATTTCAGGTTTGGTTTTTTTCAGCCAATAAAGCTGCAAACCCGAATTTAACATGCCAAGGTCGGGTGAGGCCGTTTCGGTAAATACTATTTGATTATAGTTTTCCAAAAATGTTTTGCTTAGTTGTCGGGGCAAACTTTTTAGGTAATTATATAACGGAGTAATGGGCTTTCCTGCCGAATTGAGATGCACGAAACTTGCTCCGTAGGCCGAGAAATTAAGTCCAACTACCTCGTAGTCAGGACTTTGTGAGATACGCTCGAAGGTAGCTTTGAGCCAAGTGGTCAATTTTATAAGATCATCACAAGGAAAGCCGTCATCGTCTAATATTTCTTCAAATTGTGATTGTTCTTCCAGTACTATTTGGTAGTTTTCGTCGAAGAGAAATAACTTTTTATTGGTTTTACCAATGTCAAAAACGGCACAGACTTTCATGTTGATCAAATTGTGATTTTGGGTTCTATTTGTCGCAAAAATAATAACTATTGTTGAACTAATTTTTTAGTAATTGATTTGCCATCAATGATTATTCTTAAAAACTTCGTTCCGCTAAGTTGCTGATAATCAGATAGTTGTATGTGTACGTCATTATTGCCTGCTTGCAAGTTTTCGTTGGATTCGTACAGTGTTTTGCCGAGCATATCTATCAAGATAATCTTGGCTTTTTGGGGACTGGATGACTGAATATTCACACTTATTCGCTCCATGAAAGGATTCGGAAAAGCATTAATTGTTATTCCTGCGGGGTCGGGTTCGTTGGCGGTGATGGCAAAATCGGTTTTGATATTTCGGTCTAACCAAGCCAGTCTTTGATTAATAAAATTGATGAGTTCATCAACTTCACCAATCCATGTACTCGAAAAGGGCGTTGGCTGTGGCCAGACGTAAACACCCAAAATAGGCCATTTCTGAAAGTTACGGTCAACGGGTATTCGTAAATCATTCGTGAGCGAGTCGATGTGCAATTTGATTCTATCCTGTCGCAAAGCACCAAATTTTCGTTGAAAACTATATTCAAGTCCAAGTTCTCGTACAAAAGCCGAGTCGCCCAACATTCGCTCCCACCAATATGGTACTTGCCAAAAATCGCCCCCGCATATTCGGTTAAATTCATACGAAAAACCCGCTGGCGAATTTCCCTGACAGTAGTTTCCGTTGCCGAACGAAATATCGTAGTCCCAGGGTGGACCTGCTTTTATTTTTCCGCCTTTGCTGTCTTTATCTTTATGAAAATAAGTGCTGATTCGATAACCATCAACGTTTTTGGCTACTTCATTCAATAGAAAAATCTGAACAAAAGATTTTGTGTCAAAAAACTTTCGGTAGCCATTTGTTTTATCTCGATAATCTACACTTTGTAGATTAGCTTCGGCAGCATCTACGTGATTTTTTAGATAGGCTTTCTGTTCGGGCGTAATCGTTCGGGGCGATTCGTACAGAAAAGTTGTATAATTATTATTTTGCGTCGGAAAGTTAAGAAATTTTGACCGCCAACTACCCAATTTTGCCCCAGTATCTTTGTCGGCTTTAAATATATATCCACCCGTGATGTCATCGCCTTTGAGGTCAGTTTCTTTCAATTTTGCAATATCCACTCGCCCTTCGGCACGCTTTATTTTTTCCATCAAGACATATACGCCCATGTAGGCATTGTTCAAAACTACTTCAACATACTTGGTTCGAGAGGCATACATACCCATTTCACGGGCAATTCGCATGGTCAGGACATTGTGCATGAAACTTTTTTCGTTGTAGGAGGCAAACAAAATCCAGTCCGATTCTTTGGGCATTCCGAGTAGGCTTGCTTCGACAGATTCTGATTTATCATTCCAGAGTTCAAGCCCCATTCCTTTCTTTGGAAACTGCTGGGACGAAGACCCACGGTATTCGATTCCTGCAAAACCATTGTAGTTGGGAGCGTCGTTGATGCTATTGGTTTTGCCAGCTCCGTTGTAAATAATTTTGAAGTTAGCTTTGATTTTTGGCTCGTCAAAAATACTTGACCCATTGGTATTGATAACAACTATTGGTAAAGTAGAGGATGTCAGCGTTTGGGCGAAGGTATTGTATAAAACGCTTATAATGAGGAGATTAGTTGTGAGTAGTTTTTTCATGAAATTAATTTTTAGAGCTTTTTTTAACAATAAAGAAACTGAATTTGTTTCAAAAACGCAAGTTGGCAACTTTCAAAGTCGGACCAGAATCCTTTCTTGATTCCAAGGTTTTTTGAATAGCACTTGGTACATTCGACAAAAAATCGTAGCCCGTCAAAGTTTCCAAATCATCTACATTGAGGCGATACTCGCCCCATTTTGTGCCATCAACGCTTTCTTTATTTGGAATATTTACCGCAATGACACGGGTGGTAGCATCAACTCTCGCAATATCATTGCTACCGATTGGCAAGATAACGATAACTTTCCAAAATGACTCTGGCACAATTACTTTTCCATTTTCAAGCGTGTTAGTTTTCCCACCATTACTACCCGTTCCACCCTGCCCATAAACGCCCGCAATAATATAAAGTTCGTTGCCCGCCTCGGCAATTTTGCGAGAATATGCCTCCAAATCTGCCCAAAGCCCACGGTTATTGTTGGGTGCTTGCGGGGCAATATTGGTCATCAAGAAAGTTTCGTCGTTGTCTTCAAAGCTACCGTCACGGTCATCAGACGGGCAGAGATGTCCACGATCGAAGCCCGAATTGGTATAATCAGAAGTTCTTACTCGATACCATACACTCGGCAAAGTTTCGTCGGGGCGAAAGTTATCGGTGCGTTGCGTCGAGCCTTTCCATGCCGTACTGAGGTGCCAACTTACCCAATTTGCGGTACTTTTGCTACGGTTATAGGACAAAATGTATTGATTTTTGTTCATCAAATAATTATCTTCATTTTTCGAGTCTGCATTGGTTGGGTTGCCCATTCCCAAATTATCATCACGGCTGGCAACTGTAGCGTTTGGCGTAGAAGCTCCCGAAGTTGTGATACTAATATCGTCAATATTGAGGCGATTTACTCCGCCCGAAATCTTTCTGATTTCAAAGCGAATTTTATCTAACTCATTGATAGTAAAGGAAGTAGCGAGGAATTTACTACCCGAAGTTTTTTGCGTTGAACCAAATTTTGACCAACTAATGCCACTATTTTTAGAAACAAATAATTCCCATTCTGAATCACCATCTCCCTGGTAGGCAGTATGAGCAATGGTGATGTCTTTTACACCAAAAATATCATAATTCATGCGAATAAAGCCTGTTTCTCTAATTCTTATGGCTTTTGCTCCATTTTTTGTATCGTTGGCAGTTGTGCCGATTAGGGCGTCTTCAAAGTACCAAACGCCGCCCGTCAGTTCGATATTTGCTCCCGAATAACTACTTTTTGAAGCATTTTCAAGTCCTTCGGGAAAGCCCATGGCATTGATACTTGTCGTTTTTGGCGTAATGCTGCTTATGCAAGAACTTACAAATAGTGTAAGGGTAATGAATGTAGCAAGTATGTTGGATTTTTGGAGCATTTTTGGATATGAAATTATTATTTTGTAAAATTAATGAAAATTAGTGAGGATAATGAAAATAGATTTTTCAAAAAAACTATTCTAAATTAAGTTTTTACTAAATTTGGACTTTCAAATATTATTACTCTGTAAATGAAAGAGAATGGTGCAAATACAAGAAAAATTTGAGTTTCGTAAATCGTTGTTTTGGGATTCAAAAATAGAGAAAATGACGATAAAAAAAAATGCTTCACTGATCATAGAAAGGGTTTTGGAAAGAGGAACGACCGAAGAGTGGCAAAAAATTAAAAGTATTTATGGTTTAGAGAAAATAAAGCAGGAGGCTATGCAAGCCATGTATCTGACTAAGCAAACTTTGAGTTTTTGTAGTGTATATTTTTCTGAGCCTTATGAAAATTTTCGCTCATGGCAAAATCAAATGCAACTACCCGAAAATATGCGTTGGATTTATTGAAACTCGAATAATATGCAACTTCATTACGAAACCGTTGAGCAAAAAACAATCATAATCCTCCAAAAACTCATGCAAGCCGAAAGCTTAAAAGAGTTTTATTTGGTAGGCGGAACTGCACTTTCGTTGCAGTGGGGGCATAGGATTTCGGAAGATATTGATATGTTTCGTTTTACAAACGAGGAGGTAGATGGAACTTTAATTTTGGATGAATTAGAACCCGTTTTTGAAAATATTACGGAGTTAGGAAGAAAAAATTATTATATCAAATTATTAGTTGAGGGTGTAAAAATTGACATACTTCGCTACAAACACCCGTTGATTGAACCGCCATTATTGATAGATGGAATCAGAATGTTGAGTGCCAAAGATATTGCCCCGATGAAATTATTAGCGATTAGTAATCGTGGGGCAAAAAAAGATTTTTATGACCTTTATTTTTTGTTTCAGCAATTCACTTTGGAGGAAATGTACGGTTTTTATGAGCAGAAATTTGGCTACGTGGAGCCTTTTCAGATACACCGAAGTCTATGTTTTTTTGAAGATGCCGAAAATCGTTTAGATAATCTTCAACCCCTCAGCAATGTTACTTGGGAGCAAGCCAAAACCGAAATCAAGCGTTTGGCGAGGTGTATTTGATGATTTTTGTGAAATATTATATTTATGTGTGGTTATATGTGATGTAAAAAATATAGTTATGGCTACGTATAAAAAAACCATCTTTCCAAATTTAATTTGAAGAGATGGTTTTTTTGATTTTTAGTTACACCCGCCTATTTCGGCTTTAAAATAACCACCCGAAGTCGGTTGAGCTTTGAAGCCAGTGTTCATATTGACAGATTTATTACTTCTGTAAGTAACATTTGCCGTACCACTTACTTGATTTGTTGCCGAAATTATTTCGTTGGTTTTCTTCAAATAAGTTCCTGAACTATAATTATCAGCAGTGCTTTGTAGGGTAATTGGTGTGCTACAATTATTAAAAGTAACTACCACAGGTTTTATATCGGTGCAACCTGACGTTGTATTTGCTTTGATATAATAAGTATTAGAAACAGCAATCGTTGCAGGATTTGGCAACGGAATCGCCCCTGCCATATCGGTATGATAGCTAAGTGTTGCTCCATATAATATACTTCCTGTTGTAACTGCAGCAAGAGTAATATCAACGGTAACTGGTGGAGCAACTGCCACAGGGTTTGTTATGACCAAATTTGGTTTTGGATTTACGGTAATGGCAATGCTATTTGAGTTTGCACTCGCCAAACCATTATTACAAGTAGCTGTGAGCGTGATATTAGCATTAAAAACTACATTCATTCGACTTGTACCTACGCCTCCATCGCTCCAATTTACAGTATTTGCACAGCCTGAGGCAGTTAGATTTACACCCGTTCCAGCACAAACAGTAGCTGGATTTGCGGAAATGACAGGAGGATTGGGTGGTGTGCAACCAACTGTTACGGTAATTGGCACACGAGGGGATTTACAATCGCCACTACTTCCTCTACATTCTACATGATAAGTTGTTGTGGCAGATAAATTGGGGGTAGTATAAGTTGTGCCACTATTCAAAGAATTCGTTGCCGTAGCACTTGCATACCAATAAACACTAAAATACTCAGGTGAAGAAGTGCTACAACCTGTTGCTGTAAGCGTAGCAGTTGCATTACAGGCTATCGTTGGCTGATTGGATGATGGCGTAGTAGGTTGTCTGTTTACATAGACATAAGCACTATTTCTGCTACTTGTATTTGCCCCAATGGTACAAGATGCATAATAAGTAAAATTGTTATTTCCCGAATTATTGTATGTATGTAAAGGCGTTGTATAAGAAAACCCTGTACCTAATAAGTTTCCATTGGAAATTGCATCGTACCAATTCACAGTGCCATTACTGCAACCAATAGCATAAATAGTCTTTGTATTTCCACTACAAACAGTACTTGTGTATTCTGAATAAGAAAAATTTGGAGGAATTAAGGCATTATAAACACCATAAGAGTTATTACTACGATAAGCACTTTCACAGCCATCTACCGTACAAGTGTAGTAGAGGTAATGATAAACTGTATTATTAGGGTCATTATTGACCAAAGCAGGTGTAGTATAAGGGTTTGCCGTTGATAAAACACTTGTGGTTGTATTGTCAGCATACCATTTTACTGTACCGCTACAATTATACCCAGTGATTGTTAGCGTACTTCCATTATTGACCGAACCGCTACTTGGCGAAACATTCGGAGGGCTTGGTACAGGTTTTACAGTAATCAAAATTGTAGTTTTTGTTGTACTCAATATGTTATTCACTCGACAATCGGTAGCATAATACCTTGTCGTCGAATTGCTTATATTATATTCATACGGTGCTGTATTATCTGTTTCTTGTAAATTATACTGCGTATCAGTCAAATTATATTTATAATACCACTTCACTATACCACTACAACCAGTTGCTACCAATTTAGGGCTTTGAACCGAACCACTGCAAAAGTTATTATCAGAAGCCATCAATGTTGGAGCATTAGGTGCATTGGTTGCATCTATCAAAACTACTAAGGGTGTACGAGTGCTATAACAATAACTTCCTGAACTTTGACGACAAGCGGCATAATAGGTAGTTTGTTGAGTTAGTTCGGGCGTGGTATATGTACCTTGCCCTATGTAATTACCTTCACTTGCAGTGGTGCTGTTGTACCAATAAATGTTTCCAGTACAATTTGAAGCTATGAGTGAGGCTGTATTTCCACTAATTACTGTCAATGGCGAAGTTGTAGGAGGGCTTGGGGCAGCAGTTATTGTCAGAATCAAAGGGCTTGAAGTCGCAGATGCACAAGCATCACTATTGCGTGTAACTTGCAGCGTATAATTTCCCGCATCTGTACTTTGGGCAATATTTCTTTCAAAATATTCTACATTTGGGTCTGGTGATATACTTTGGTTATTGGCATTGATGTTTACATTATCTTTTTTCCAAGTAAAGCTAAATGCTGATTCTGGATTATAATTGTTTGTAGATGCACTAATATTAAAATTACTATTTTCACAAATAGACAAACTCCCACTGATACTTGGGGTGATTACACCAATCGTCAAGTTAATTTGAAATGATGCTATTGGGTCACTTGAGCTTACTTTTACTTTATATCCACTCCCCGTTGGAGCATTGGCAGGTACGACCAAACTTGCCGACGTGGCTGTGTTGCCAGCTACTGTTGTCGAAACAATAGGCGAAGTAAAACTTCCGTTTTGGTCTGAAATGGCAACTGTGAATGTATTTCCAGTATTGATACCTTGATATTGAAATCCAATATTTAATGTGCTACCTTGACAAATTTGTGCAGGTGATAAACTGATTGAATTGATAGCAGCACCAACAGTTGCTGTACTTATCGTAACACCATAATTGGCACTTAGAACCGAAGCATTTGAAACAACAAAATGATAAGAAACAGTTCTAAAATAATCATTATAAGAAAACTGCCCACATTGAATATATCCCGTAGTAGTACCTGAGGGTTCAAGACCAGATGGAAGTGTCAAACTTATTGGCGAGAAATTGCTCGAATTTGAAACAATTTCAGTTGTTGAATTTGGAGTTGTACAACTACTATATCGCCATATATAAGAAATTGATTTATACAACTTCGCAGTAAAAAGTCCCGAAGCACCACCAGATGTAGTGAAAGTAACACTTGCAACAGAATTATCCACCGTTGCATTTGGTGTTGGATAGTCAATAGTAATACTCTGCCCCAACGATTGTAGGCATATAAAAAGTAAAAATGGGAGTAGATAATTTTTCATTTTTTCAAGTAAATTTAAAAT
>JANNEN010000076.1:0-2461 GCA_031378715.1 Emticicia sp.
GTACCATTTGATACGACACTTTTTCACTTAAACTGCCCATAATTTTAATTAAAGAGCGGTGCTATTTGCATAAAATTATGATTGTCTAAGCAAAAAATTGACAGCCTAAAACGGTACATTATTTATTTCCATGTCCCTAAAGCCAAAAAAATCAGTCACCAACTAAAATTGAATCAAGAATATTTCAATCATTTTTACATTTATATATGTTTAATTTAGCAGGAAAAACTGCACTCGTTACGGGCTGCAACAAAGGAATCGGTAAAGGAATTGCACTTGGATTGGCCGAAGCAGGGGCTGACATAATCGGGGTTTCGGCAAGTATCGAACTCAGTGGCAGTCAGGTTGAACAGGAAGTAATGACTCTCGGTCGAAATTTTAAGGCCTACCAAGCTGATTTTAGTGACCGAGAAAGCCTCAACGCTTTTATTAGAAAAGTTAAAACTGATTTTCCTGTTATTGACATTTTAATTAATAATGCAGGAACAATCATGCGTATGCCCGCTGCCGAACACCCCGACGAATATTGGGACAGAGTGATGGCTATTAACATAGATTCACAATTTATTTTAGCCCGTGAAATCGGGCGAGATATGATTGCGAGGGGTTCGGGGAAAATTATATTCACGGCATCATTGCTTACTTTTCAAGGCGGAATCAACGTGCCAAGTTATGCCGCCAGTAAAGGTGCAATCGGTAGCTTAGTGAAAGCCCTCGCCAACGAATGGGCAGGAAAAGGTGTAAACGTCAATGCGATTGCCCCTGGGTATATTGCCACCGACAACACCGAAGCCCTCCGAAATGACCCCGAACGCAGTGCTTCAATCATGAGCCGAATCCCAGCGGGTCGTTGGGGCGAAACCCAAGATTTTAAAGGCCCAGCCGTATTTTTGGCATCTGCAGCATCAGATTACGTACACGGTACAATCCTGACCGTTGATGGCGGTTGGATGGGAAGGTAATAGTTGTGAGTTTATAGTTTTATTAACGACAAAACCCACAAGACCAAACATTTTTTACATACATAAAATAAAAAACTCCCCTTTGCGGTGGGGGGCTATCTGAATTTATGCAAACAAGGTACGAGAGTAGTCCAAACGAAACGGCAGGTATGAATACCGCTGAATTACGTAAAAATTTTTTGATGGAAACATTGTTTTCCGCTAATCAGATTCATCTGACCTATTCGCACTATGATCGCATGATTTTGGGCGGAGTAATGCCAACAGGTGAATCATTAACTTTGGGAATTTATGAAGAATTAAAATCAGATTTTTTTCTGGAAAGGCGAGAAATAGGAATTATCAACGTAGCAGGCAATGGCAAGATAACGGCTGATGGTCAGGTGTTTAACATCAATAAATTAGATTGCTTGTACATTGGTAAGGGAGTAAAAGAGGTGGTTTTTGAAAGTATTGATGCCGAAAATCCAGCGAAGTATTTTGTACTATCGGCACCAGCCCATAAAGAATATCCAACGCAACTAATGACAAAAGATGCCGCTACGCCTGCCCAGATGGGAGCAGTCGAAACGGCCAATCAGCGGATAATTTATAAGTATATTCATCTTGACGGCATCAGAAGCTGTCAGTTAGTAATGGGACTCACAGTGCTGCAAAATGGTAGCGTTTGGAATACCATGCCCGCCCACACCCACGACCGCCGAATGGAAGTTTACTGTTATTTTGATGTGCAAGCTGGGCAGGGCGTACTGCATCTGATGGGGCAACCACAAGAAAGCCGTCATTTGTGGGTGAGCAATCACCAAGCGATTATTTCTCCACCGTGGTCGATTCACTCGGGCTGTGGCACAACCAACTATTCATTTATTTGGGGAATGGCGGGCGAAAACCAATCGTTTGCTGATATGGATTTTGTGGCGGTGAATGATTTGAAATAAACTTCAAATCGTTATCAGTAAAGATACCGATAAAGAACCTGTTTAGACTTAATTTATTTTCAATTCCTAAGAGATAATTTTCGCCAGAAATAATAAGTTTAACAGGTTCTTGGTTAGCAATAGGAATTTTGGAAATAATTTTTGGATTTTACCTACTCAAAATTATTGCACTGTCGTTGCGTACAAATTTGTGGGTTTTTAGGAGAGTAATCATTGCCGCCCCCGCAAACAAAGTCGGGCCGTAACCATGTGCTGCATAAACATTCACGGGGCGAAAATAATAAAACGCAGGGTCAAATGCCATGCCCGTACCTACGCATACGCCTGCTACTTGTCCTTTTTGGGTAACTTTGGTGGCCACTGCGTTCCAGCCCAGTACAGCCATTGGGCCATAGGTATCAGCATTGAGCCAACCCTCATTGATACCCTTGGCGATGCAATACGTATAAATAGCCGTTGCTGAAGTTTCGAGATACGTATCGTTTCGGTCGAGTAATTGGTGCCAAAAACCCGTACCCGTTTGGTAAGTTGCTAAACCTTTTACATGGGCTTTGTACAATG
>JANNEN010000087.1:0-4722 GCA_031378715.1 Emticicia sp.
CACAGGGTCAAAAAGAACGTATGAGGGCGGCACTTGATTTGAGCAAAAGAAGAAAAAGGGTATTGAATTTTGCAAAATTTCAACTCCCTCCTTCGTCTGCTTTGCAAGTAAATGCCCTAAATCCGATGCCACTCAATAATCTGCAATTTCAGGTGTTATTGCCTGATTTTCAAGACTTTAACTTGATTTTAAGAGATATTTTCGGGCGTGAAATCTATAACGAAACCTTTATTGATTTGCCAAGTACAGTCATTACACTAAAAAAACGAGATTTAACAGCGGGGGTTTATATTTTGACCGTAACCTCAAAGCAACAGGTCGTTCAAAAGAAGATTGTGCTGTATTAATCCCGCTTCCTTCGTCGGTTTCTTTTGCTTGACTCAACAATCTTCTCAACCTTAAAAATAGGAACGGTCACTTTTATTGTATCCCAAAGTAGGAGCATATTAAAGCCTTTGGTGATGTCTTCAAACTGAATCGTGAAACCCTCATAGATATCACGATTTACGCTGACTGGGGCTTCGTAAGTTAGCACATTTTTGGTGGCATCGTAGCCAAAATCGCCCCACTGACCAAGTTCGGAGTTTAATATTATCGTCCAAGATTCTTTGTTCGGAACACTAAACAGCGTGTAAGTACCTGCGGGCAGAATGGTTTCTCCGATTTTTATGTTTGATGTAAACGTGACCTCAGTCGCTTCATTGGCACCTGTTCGCCATAGTTTGCCCAATGGTACTAAATTACCGAATATCTCACGACCCTTTTTCAAAGGCTGCCCATAAGTACATTTTACGTAGTTATTTTCGGTAGTTTTCAAATTTGCAATCACAATCGGACTGTTGCGAACTTGTGGCTTCACGATACTATCCTCGACCCAAGCCCACGATGAAAACTGTGTAAACAGCAAAAGAAAACAAAACAATGACACTCGGTTTGCGTAAGATTTCATAAATTAGCGTTTTGAATTTTATGTTTTTGAGGAAAAATTAACTTTTAATTTCAACAAAGTAACGAGATTGTCATGGAAAAAGTTGTGAAGCACCGACCAGGTTTTGATGAAATATTCATGGAATTGGCACAAAATCTTGCCCTTCGTTCGCATTGTGTGAAAGCACAAGTCGGTGCTGTTTTGACCAAAGACACCCGAATTATTTCGATTGGCTACAACGGTCCGCCCGCCGAAACTCATAATTGCGATGAAGAGTTTCCCGAACATGGTTGCCCCCGTGATTCTAAGGGAAGTTGCTCGCTGGCTCTTCATGCCGAGCAAAACGCCATTTTATACGCCTCAAAAAACGGTGCAAATATCGAAGGAACTACGCTTTACTTAACACTTTCGCCCTGCATTGCTTGTGCGAGAGTGATATATTCGATGAAAATAAAAAAAGTTTTTTACCAAAAATCGTACGCTAAATACAAAGGTATTCCGAATGATGAAGGCGTTGATTTTCTCCGAAAATTTGGTGTAGAAGTTATTCAATTTGGCTAATAAACCGCTGATTATCAATGTATTATACCACCTTCACCGTGTACGTGTCCGTGAGCTAATTCGTCGGACGTGGCATCTCTAACTGCAATTACTTTTCCCTTAAAGTGCATTTCTTGCCCTGCCAGTGGGTGATTAAAATCAAGAAAAACTACTTTGTCGTTTATTTCCACAATTCGCCCCGTCATTTGATTGCCGTCTTCATTTGAAAACGGTATCATATTGCCGATTTCTAACATTCCGTCGGGTATTTTGCCGTTTTCGATTTTGAAATTATCCATCGGAAAATCAATTATTGCTTCGGGGTCTGGCTCGCCGTAACCATCTTCGGCACTAATCGAAAACTTGAAATCGTAGCCCGCCATCATTCCGTCGAGGTTTTCCTCAAATTTTTCGGGTAATCCGCTCAACCCTTGAATAAAAACCATCGGTTCATCTTCCTGCACTATTTCAATCATTTCTCTGGTATCCCCGTCGCCTACTTCTAACTCATAAACTATTGTAACAACCTTGTTTGCTTCGATTTTCATCAGAATTTGATTTTATATTTTACAATTTGACCCGTTAAAAATAATATTTTTCTAACTTTGTCGCAAACGTACGCATATTCGATTATTTAATGAATTTTTTGGCACATTTATTTCTTTCAGGCGATAACCCCGAACTGATGGTTGGAAATCTTTTAGAGGATTTTGTAGTTGGCAGAATCGACCACCCCCGAAATATCGGATACAGCAAAGATATAAAAAATGGTATCTTGCTGCATCGCATAATTGATAGTTTTACGGACACGCATGAAGCCGTAAGTGCTTGTAAATCAGTTCTTTATGAAAAATATCATAAATATGCAGCTGTGCTGATTGATATTTTTTTTGACCATTATTTGGCTGTTCATTGGGCTGAATATACCAACGAACCTTTCGATGATTTTAGAAGTCGAGTACATCAATCATTTGAAACGCATTGGGCGATTTTACCCGAAAAAATGCAACCCATGATTACATCCATGATTAAACATGATTGGCTCAAAAATTACGGAGAGTTTTGGGGAATCGAAAGAGCCTTAACGGGGATTTCTCGCCGTACCACTTATGAGTCGCACATGGAGCAAGCCACCGAAGATTTGAAACTGCACTATGATTTATTTGATGAAAAATTCAAATTGTTTTTCCCAAAAATAATGCTGGAATGTAATACTTTTTTGAGTAAAAACGGCTATGGTAGCATAAAATAATGAGCTAACTGATAGCAGAATAACGACTGTTAATTGTTCACTGAAATCAAATGTCAGAAATACTTAAAACCTTAAAAAAAGAGACTATTAAGCCGCTTTATTTTCTGCACGGCGAAGAACAGTTTCATATTGAGCAAATTGCGGATAAAATTCAGCAGTTGGCTATTCCCGCTCCCGAAAAGGGTTTCAATGAGTTTGTACTTTTTGGCAAAGAACTCACCGTTGGAGGCTTGCTCAACTACGCCCGCCGCTTCCCGATGATGGCCGAAAAGCAACTAATTATCGTTAAGGAATGTAACCAAATACAGGGCATTGAGTTGAAAGAAAATCAAAAACTCTTGGAAGATTACGCCCTAAAACCGCTCCCTTCTACGATTTTGGTTATGTGCTTTTCTAATGCCCAAGACGAACGCAAAACTTGGGTGAAGGCCTTCGGTAAAACCGGAGTTTTGCAAAATTTTAAGAAGTTTTATGACAATCAACTGCCCGAATTTGTTGCGAGTTATGCCCACGGTCGAGGTGTAAAAATCAGCATGAAAGCTATACAGTTGCTGATCGAACACATCGGAAACGATTTGAAGCGATTGACGGGCGAACTTGAAAAAGTTATATTAAACATTAAACTCGGGGAAGGAATTGATGCCGACGTGATTCAAAAATACGTCGGAATTAGCAAAGAATATAATATTTTTGAACTACAAAAGGCCTTAATTATTCGTGATGTGATGAAAGCCAACCAAATTATAAATTACTTTGGCAATAATACGAAGGATAATCCGATTCAACCAATCTTGATTATATTATATAATTTTTTTAGTAAAGTTTTGCTCATTCATGGTTCAGATGACAAATCTGATTCGGGCGTGGCAGCTTTATTAAAGGTAAATAGCTTTTTTGCCAAAGACTATACAATGGCCGCACGAAATTATTCTTTGTCAAAATTGGCTTTTGTGATACATTGCATAAGAATTGCCGATTTAAAATCAAAAGGCGTAGAAACAGGAGAAGAAAATGAAGGTGATATTCTGAGGAAATTAATCTTTGAGATATTGCATTAGAAAGGAATATGATAATTTTGGCCATAAAAAAAGGAGATTCAAAACTGAAACTCCTTTCGTTGCGGGAAGCGGGATCGAACCGCCGACCTTAGGGTTATGAATCCTACGCTCTAACCATCTGAGCTATCCCGCAGTATTTTCGGGTGATTTTAACTACCTCAAATAATATATTACAAAATTACACAAAGTTTTCTTACATTGCAAAAAAAAGTAATTTTGCAAACCAAGATTTCATTAAAATTTATAGAAATTCTTGAAAAAGTTATTTAATACACCCAAATCGAGTTCGGTTTTGGTTATATTTCTAAATTTTTAGAATGATGGAAAAATTCAAGTTTTCACGTGAGTATGAATTTAGGGCTTCGCCTAAGGTATTATACGTGTATTTTAGTACTCCTGCTGGCTTGCAGCAATGGTTTGCTTCAAAAGTAAAATACACCAGCGACTCAAACTTTGATTTTGTATGGGACAATGAAAGCCACCCCGCTCGAATGTCGGTTCAACGAGTTAATAAATTAGTTAAATTTGATTTTCTTAAAGATGACCAAAAGGGTAATTTTGTTGAATTCAAATTAGAGCAAAGTGAACTAACAAACGCTACCTTCTTGAAAATTACGGATAACTCGGATATTAGCGATGAGTCAGAATTAGAAGATATTTGGGACGATATGATTTACAAGCTTAAAGAAATTGTTGGTGGTTAAGATAATTTATCTCGTAATGAATAATGTTGAATTATTAATGATACGACCAATTGATTGTTGGGATTTTATTGTATTTGAAAAAATACTCATTACTCACTCAAGTCCAAAGTTCGTCATAACTTTTTTTTGCTCATTTATTTATGGTAAAATGTTGTTGTAGTACCACATAAATAATAGCAAATAATGAGGTTTTTTTTATTAAATCCCCCGAATAACCTTTCCACACACATCAGTCAATCT
>JANNEN010000095.1:0-7566 GCA_031378715.1 Emticicia sp.
ATCATTGTACGCAAACCAAACATTTTTGAAAGAAACCTCACCTCGGAGGTTAGCTTTTCGGTGTCCGTCGTTGGCTGTGTAGTCATCGCTGTCTAATAATTTCAAGATTCTGTCCGTACTCACGATGCCCATTTGGAGGGTGTTCATGCGGTCGGCAATCATGCGAATCGGGCGGAAGAAAATATTGATAAACATAATAAAAGCCGTCACGGTGCCGTAAGTTACCTCAGCGTTGAGCATTTGTTTTGCCCCAAACCATACCACCAGACCCGTACCCAAAGCCGCTATCACTTCGGCCACGGGGTAGTAAATCGAGTAATACATGATTGATTTGATGTTTTCGTCACGGTGCTTGGTATTGATGGCGTGGAATTTATCAAATTCAATTTTTTCGGAATTAAAAATCTGTACAATGCTCATGCCCGTGATGTGTTCTTGTACAAACGAGTTGAGATTAGAAACGGCATTACGCACTTCATTGAACGATTTCTTGACTTTTTCCTTGAAAATATACGTACTGACGAGCATAAACGGAATCGTGCAGAGGCTAATGAGCGAGAGCCGCCAGTCGGTATAAAACATGACCGAAATAATAAGAATCAACTGCAAAATATCACCAGCGATGGCTGCGATACCATCACTGAACACGTCGGCGAGGGTTTCGATATCCGAAATCGTGCGGGTCACGAGTCGTCCGATTGGAGTATCGTCAAAAAACTTTAAGCGTAAATGCAAGATTTTGTGGTAAAGTTGTACCCGAATATCACGAATAATATTTTGTCCGAGCCAACCAGCCAGATATGTATTTGTAAACTGTATCAGCGACTGCACTACCAAAAGCCCCGCCATGACGCCGAGCATCTTGGCAAGCCCTGCGTAATCGCCCGCCGAAACTGGCCCATCAATCGTCTGACGAATGAGTAGGGGTAGGGCAGGGGCCAAGATTGCACCCAGCATGATGGTCAGTACCAAGCTATAAAACTTGGTGTTGTAGGGTTTTATAAACTGAAAAAGACGTTTCAGGATTATTAAATCGAAGATTTTACCAGAAGGAGAGGAGTCGTTTTTTTGTATTTCTGCCACAGATTTTTTTATTGAAATGTAAACTGTTTAACTGATTTTGCTGGGTAATAGTTTCGGAGGGGAGCGTTTATCATTTTTGGGTGTTGGGCTGTGCAGTTGGCGGTATCGTGTAAAGACCTGATTGGGTGAGAACTTCATGACTTAGAGGTTGTTTAAGTTTCCGTCCCGCAGCGGCGTACCGTGACGAAACAAAACGGGGCCGCCCATGGTCCGCCGTTGCGGTGCGGTACAATAAAATTCCAAATCGGGGTCGCCCACGGTACGCCGCTGCGGTGCGGTTCAATAACTTTTGTCAGCCTCGCAACGGCGGTGCGACCACTTGCCACAAACTCATCGGGGCCGCCCGTGCGGTTCATACCCATTAAGTTAAGGAAAAAAGTGTATATTTACCTCCATTACTCAATCTAAAAATAAGTAATCATGACAAATTTAAGCAAAAAAATTTTCGTCAGTCCGTAATTTTCTGACCGAAACCAGTAAAAATCCTGAACAGTTTGTGGAAAAACCAGCCCATTTTACCAGAAATCGAAAATTAAACTTTTTCAATATCATCGTTCTCCAATTGGGGCTGATGAAAAAGTCGATTCAGAATGAATTAAACATTTTTTTTGAATACCTTCCCGAGGCTTTTGTAAGCAAATCTGCCTTCTGTCAAAGCCGAAAAAAATTAAAATCGAATTTTACCAGTCCTTTTTCGATTTAATCCTCAAGGTTTTTTACGAAAATGCCCCCATCAAACGCTTCAGGAAATACCGTTTATTGGCTTGCGATAGCACCTGCCAATTACTGCCCGACAACGAAGAAACCCGTAAAATAGGCATTCATAAAAATCAGTATAAAGAAGTGGCATCTGTCAAAATATCGGTATATTATGATATATCTTCAAAGCTCATTACACTGGCAGCACTCTACGATAAACGCACCTCAGATTTAGTCTGCTGTTTGGGCAATCAGCTTTCTAAAATCCCTAAAAATGTTATTTCGGTTTATGACCGAGCTTATGGCTCACAAATACTGGTTTTTTTTCATGAATTATACCAATCAAAGTTTGTGGTACGTCTAAAATTAGATTTTTCAAATACGGTCAAGAAATTCGTTCAAAGTGCTGATAATGAGGTGTATATCACTGAACAAATGACAGAACGGGCCTACAAAAGGTTAGAAACCTTCGGCATTAGGAAGTCAAAACAAGATATGGTATCGTACCGTTTGGTCAAGGTTATGCTGGCCACGGGCGAAATGGAGATACTGATGACAAATTTAGATAAAACCTTTACAGTAAGCGATTTAGCAGAATTGTACAGACAACGTTGGGGAATTGAGACCTGCTTTTTTTGTTTAAAAAGTTTTCAGATGTTAGGTTGTTTTAGTGGCTATTCAGCACTGTCTGTAAAGCAAGATATCTACATAAATTTGATATTTTATAACCTACAAACCATACTACAAATAGAAGCCGACAAGCAAGTAAAAGAGCTATCAAAGAAGCGTCAAAATCAATCATGTAAGAATAAGAAAAGCCAGAACGAAGGCTATAAAGTGAACCGTAATGTTGGGATAAATACAGTTCGGATGTACATGAAGGATTTATTTTTATTAGGCGAAAGTGAGTTCATAAATATTTTAGATAAGATGACGGAACTTTTCCTTCAAAGTTTAGAAATAGTGAAGGAAAAGAGCAAGGAACGTGTTGGCAAGATGCTACGGCAAAACGAGCGTCATCATACAGAGAAGAACTACAAGCGTGGTTTTTAGAATTGTATTATTCCAAGTTCATTGACAATTTGAGTTACCAATTTCACTGATGAAAAAAGCGGTAGGGGCTGTCATGTTGATTCCAAAAGACAAAACAAGCACTCTACAAAAAACACCCCCAAGAGCAACAATTATGCCACATAAAAACCTTAAATTAATGGGATTGAACCCATGTTGGCGGCTGTTTTTTTGTTTTTTGTTGTTTATTTCTAAATTCTTCTACAATGTCTAACTTAAATTGTTGGTATTTTTTTCGCTCAATTCTTTTTCTTGTTACTTCCACTAATGTTATTTGCCCTTTGTTGTCTGAAACGATTTTAAAGTAATCACCTGAACTTGTCCATCTGCTTTCAGTTCGCTCTCTTAAAGTTCCGTTTTTGTTGTAGTATTCCGACCAACGAAATTTTTGTCCACTTTTTTCAGTAATATCTTTGTCGCAAAATCTTTTAATTTCTGTCGTGAAATTATTTGTATCTGTAAATAAGACATCAAATAAAGTTGCGTTTCCGTTTGAATTTGTGTCTGAATAAAGTTCTGAAAGCCTTTTATCGCAAAACTCTTTTTTCACAAATTGAAGTTCTTTACTTTCCAAAAGAGTTTTTACTTTATTCAAAATACTTTCTTCGTGTTTTGTCAATTTTTGAATTGGTCCAAACTCGTAATAGTTTTCTTTTTTAGTGTACGTCATGTAGTAGCAATCAAAAGTGTAACATGGAATTATGTCAGAAATAAAGAAAGTCATAATTCTTGCTGTTCCATTACATTTTAATGCCAATTTTTTGTCCCAATCATAGCCTTTGTCAATATTAGGGTTTAGTAAAACATCAATTGTCCAACTTAAATCACCAATCCAGTTCCAATTAATTTCATTAGCTTTATTGTCCTTTATCCACAATATAACATCTTCGAAAAGTTTAAATTTTATCTCATTAGGATTTGAAATTATACTACCAATTTCTTTTTTCCATTGTTTGTAATACTTTCCCGTGAACTCATATGATAAAACTAACTCTTTGATATGGCTTCTGTCCTTACCAAAGTAATGTTTAGCTTGTTCTATAATTTCAGATTCGTTCATTTTTATTTTTTGGGTGTTCTCATAAAATTCTGACTAACGTACACTTTTTAGGTTGTTACAAAGCCCAAATCCTGCGTTGTCAAGTCAAATTTATGGATTTGTTTTTTAATATGTTTTACTAACCCCATTTTTCTTTTTTGGTCGAGCATCAAGTAAGCTGTTGGTGGATTGTAGGGTTCTTTTTTAGTAACCATATTGTAAATTATCACGCCTAATTTTCTTGCTGTGGCACTGATGGCGGTTGCCCTGTCGGATTTGTTCAGGATTCGTCTAAAAAAGTTGGAAAGGTGGGTATCTTTTAATCCTCCGATGACATTGGCGGCGTTTCTTAGGATTATTTTCAGTCTGTTTCCGCCTTTTGGGATATGACTATTGATGACTTTTCCACCTGTAATTTTAGTATTGGGAGTCAAGTGCATCCAAGAGGTAAAATGTTTGGCTGAGGCAAATTTTGAGAACCCTTCTGGTCCAACCTCGCTCATGATACCCAAGATAGTGCTATGACTTACGCCCTCAATTTCCATCAAATCTACCCCACCAAAATACTGATACGCCACCTGATTCAAGTCGATATTTTTAGGAGCATTCTTATTGGCTCTTTTATAGGGTTTTGGGGTGGTTTGTAAAGATTTTTTATCTTGGTCTTTATTGATTTCATTTTCCAACATTACCTTGATGCTTTCATCGCAAGTAGTAATTTGACTCCTATAAGTTTTGTAGAGGGCTAATTCTTGTTGCAGACAAAACAAATAATCGGCTCTTTGATTGCTTTGTAGGGCTTTGACAAACTCTTCTATGCTTTTTTTACAATTATGATTACGGAAACTTGCTAAGGCTTCGGGGTCAGTAATACCTTGGCAAACCGCTTCAATGATTGCCATGCCAGTAAGCCCCCCAATGTCATTGACAATTACATCTAATCGGACATTTAAGAGCCTTAAATAGTGTTGCATTTTGCGTAGAGAATCGGCTTCTTGTTCAATCAAATACAAGCGATGGCGGGTATAAGTTCTGAGTTGTTCTGTGATGGCATCGGGCAAAAAACTGCTTTGCAACATTCCTAAGCTATACATTTTTTGAATGTGCTGACAATCCAGAACATCTGTCTTCTTACCATTAGGATTTTTGGTGTATTTTCCATTGGTCAGATGAGCAACTAATCCAGCATTTTGAAGAGTACTAAACAGGCTTTGCCAGTAAGTCCCCGTTGATTCCATACAAACATGGGTAATGCCATTGTCTTTCAGATACTGAACTAAGGCTTGTAAGTCTTCATTATAGACACCAAACTGTTTTACATCGTCTTTTCCTTGTCCAATGGCTACATAATGGCTTTTACTACCGACATCTATGCCTGCCGCATTTGGGTAAACAATAGGAAAACTGACTGTTTTGGGCTTTTTTTGCTTGCTTTTCTGTTGCATCTTTTTGTTGTTTTTAAGTAAAAAAAAATACAAAGAAGATGTATGTAAAGGTTTATCAATATTCTGAACGGGGTCAAATAAATGCCACCAATGATTGCAACACAAGCTCTATAAAAAAGATTATAGAACATGATACATCTCGACCTGAATGGCCATCGGGCTACGAACACCAATTTTAAATCGGTCTATTTCTCTTTGTGTCGCAAACGTACAAACGTTAGCCTACTTTTGCAACTCGTTTTTTCGAGTAGGGGGAATTGCCGCCAACGAAAAAGTATTGTGGCTGGTGGGGGATTTGAAACTCGTCCGCCCGAACGTCCGCCGATATAAATTACTGATTTTCAATTACTTACAAATGTTTGGCAGTTTCCGTCTGCCGATAACAAAAGTACAAAAGAATTACCAAAGTTCAATTACTTCCGTCCGCCCCCACTTGCCACAATACTATGTTGGCGGTCGTTGTTTTTCGTTGTCGTCTGTACGTATAAGTCTATTCAGTTCCAGTTCACATGAAATTATAGTGTCGATGTCAGCCGTCATTTAGCGAATTAATGCCTTGTTCTTTAAGTCGTTCAAGGTGTTCTTTCATTGCCGTTACTTGTTCGGTTGGATGTCCTTGCCAAATCGTAACTTCTCCCACAATTTTAAACGGTTCTGTCGAACGGTAAGATTTCGTTGGATTGCCAGGGAATTTTTTATCTGTCAAGTCTGGGTCATCTTCAATTTGTCCTGTTGGTTCAACTAAATAAATTCTATTTCGTCCTTCTCCAAATGCAAGTTCAGCACCCCAAATAGATGCGTCTAATGTGGCACTCAGAAAAATGTATTTTGTATTTATTCTTTCTCCGTAATTTGAGTTGTACCCAACTTCAATGAGGTCTCCAACTTTGAGGTCTGCCTTTGTCCCGTGAAAATAAGTTTGAGCAAAAGGTGTCGCACCATATCCACTTGATTTCTGCTCACTTTTATCTTTTTCCGTTGTCATATACTTGTGTCTGAATGATGTTTTGTGTTCATTTTGTCGTCCTTTACAATGACCGCCAACTCGTCATTGGCGGTCATTGTTTTTGTCGCCAGTCAAATTGCAAAGAGAAAAGTGCAAAACTTTTGTAATTATTTAGTCGTTTTTAACTTCATAACAAAGTAGTGCAATTCCGCAATCAAATTGTTGAGCAAGTTTAAGATTCATTCTTTGCTTTGTTTCCCTACCTTTAAAAATTGTCATACCATTTCCAATTGCAGATGGGTTTATAAACAAATGAAATTCGTCAATAAGTCCTGCTTCAATTAGTGAAGTAACAAAAGTACCGCCACCATAAACTATAATGTCTTTACCAGTTTGATTTTTAATTTTATTAACTTCTTCAACAAGGTCACCTTTTGCTAAAATGGTGTTATCCCAAATTGATTTGTCAAGAGTTTTGGTAAAAACAATTTTCGGTGTGTTTGTATATTTAACACCACCTTCAAAATCTGGGTCTTTTGGATTTTCAGCAACACTTTCCCAATGTGGAATAAAACCTTCTGCAAGTTTTCTGCCTAAAAGAATTGTATCAACTGGCTCGGTAATATGTTTCACATAATTAGTTAAATCTTCTGTCCAAGGAAAATGCATCCAATCCATTTCTCCATTTGTCCCTGCAATAAAACCGTCAATGGTTGTTTGCACTTGTAATTTCAATTTTCTCATTTGATTTGCTTTTTTACAGAGGTAAAATTACCGCTTGGTAAAAGTATCGTTTTAAACTTTAATAAGTGTTACACAATCTATGGAAAAAGTTGCATTCTTCACATATTGAGATTGTGAAGTGTCGCCCCACAATGACCGCCAACGAAAAGGGCTTGTGGAAGTTGGGGTTTTGAAAACGTCTCGCCCGAACGTCCGCCCATATAAATTACTGATGTTCAACTACTTACAAATTTTTGGCAGTTTCCGTTCGCCGAGAACAAAAGTACAAAAGAATTCCAAATGTTCAATCTCTTCCGTCCGCCCCAATTGCCACAAACCCCTGTTGTGTGCAGTGTTTTTGTCGTCCGATAATGCGTCCACGGGCAAAAAACCGTCCATCGAAAGTCATCCGATATTGCAAAAAACTTTCCAAAGAAGCGACAAAACCAATTTTTAAAAGTCGTCTAATGTCGCAAAACTTTCCAACGAAGCGACAAACCCAGTTTTGAAAAGTCGTCCGATGTTGCAAAAAACTCTCCAACGAAGCGACAAAACCAATT
>JANNEN010000109.1:0-31782 GCA_031378715.1 Emticicia sp.
GATGTTCAAGCCTACATGAGCAAAAAGCTGGATCGTTCGTAGGAAAATTAGCCACCAATCAGGTATCTTCATGCTATCCCGTGGGAGAGTCACTCGTGACCCGCCCGCACCACGAGAGGTAAAAATTGAAGAAAACTAAAAAAGCGGCACATTCGCCGCGCTACGTAGCTATTGCTGGCAGCATTAATAAAGACCAGCTTCATGATGTGACCGAAGCCATCGCTTTGGTCAAGAAGACCGCCACCGCGAAATTCGTCGAATCCATTGATCTCGCCGTTCGGCTTGGCATTGATCCCCGTAAGGGCGACCAAAACGTTCGCGGCATCACCAACCTTCCCAACGGAACGGGCAAAATTAAAAAAATTGCCGTTTGTGGGGGAGCAGGAAGTTTTTTAATTCCTCATGCAATGGCCGCCAATGCTGACTTTTTTATAAAATTTCTTCTCGAAGTCATAATTCAATGATTGAATGAATTAATAAATGAGTGAATAAAAATATACCACTCAAGCTCTGATAATTGTTCACTGATAATTGAGTTCAGCAAACCTGATACTCAGGCAGCATCATGAGTGCCAAAGTTACTCTTCTGATTCCTTCCGAATCAGTCTGAAATTTGTTGGCAATTCCTTGCTTAAATGCCTCATTTACAGGTACTTGCAAGAGATATTTACTTAGTTCTTCAACTGGATTTTCTTTTGTTGAGGCGAAATTTTGCGTGAAACTCGCCCAATCCATGTTTGCCTTGAAACCCCGTTTTTTGGACTGATATTCGGTGTTTACATCGCCGTCGTTTTTGGCAGAAATATTGCTTTCTTTTCCCGAAAAAATCAAGGCGGGTAACTGCATTCTGAATAACAAACTCGAGCTGTCAATCCAATTTCGTCCGCCCGACCAGCCCGCTACATTGGGCGGATAAAGCAATACTTGCCCCAAAACTTTCTGAATATAAAGGTTAGGTTGCTGTGCCTCAAAGTCGAAATTTAGCGTTCGTTTGAGTCCGACTAATAACTCGATTGGCGATTTTATGTGCGTGCCGATATTTCGTTCATCATAAAACCAATCGGCGGTAAAAATACCTTCGAGCAAATCGGCAATGTCATAATTTGATTGATAAAAACGCATAGATAATTCCGTAACTCGCTGATTATCAATGTTTTCGTTCACAAAATGTTTGTAAATTTTGGTCGTAATAAATTGTGCCGTTTCCTTTTTTTGCAGAATCATTTTGATAATATCTTCGCCTTTGAAATTACCCGTTTTGCCAAAAATCGTTTTTTCGCCGTCGTCGTGTTGGTTTTCTCGAAAAATAAACTCGCCCTTAAAATTACTGTCCCAACCCGTAAATGCCCGTGCTACTTCCTTGATGTCACGTTCAGAATAATTTCCTCGTCCGAGGGTGAAAAGTTCCATCAATTCCCGAGCAAAGTTTTCGTTCGGACTACGTTTTTTGTTTTGTTTATTATTCAAAAATTGCAACATCGAAGGTTCTTGCGAAACTGCCAAAAGTAAATCACCAAAGTTACCCAAAGCGTTTGCACGAAGTGTATTCAAATAACTTTGTGAAAAGGCAGGGTTTAGACTTCTTGAAACTAAATGCCCGTGCCAAAACAAAGCCATTTTCTCTCGCAAAGCCCCTTTTTCGCCCGTCATCAAGCCAATCCAAGTTGTGTTGAGCGTGCCTTGTTCTTCTTTCTGAAACTTTCTAAAATCTTTTTTATTCTCACGAACAGAAATCCCCCCACTGGGGGTAAGGGGGCTTCCTTCTTTTTTCATGCCACGCATTTCACGTAATTGCTTAAATTCAGCAACGAGTTCTTTCATATCAACAATATCAATCGGCTTGAAATCTTCCGAATCTTTGAGCATTTTCTTGAATAATTGCTTGGCAGAAAGTTTCTCCGTTGCGTGTACTATTGCGTAAGGCTCGCCAAAACCCGCTCGCCAATATAAATGCTGAATGTGTTTTTGTAACATGGCTTTTTCTGTAAATATTTTCTGATTTGATACAAAAAAGCAACAAAAGGTTTAATCACCAACGAAATTTTGTGTTTTGAAGGGCAAAAAATCCTTATCTTTGCGGTTTAAAAACTGTTAAAAACTTGTTGGGAATGTTTCATGTTGTTACAAATGGTTGCTCTTTTGGTAAAAACAATCTGCAACCACGTGCAACTCAAAACAACAATTAAAACAACCTCATGCACTACAAAGAATATAAATCAATCAATTACGCAGCTATTGCCGACGAGGTTTTGGAGTTTTGGAAAGAAAACAAAATCTTTGAAAAATCCATCGAAGTTCGTGAAGGTTCGCCCGCTTTTACATTTTATGAAGGCCCACCTTCGGCAAATGGTACGCCTGGCATTCACCACGTAATGGCTCGGGCGATTAAGGATATTTTTTGCCGCTATAAAACCCTCAAAGGCTACCAAGTGAAGCGAAAAGGTGGCTGGGACACGCACGGGTTACCCGTTGAGCTGCAAGTTGAAAAAGAACTCGGCATCACGAAAGAAGACATCGGAAAGAAAATAAGCGTGCAGGAGTATAACCAAAAATGCCGTGAAACCGTCATGCGTTTTACGGATTTGTGGGACGACCTGACGGAAAAAATGGGCTATTGGGTCGATCTCGAAAATCCGTACATTACCTACAAAAACGAATATATTGAAAGCGTTTGGCACTTATTGAAGGAGTTTCACAAGAAAGGTTTGCTTTATAAGGGCTACACGATTCAGCCGTATTCGCCCGCCGCAGGTACGGGGCTAAGTTCACACGAACTCAATATGCCAGGCACGTACAAAGATGTGAAAGATACTTCTCTGACTGCCCAGTTTAAGGTAGCGGATAGTGAAAAATATCAAAAATTAAGTGCAATTGATTTTATTGAGGTTGATTATCAGCATCTTTTGAACCAAGACTTAGTCACCTGCCGAAATAAAGCCCGTGATTTTGCGATGGAAAACTTTCGGGATAAAAAATTTCAAAACGCATCTGCAAACATCGCCATTGAAGTAAGCCGCCGAGGAATCAAAGAATTTCTTTCTTTCTCGCCTGCTTTTCAAGATGTTTACGTCACAGCGGGGATTCCCGAATTATTAGAAAAAAGTATCTTGATCGAAACCAGCAAGAGCAAAAAGGGCGACGAATCTAATTATTTGTATTTTTTGGCTGAAACAAAGATAGAGGAGAAAAGCTATTGGGTAAAAGTCGTGGTGAGAAGTCAAGGAGAAAAAAACTTTTTGTATGACATAGGACTAACACAAAAAGAAATGTCTTCGCTCGTCAATATTACTCGGTTATCCAAACCCGATGACATTGCAGAACGAAGACAGCACAAAGATAAAAGATTTTTTGAAATTATCCAAGTTAAAAACAAAGTATTTTTTGAGTCTATCCGTGAGTTTAGTTCAAGCATTTATATCCTCGCTTGGACAACCACACCGTGGACACTTCCCGCAAACTCGGCTTTGACAGTTGGCAAAAACATCAACTATGTGCTGGTAAAAACCTTTAATCCTTATACCTTTTTGCCAGTGAATGTTATTTTGGCGAAAGATTTGGTAGGAAAATACTTCACCGAAAAAGCCAAAGACGGCGATTTTGAGGGCTTTGAAAACTCCGACAAAAAACTCATTCCTTGGACAATTCTATCAGAATTTAAAGGCTCAGATTTAGAAAATATCGAATATGAACAGCTACTCCCATACGTGACCCCCCCTCTGGGGGCTGGGGGGCTGCGTGTCATCATCGGTGATTTCGTAACTACCGAAGACGGTACGGGTGTGGTGCATACTTCGCCAACTTTCGGTGCCGACGACTTTCGGGTAGCTCAACAGCACGGGATTCCGTCAATTATGGTCAAAGACGAAACGGGAAAAGAAGTGCCGATTGTTGATAAAAGGGGTCGTTTCGTAAAGGAAATAACCGATTTTGCCTTAGAATATGTAAAAGAAGCCTACTTATCGGACGAGGAAAAAGAAGCCGAACGTATCAAGCAAGGTAGAGAAAAATACCTTTCGGTGGACGAACGCATTGCGATTAAACTAAAAACCGAAAACAAAGCCTTCAACGTGCAGCGTTACGAACATACGTACCCGCATTGCTGGCGAACCGACAAACCGATTTTATATTATCCGCTTGATAGCTGGTTTATTCGGACTACTGCCATGAAAGATAGGTTGGTAGAATTGAATAAAACCATCAACTGGAAACCCGAAAGTACAGGAACTGGACGCTTCGGAAATTGGCTCGAAAACTTAGTCGATTGGAATTTAAGCCGTAGCCGTTATTGGGGAACTCCGCTTCCGATTTGGCGTTCGGAAGATGGTGAGGAAGTTTGCATCGGTTCGGTTGAAGAACTCATCAACGGACTAAAACACGCCCTGAAAGATGATGTTTTGAATGAAGAGCAGCGTGGGAAGAATGAAAAGTTTATTGAGGCGTACAATAATAGCATCAAACCTCACCCTAAATCCCTCTCCACAGGAGAGGGACTTGATTTGGCTGGTGTTCAGAACCCCTCTCCCGTGGAGAGGGACAGGGGTGAGGTTACTTTCGGAGAGGTTCAAGAAACTATCACGTGGGAGCATTTTGTTTATCAATCAAAACACAAAGATTGGCAAAATTTAAAGAATTTTGCTCGTGAAAACAGAAAGAATCAAACAGAAGCAGAAAATATTATTTGGCAAGAGGTAAGAAATTCTAAGTTAGGATTCAAATTTAGAAGACAACATTCTATTGATACTTTCATTGTAGATTTTATATGTATTGAAAAGAAATTGATTGTAGAAGTAGATGGAAATATTCATGATGAAACCGTTGAATATGATGAAATGAGAACAAAATTCTTAAATCTTAGAGGATTTGAGGTTATTAGATTTACAAATGAGGAAGTATTAACGGGTACAAAAGGGGTTATTGAGAAAATTCAAATAGCATTAAGACCTCACCGTAGCGACGGTCGCCCTAAATCCCTCTCCACAGTAGAGGGACTTGATTTGGCTGGTGTTCAGAACCCCTCTCCCGTGGAGAGGGGCAGGGGTGAGGTTCCTTTCGGTGAGGTTTTCGACCTTCACCGCCCTTTCGTGGACGAAGTTTACCTAATTTCGCCGAGCGGTAAAGTCATGCAACGTGAGCTTGACCTCATCGACGTTTGGTTCGATTCTGGTGCAATGCCATTCGCACAATGGCATTATCCTTTTGAAGCCAGCAGCCCCCTAACCCCCAGTGGGGGAACAAGTGAAAATGCCGTTGATAAAGTTCCCCCTCTGGGGGTTAGGGGGCTTTTTCCCGCCGATTTTATAAGTGAAGGCGTTGATCAAACCCGTGGTTGGTTTTTTACGCTTCATGCCATTTCGGGAATGTTGTTCGATTCGGTGGCTTTCAAAAATGTTGTTTCTACGGGGCTTGTACTTGATAAAAATGGCAATAAAATGTCGAAACGTTTGGGTAATGCCGCCGACCCATTTGAAACTTTGAGCAAATACGGTGCTGACCCAACCCGCTGGTACATGATTACGAACGCCGAACCGTGGGATAATCTTAAATTTAATATCGAGGGCATTGGTGAAGTACAACGAAAATTCTTCGGAACGCTCTCAAATACCTATAATTTCTTTGCCCTTTATGCCAATTTGGATAATTACCGAATGTCCGAATTTGATAGAGTGCCACAAGCAAATTTGCCCGAACTCGACCGCTGGATTTTATCAAAACTCAATACTTTGGTCAAAGAAGTAGGGGAGCAGTTCGATGACTATAACCCAACAAAAGCGGGGAGATTGGTGCAAGATTTTGTGTGTGACCAACTTTCCAACTGGTACGTGCGTTTGTGCCGTCGTCGTTTTTGGAACGGTTCGTCGCACGAGGGCGAATTGACCGAAAACAAAAAAGCCGCTTACGAAACTCTCCAGCAATGTTTGGTTACGGTGGCACAACTGATGTCGCCCATTGCCCCTTTTTATGGCGATTGGCTCTACAAAACCCTCACAGATTGTATTCGTGAAGAGGCAGTTGCAAAAAACACGCCCCTCCGTCACGAGTCAGTACACTTTTCCGATTGGTGTCCGTACCAAGAAAACTGGGTCGATAAAAATTTAGAGGCTTCGATGGATTTGGCACAAAATATTTCGTCGTTGGTTCATTCCCTGCGGAAAACCCACAAGATAAAAGTTCGTCAGCCGTTGCAACGAATTTTGATTCCTGTGCTGTCAGAAAATGTGCGTGAGCAAATCCGTCATGTCGAAGAAATCATCAAATCGGAGGTAAATATTAAGTCAATTGAGTATCTGAATGATGATTCGGGCATCTTGAAAAAGAAAGTAAAACCTAATTTCAAAACCCTCGGGCCGAAATACGGCAAGGATATGAAAGAAGTTGGAAACTTCATCAACGCAATGTCTGCCGAACAATTAAAAGAATTAGAAAAAGTGGGGGAACTGATAACACATTCTATCATTCTATCATTCACTCATTTAAAATTAGAAGATGTCGAAATCCAGACCGAAGATGTGCCAGGTTGGTTGGTGGCCTCCGATGCGGGTATCACAGTTGCCTTAGATATTACGATTTCGGACGAACTTCGCCAAGAAGGTATCGCCCGAGATTTTGTGAATCGTGTGCAGAATTTCAGAAAAGATACGGGTTTTGAAGTAACCGATAAAATCAGCATCAAACTTTTGAATAATAACCAAACCCTTGCCGATGCCATTGACATCAACCGTGCCTATATTTGTCAAGAAGTGCAGGCTCTTTCGCTCGAAATTTTGGCAGAAAGCCCAGCCAATGCCGTAGAAATCGAAATGGACGAGTTTATGCTGGTTGTCGAGATTGCGGTTGTTTGATAGATGACGTAATGCAATAAAAAATCCCTCGTTGTTTTGGCAATGAGGGACTTTTATTTTTGTAAGTATCTGATTATCAGTATTTTAAATATCAAACCAAATCGCCGTACAAATCAAATTCTTCGGCATTATTGATTTTTACGTTGGCAAAATCTCCCAAACGGACATATTGCGTAGCAGGAATCAGCACCTCGTTATCGACCTCGGGCGAGTCAAATTCGGTGCGACCGATGAAATAACCGCCTTCTTTTCGGTCAAATAAAACCTTGTACGTATTACCAATTTTAGCTTGGTTCAGTTCGGCCGAAATACCCTGTTGCAACTCCATAATAATATCGGTGCGTTCTTGTTTCGTTTCGGCAGGCACATCGTCGGGAATCGTGAAGGCGTGCGTATCGTCTTCGTGCGAATATTGAAAAACCCCCAATCTATCAAACCGCATTTTTTCTACAAAATGATACATTTCTTCAAAATGCTCCTCGGTTTCGTGCGGGTGTCCTGCAATTAAAGTCGTTCGGATAGCTATTTCTGGAATTTTTTCACGAATAGTATTTATCAAAGCCTCGGTTTTTGGGCGGTCAATGCCTCTTCGCATGATTTTCAGCATTTCGGACGAACCGTGTTGCAGTGGCATATCCAAATATTTACAAACATTCGAGCGATTTTTTATTACGTCTAAAACTTCCAACGGAAAACCCGACGGATAGGCATATTGCAAGCGAATCCAGTCGATGCCCTCAACGTCCGAAAGTTTGTCGAGGAGTTCGGCCAAATTTCTTTTTTTGTAAATATCCAAGCCGTAATAAGTCAAATCTTGGGCAATCAGAATGAGTTCTTTTGTACCTTTTTTTGCTAAATTCTGGGCTTGAAGCACCAAGTTTTCCATGGGTTGGCTTACGTGTCCGCCCCGCATGAGCGGAATGGCACAAAAGCTACACGGGCGGTCGCAACCTTCGGCGATTTTTAGATAAGCATAGTGGGCAGGCGTGGTCAAAAGTCGCTCGCCCACGAGTTCGTGTTTGTAATCGGCTTTAAGCGTTTTCAACATTCTTGGCAGCTCATTTGTGCCAAACCAGGCATCAACGGTGGGCATTTCGATGGCAAGCTCATCTTTGTAACGGTGTGATAGACAGCCAGTTACGTAAACTTTGTCCACAATTCCTGCCTCTTTTGCATCAACGTAACGTAGAATCGTGTCGATAGATTCTTGCTTGGCATTATCAATAAATCCGCAAGTATTGATGATTACAATATTTGAGTCGTCCTTCTTTGATTCGTGCGAAACCTTCATGCCGTTGCCTTTGAGTTGGGTATAAAGCACCTCCGAATCAACGATGTTTTTTGAGCAACCAAGCGTTACGATATTGATTTTATTTTTTACTATTCCTTTTGTTTTCATAAATTACTTAACCTCCCCTCGGCTACGCTCGGGGAACGGAGATTGCATTGTTTAATTTTTTACAAAGTTCGGGAAAAATACCTTGTTTACCTACAACGATTGGGCGAATAAAAAAAAACCTCGTTTTTCGACGAGGTTTTTTGTATATTTTTCAATTTTCTAATAAAAGTCACTCATTCGGTGGCATAACCACTCGCCTCACGGTTCCGTCCTCGCCCTGCGTAATCATCACGAAAATAGTTCCTGCTTTCTGTTTGCCGATATTTATTTGCCCAACATAGTCACCCGAAAAATCCTTGATTTCCTCTCTCGAAACCACATTTCCTCTTACGTCCAAGACCTTGATACTGACATCGCCCTTTTGCGGAGCGTTGAAGCGTATGTTCAGGATTTCGGTTTTGGGATTATTCAGAAAAACATCAACTTTTTTGATAGTTTTACCGTCGTTGTTATCACCAAACGGGAAGCCTTCGGGAATCGTCCGAAAATCGTATTTGAACTCTCTGCCCATTCGCTTCATGTTCTCTCGCAGGCTTTCCATGTTGCTGTTTAGTTCGTGCGTAAAATCATCGGAATCAAAATGCTCACCGTAATTTTTATCATTTTTCTTATAATCTTTCGTTCGTGATTTTTCTCTAATAATCACCTCGTCGTCGGAATGACTACCATTTTGCTCAATGTTTATATTAGTATTTGAGCCGTTATCAATCTCTATTTTTACTCCCCGTGTTTTGCCTTTATTGAGAGCCAAAACCGAGTCTTTGAATTGTTCAATCATTTCATCTCTTTGGCTACTTGACAGCCCCGACGCATTGATTATTTTTTCGCTAATTGTGGTTTTTCCGTCGGATTCTTGCTCAATTCTGATACGGATTTTTTCTTTTTTTTCCTGAGAAAATGCCCCAAAAGAGAACATCGTGAACAAAAACAACGTAAATAATTTTGAAATTTGGTTTGAATTAGCTTGCATATTTTTCTTGTTTTGAATATGAATAATAGCCAAATGACACTTTACGCCGTAAAATGTTGCACAAGGTTAGACAAATTAGCAGATAATGTTTGTTAAAATATCCTAAAAATTGTTGCGTTAGTGTTATGCACCTCTCAAAAACAAAACTTTTTCATGAAATCATTGATATGATCGATTTCCTACAAATCTGAAAAATCGAAGGTGTCCAAAAATGCCGTGGTGAACATTCCTGATTTGAAAATTTCATCGTCCATTAACTTGATGTGGAATGGAATCGTTGTCTTGATGCCCTCAATTACAAATTCTTGCAAAGCACGCTTCATGCGGGTAAGTACTTCGGCACGTGACTGCCCCGTGATAATTAGCTTGGCAATCATCGAATCATAGTTTGACGGAATCGTGTAACCCGCATACACGTGGCTATCAATCCTGACACCGTGTCCGCCTGGAAAGTGTAAATTAGTAATTTTACCTGGCGATGGACGGAAATTATTCTTTGGGTCTTCGGCATTGATACGACATTCCATCGCAAATAGCTTCGGAAAATAGTTTTTGCCCGAAATTGGCTCGCCCGCTGCGACTTTTATCTGTTCTTTTATCAAATCAAAATCGGTAACTTCTTCCGTAATTGGGTGTTCGACCTGAATACGGGTATTCATTTCCATGAAATAAAATTTGCCGTGCTTGTCCACCAAAAATTCAATCGTTCCCGCACCTTCGTATCCAATAGAAGTGGCACCTTTGATAGCGGCCGCCCCCATTTGTTCACGTAATTCTTGTGAAACAATCGGGGAGGGGGTTTCTTCGACTAACTTTTGGTGCCGACGCTGAATCGAGCAATCACGCTCCGAAAGGTGGCAGGCTTTACCATATTGGTCGCCCACAATCTGAATTTCGATGTGGCGAGGCTCTTCAATAAATTTTTCTAAATACAAACCATCATTGCCGAAGGCCGCCCCCGATTCCATTTTGGCATCGTCCCAAGCTTTTTGAAAATCTTCGGCTTTATGAATAATTCTCATGCCACGGCCACCACCGCCCGCCGTTGCTTTTACGATAACGGGATAACCCATTTCGTTGGAAAGTCTGATTCCTTCCTCAACCGATTCGAGCAAACCATCAGAACCTGGAATAACAGGCACGCCCGAGTCTTTCATGGTTGCTTTTGCCGTAGCTTTATCGCCCATTGAGTTGATTTGGTCGGCAGTTGCACCGATGAATTTGATGCCATATTCGGCACAAACCCTCGAAAATTCGGCATTTTCGGACAAAAAACCGTAGCCAGGGTGAATGGCATCGGCATTGGTGATTTCGGCTGCCGAAATGATATTCGGAATACTCAAATATGACTGACGACTTGCGGCGGGTCCAATACAAACAGCTTCATCGGCAAATCTGACGTGCAGACTCTCACGGTCGGCAGTCGAATAAACGGCTACTGTTTTGATGCCCATTTCTCGGCAAGTACGAATAATTCGGAGGGCGATTTCGCCTCGGTTGGCGATTAGTATTTTTTTGAACATATATTTCTAAAATCTTATTTCGACTTTTTTCCTTTCTTTTGGTTTGTAATTTCATCAATATTAATTCCTGTTTTGTCAAGAATTGAAAGAAATAGTCCAATTCCTAAATCTTTATTCCCATGAACTGGAATCGGCATTGATTATTTTGTTGTGGGGTTATAATAAATATGATGACTGCCATTAATTCGTTTCAATATCCAGCCTCTTTGTTCTAATAATTTTATTAGATTTTTGGGTGATAAATTCATAAAATCAAGCAGTAAGCAATGTTTTTTGATTTAGAAAAGATGAAGTAATAGACAAAGAATATTCCACAATATTGCTATCGTCATGAATTGGCAAGCCCTCTTATTCCATCACCAGCAAAACCCCTTCTAAGGCTTCTTTAATATTTATCATTGCTTCTTCAATAGTTTCTCCATAAGAAACACAATGCTTTAGGGTGGGAATATCTGCAACATATCCACCTACTTCATCCCTTGTTATGACAACTCTGAAAGTTTGATTTTGCATAGTATTTCTCGTTTTCCACTGAAAATAAGTTTCTACCTACAAATTCAGTACTTGATGCCCGTTTCACGGCAAGTTCTGATAATTCGGAGGGCGATTTCGCCTCGGTTGGCTATTAATATTTTTTTGAACATCTTTTCAAGGAAATGATTTGTAAATTTCTTTTCTGCCTAAAACTCTTGATAGAATTAAGGTATCTTCTTCCAAATAAAATCCCAATCTAAAATCTTTGTTTCGGTTAAATTTTAATCGAAATGCTTTCAATTTTGGGTATCCACTCATCTTTTTTATTGAAAAAGGTATTTCAGCGAGTGTTTGGGCTTGTCTTATAGCCAGAACAACATCTTGAATTTCATGCAATAAATCTATATCTAATTTCTTTGCATCTCTTTCAAAAGATTTTTCAATGACATATTCCATCTTTTATTGAGCAAATAACCATTGTTCAAAAACTTTTTGTTCATCTTTGTTCATTCGCCCTTCTTTTTTGCCTTCTTCTATTGCTTTCAATAGTTTAGCATCTTCTTGCTCTTCGGTCATGTAAAATTTATCAACTTCCTGCACTTTTCCATGCACGGCTTTGGCTGTTTCCATGAATAAGCGTTTATACTTTTTATCAACCTCAATGAGTAATTTCATAGCGTGAAAAATATAAAAATGAATGATAAATAATATGAATTAAGCTCTTAATTAGGCTCAACAAGGAACAAAGGCTGGTCAAACTCAACAGGCGTAGCATTTTCGACCAAAACCTTCACAATTTTTCCCGAAATTTCAGATTCGATTTCGTTGAAAAGTTTCATCGCTTCGATGATACAAACAACTTTCCCTGCTTCGACATCATCACCGATACTGGCAAAATCGGGTTTATCTGGCCCCGCCGAACGGTAGAAAGTACCAATCATCGGTGATTTGATGGTAATTAGATTGCTCGTTTCGGCAACTGGGGCAGCGGGTGCTACGGGCGTTGCGGGGTTAGCCACTTGCTGAACTGGTACGGGAGCCGCAACGGGTGCTGGTGCAGCATAAGTTGGCTGTGCTTGAACTGCCACGGGAACGGCATTTGAGTAACGCTTAATGGCGAGTTTCAGCTCCGAAGTCTCGATGTTTACTTCGTCTAAGCCTGACTGTGATATGAAATCTATTAATTTCTGAATGTCTTTTGTTTCCATGAAGGGTAGAGATTATTCGTGGTTTGTGTATTTGTATTACAAATGTAAAAAAGAAAGACGATAGCTACAAAGAAATTTAAAAAGCCGAAAATATGATTTTGGAATTAATAAAATTCCTTGCTCTAAATTCTGTTTTTCAAACTCAAAAAGTTATCGTCTTTGAAAATATTTTAATTATTTCGCCTCTTTTACTCTCGAATCGTATTCGTAAGTATTGGTATTTACACGAATCAATTCATCGTTATCAATGAAAAGTGGCACTTTGATAGTTGCACCCGTTTCAACGGTTGCGGGTTTATTAGCACTGGTCGAAGTATCGCCTCGCAAGCCTGGCTCGGTGTAAGTTACCCGAAGTTCTACGTATTGGGGTAGCTCAACGCTTAAAATTGTTTCGGTTTCGGCATGAACTAACACCGATACTAACTGACCATCTTTCATCAAATCGGCTTGAGGAACTAATTTTTCATCAAGATTAAACTGCTCAAAGTTCTCGTTTTCCATGAAATTATAGCCCGTTTCGTCTTTATAGAGAAATTGGTATTCCCGTTTTTCGATGCGTGCCGTTGTCACCGTAACGCCCGCATTGAAGGTATTATCAATCACTCGTCCCGTGCGGATGTTCCTCAATTTTGTTCGTACAAAAGCTGGCCCTTTACCAGGTTTTACGTGCTGAAATTCTGTAATTGTGTAAAGGTCGCCGTTCCAATCCAAACAAAGACCATTTCTAAAATCTGCTGTATTTGCCATTACTATTTATTATTATTCGTAACTGTTTGATAGTTAGTGTATTATGACTTTATTTTTCAATATTAAAAACAATACTTATAAAAGGCATTGCCGTAGTATTGTAGCGAAAACTGCCTAATTTCGGTCTATTGGCATAGCGGGCATCGTATCGGGTAAACAAAAAACTTAATCCTGCTCGAATAATTATCTCTTCTTGTAGCTTGAAGCCGACATAAACCTCGTTGTTGGTCGTGCCTTGACTGCCCATAAGAAAGTTTAATGTTGTTGGTTTCACCGATAGGGAATCTGTTCGACCAATAAAACCTTTCACACTGAGCGAATCTCGTTTTTTGCCAAAGGTCAAACCTATCAGGTCAATGTTGAACCCCGCAATTATTTTTTTGCCGTTATACTCCGCAATCAACGGAATATTAAAGGCGGTCATGCTCGCCCGTGGAAACACTCTGATTGATGTAGTCGAAAACTGTTTTTCGACGCCCACAAAAGGCTTATCTTTCTCCGAAAAATAGGTCATTCTTAGACCCGAACCTACGGCAAACATTTGGTTTTTACCAAAAACCAAGCGTTGAGAATACATGAACGTTGGCACTGATATTTTTTTTGCAAATGCATAACCAAAAGAATATTGTTCAAAAACCCGTACTCGTTGGGCAAATAAAGGTGACGAAAAAAGGACGACTAAAACAAACGTTAGTAGCTTTTTCATGTGAATTGATGGTTTTGTGTGTATGTATTATTTGTGTAATTCCTCTCAAAAAATGCTGCTCAATATGCCCACTTTATGTATGCTGCTCCCCAAGTAAAGCCTCCACCGAAGGCAGCTAAAATAAGGTTATCGCCTTTTTTTAATTGTTTTTCGTAGTCGAACAGGCACAGTGGTATGGTTGCGGCAGTTGTGTTGCCGTACCGTTGGATATTAAGCATCACTTTATCATCACCGATATTCATTCGGCGTGCCGTAGCGTCAATGATTCGTTTGTTGGCTTGGTGTGGCACTAACCACGCTACATCATCACCCGTCAAGTTGTTTTTTTCCATGATTTCGGCTGAAACATCAGCCATATTAGTCACGGCAAATTTAAACACCGATGGCCCTTCTTGATGAATATTATGCCATTTTTTATCGACCGTTTCGTGGCTGGCAGGAAAACGGCTACCACCACCTTTCATTATCAAATGGTTTTCGCCTGTGCCGTCCGAACGTAAAATAAAATCCATCAATCCATGCTCTTCGGTGGTTGGTTCGAGCAAAACGGCTCCCGCACCGTCACCAAAAAGTACACAAGTTGTGCGGTCGGTATAATCAACGATTGCCGACATTTTATCGGCACCGATAACAATTACTTTTTTATACCTGCCCGACTCAATGAACTGCGACCCCACCGAAAGTGCATACAAAAACCCTGAACACGCTGCCAAAATATCAAAACTACCAATGTTCGGAATCCCACATTGTGTACACACCAAATTAGCCGTGGACGGAAACATATAGTCGGGCGTAACGGTGGCACAAATCACCAAATCAATATCTTTGGGGTCGGTGTTTGTTTTTACGAGCAAGCCTTTCACGGCTTCGGCGGCCATGTGTGAAGTGGACAAGCCTTCGCCCCGCTGAATGTGGCGTTCTTTGATACCCGTGCGAGCCACTATCCACTCGTCATTGGTGTCCACCAGTTTTTCTAAATCTTCGTTGGTCAAAATGTCTTCTGGCAAATAACCATGAACACCCGTGATGGCTGCTTTTAATTTCATTTTATGTACGAAAGGTCATTTGAGGTCTGCACCGCAGGTTACGCACCTCGGGTCTGACCGTTTGTGGTTAGAAGTAAGTTATATTAAATAGCCTTTTAGCACAACAGTAGAAGAGTCAGACCTGCGGTACAGACCTTACTCAATCTTCGTAAGCCTCAATTATTTGCTCAGTCACTTTTGATTCTATTTGACGTTTAGCCAAGAAAATCATATTTTTGATAGCTTCGGGAGAAGAAATCCCGTGAGCAACAATTACATTTCCTTTGATACCGATGATTGGGCTACCGCCACCTACTTCATAATTCATGCGGTCAATGAGGGGGTCTTTGATACCTTTCGTTGCGGCATAATCATAGAATGATTAGACCATATTGAAAATTACATTTCCAGTAAAACCTTCCGTAATGATTACATCAGCTTTTCCATCGAACAAATCTCGTCCCTCAACGTTGCCGATGAAGTTGATTTTTTTATTAATTTTCAGTAATTGATAAGCTGCTTGCACGACGGTAGAACCTTTTTGTTCTTCTTCGCCAATGTTTAGCAAAGCAACTTTTGGGCGGTCGATATTGAAAGAGAATTTTGAGTAAAGAGACCCAATTTCGGCAAATTCGGCCAAAACCTCGGGTTTGCAGTCGGCGTTTGCCCCAATGTCGAGCATCAGACTATAACCGCCGTTTTTTAGTGGAAGAAAACCCGCAATGGGTGGTCGTTGAATATTACCTACGGTTTTTACTGTAAAGAGTGAACCCACCATCATAGCACCAGTATTACCAGCACCACAAAAAGCGTCTATTTGCTTCTCTTTTAAAAGTCTAAACCCAACTCCGATACTGGAATTGGGTTTTTGAGAAAAAGCTCTTGTAGGATGTTCCCCCATTCCGATAACATCGTCGGCATTGACCATTTCAATAGCATGGGCGGGATATTTCAGCGTTCGCAAAATATCAAGCATCAAACCCTGCTTACCAATCAGCACCAGCTTCACGCCTTCTGGTAATTGGTTAGCAGCCATGACAGCACCTTCGACGATGGCTTTGGGAGCAAAATCGCCCCCCATTACATCTACGGCAATTTTCATAAAGGCAATCTCTTTGGTTAATAAAAAATTGTTTGTTGGTAAAAACTACTGGACAGGTGTTTGGAGAATTTTGAAACTAATTTCAAAGTAACCAGTATCCAGCAACAAACATTAAGAAACCTTTTGGTAGCCTTCGGCAACTAATTTGCCTTTGTAAAACAAATTGCCTTCGAATACGTGGGCACGGTGACGAACGTGAATCTCGCCAGTGGTTGCATCTACTGATAATGCTTTTGTTGATAAAGCATCGTGCGTTCTACGCTTATCTCTTCGTGATGTCGAATGTCTTCTTTTAGGATGTGCCATTTTACTATTTTGAAATAACTATGTAATAATTTTTTTATATAATTAAAGTAAGAAAAGGAATTGATAATAATTCCTCATTCTTCGTTCTCAATTCTTAGTTTGTTCAAAATCGCCCAGCGTGGGTCGATTTCTTGTTGTTTTTCTTCAGCCGTTTCTTTGTTGGTTGTGTATAACAAAAGCCCTTCTTCTTCAATTTCTTCTTCTCGGAATCTCGGATGAAGTTTTTTCATCGGCAATGAAACTCCGATAAAGTCATAGATATGTTGAGCAATATTTACGGTTGCAGTTCCGTGAGGAATCATCTCAATTTCGTCCGAGATTTCTTCTTGTCGGTCGCCAAATTTATAAATAAACCTTTCGTTTATTTTAATTGGCTCATCGAACAGGTCAAGGCTGCGGTCGCACACCAGCTCAACGCTTCCCGTGATTTCAAAATCTAACTGAATCAACGATGAATTTTTGTTGAGTTTGATGATTGCCTTAAACTCACCCTTGGTTACAAAACTTTGTTCAAAAACCTCAAAAAACTCGTTGCTTCCCTCAAAATCAAACGTATAACGTTTTTCTTCGAGTCCATAAATGTTAATGTCGTATTTTGATAGTATCTTGCCCAAGTTTTCACAGAAAGGTTGCAAATTTACGGCTAATTTTGGAATTACGAAAGTTTATCACATAAAATGCTTAAAATACTTACTAATAATCGCTTATTCTTCGTTTTGTTTCTGTTTTGGGTCATTTTTGGGGCATTGTTGCAGATTTTTTTTACCCCAACCCAACTTATATTCTGGATAAATGAGCATCATACCAATTTGTTAGATTGGTTGTTTTATTACGTCACGCTACTCGGCGAGGATACAGTTTGGCTGTGTTTGCTGTTCGGTTTGATGTTTGAACACTACGTTCGAGCACACAAGAAGTCCTTCGAAATGAAGGCTCTCCTGGTTGTGTGGTTGGCAAAGGTTTTGGTTTCGGTTTCGTTGAAAAATATTTTTAATCGCCCCCGTCCGCTGCAAGTTTATGAATATTTAGGCAGAGAAACGCATCTCGTTGAGGGCATCACGATTCATCGTTGGCAGAGTTTCCCGTCGGGGCATACCCTGACGGCTTTCGCTTTGGCAGTTTTTATTTTACTTTATTCAAAACAAAAAAGTGCGGCTATTTTTGCATTATTGGTAGCAATCTTGGTCGGTTATTCAAGAATGTATCTTTTTCAGCATTTTCCGATTGATGTGCTTGCGGGCGGAATATTGGGCGTAGGGGTGGTGATTTTAGTCGAACAAACGTTGCTAATTCGCTGGTTTCGCCAGTTAGCGTAGAATTAAGAAAAAGCAATAGAATATATCATCAAAAATAAAGATTTTCACCGAAAAATATGTTTTACTCAAAACGAGATTTACAATTTCAACTTTTCGAAGTGCTTGATAGTGAGGCACTTACGGGCTATACGTACTTTCAAGACCACAACCGAGAGTCGTTCGAGATGGTGCTTGATGCCGCCGAGGGTATCGCCTCAAAAATGATGTATCCGCTCCTGACCGAAATGGATCGCAACGAGCCGCAATTCGTCGATGGCAAAATCAGGATTCATGCAGGAATGAAGCCCATCATCAAAAAAATGGGCGAAGATGGTTGGATAAACGCCTCATTTAGCTACGAAGAGGGCGGCCAACAACTCCCCGCCACGGTGCTGAATGCCGCAGCGTTTGTGTTTCAGGCGGCCAATTATTCGGCCAGTGTGTTTCCGTTTTTGACTACGGGTGCGGCTAACTTGATTCGTACTTTTGGCTCTAAAACTTTGATAGAAACCTTCACACCAAAGATGTATTCGGGGCAATGGCAAGGCACTATGGCACTCACCGAACCCGATGCGGGAAGTTCGCTTTCGGACATCACGACCTCGGCCGAAGCAACCGAAAACGATGCGGAGTGCCGCCCAGGCGTTTTCAAGATAAAAGGACAGAAAATATATATCTCAGCGGGAGATCATGATGCTTGTGAAAACGTTGTGCATTTGATGCTTGCCAAGATAAAAGGAGGGCCACCTGGGGCAAAAGGAATTTCGCTTTTTGTAGTGCCACAAAAACGCTTAGAAAGCGGTCAATTAGTTGATAATCAAGTAACTACGGCGGGGGTTTATCACAAAATGGGCTACAAAGGGGCCCCAATTGCCCACTTAATGGTTGGTTCTAATGATGGCTGCTATGGTTATTTGGTGGGCGAGCCGCACCGAGGGCTGACTTACATGTTTCAGATGATGAACGAGGCTCGTATCGGCGTGGGTATGAACGCTACTGCTATCGGAACGGCGGCTTACTGTGCTTCGTTGGCTTACGCAAAAGAGCGGCCGCAGGGTCGAAAAATTTCGGAAAAAGACCCAAGTAAGCCCCAAACGTCAATCATTAATCATGCCGATGTGAAGCGAATGTTGTTGTTTCAAAAATCGGTTGTGGAAGGCTCGCTTTCATTGCTTTTGTATTGTAGCAAATTGTCGGATTTGGTTCATGTGGAGCAAGGCGAAGCTCAAGAACGTGCCAATTTATTGCTTGATTTACTCACACCGATTGCCAAGTCGTATCCTTCCGAAATGTGTTGCCTTTCGACGAGTGCGGCGGTTCAGATTTTGGGTGGGGCGGGTTATACAACTGATTTTCCAGTGGAACAATATTACCGTGAGGCACGTATTCACCCGATTCATGAAGGCACAACGGGTATTCACGGGCTTGATTTATTGGGGCGTAAAATTACGATTCATAACGGAAAAGCAATGCGTATTTTCTTTGAGGAGGTTTCTGAAACCTTAAAAAAATCTTCACAAATACTTGGTATTCAAGAGTTTAGCCAAAAATTAGAAAAATACATCAGTAAAGCCCAGCAAGCAACGAGCTATCTTTTGGGCTTGGCAGCCAAAGGCGAAACCGAGAGATATTTGGCCGATGCTACGCTTTATTTGGAGATGTTTGGTACCATCACGATTGCTTGGCAATGGCTGAGTCAAGGAATAGTAGCCAACGAAAAACTGAGCAATGCCCACGAAGCTGATCAAGATTTTTACCGAGGAAAATTGGCTACGATGCGGTATTTTTATGAGTACGAATTAGTAAAAATTGATTCTTTGGTAAAACGCTTGCAGAGCGAAGATAACGTAACGATTGAAATGCGGAGCGAATGGTTTTAATTTGACGGTTTGTGCAGATGCTGTACCCCACCGCCGGTGACAGCGTTAGGTGTTATTTTGAGATTTAGCACTCGTCAGGGATTTATCCATTTCGAGAAGATTTTCATTTTAAGGAACGAGAATTAAATAGGGTACTAAATTTATAATTTGGTTATTTTTGCGAAATTCGAGGCGGTAAAACCGCAGTTTAGTATCCATAGTGGAACTACGCTAAATGAGGATTTTACTAACGAAGAAGTTCGGAAAAAGAACATTTAGAAGTTAGTATCTTATTTAATTTTCGTTCCTAAGCCACCGATTGCTTACTTTTGTAACAATCTGTGGTTTTTTTACTCGTTATTACCCCAAAAACTAAAACATCAAACCGTGCTTTTTACAACAAAGAAAATATTTTTGCTGATAACTTTATGTAGTTTTTTTAGCATACTTACCTCTTTTATTTTTACCCAAAAATCACCACCCACGTATCTCGTTCGGCAAGAACGCTGGGCAGATAGCTTGCTGGCAACGATGACGCTCGAAGAGAAAGTCGGGCAGTTATTTATGATTGCCACTTTCTCGAACCGTACTGAAAGCTACTATCAACAAATCGAAAATAATATTGCTACCTACCATCTTGGCGGCTTGATATTTTTTCAAGGCGGGCCACACCGACAAGCCCGACTGACGAACCGCTACCAACAGATTTCTCGTATTCCGATGATGATTGGGATTGATGCCGAGTGGGGCGTGGGTATGCGGCTCGATAGCGTGCTGGAATTTCCGAAACAAATCACCCTCGGGGCAATTCAGGATAACAGCTATGTAGAGCGGTTTGGTGAGGAAGTTGGTCGTCAGTGCAAGCGTTTGGGTATTCATATTAATTTTGCCCCGTCGGTTGATGTCAATACTAACCCCAAAAATCCAATTATTAATTTTCGCTCGTTTGGCGAGTCACCCTATAATGTAGCCGAAAAAGGGGCGATGTACGTCAAGGGAATGAAGCGATATAATGTCATGGGTAGTGCCAAGCATTTTCCTGGGCATGGCGACACCGACCAAGACTCCCACCGTACTTTGCCGTGGGTTGCTCATTCGATTGATCGGCTGAACGAAGTCGAACTTTACCCTTTCCGCCGACTCATTAACGATAGTATCGCAAGTGTGATGACAGCTCATCTGTTTGTTCCAGCACTTGAACCCCGCACCCATACGCCAACTTCGGTCTCCCGCAAAATAGTAACCGAAGTTCTCAAAAATCAAATGGGTTTTGAGGGACTAACCGTAACCGACGCACTCAATATGCGGGGAATCACGGCGGGGCTGCAAGCGGGCGAACCTGAGCTACTGGCTTTTCTGGCAGGAAACGATATTCTATTACAAACGGGTAATCTTCCTGCGGCATTCAACCGCATAAAAGCGGCGGCAGAAAATGGTCAAATTCAACTTTCAGATTTAGACTTTCGGGTAAAAAAAATTCTAAAGGCAAAGTTTTGGTCGGGTCTGAATACTTATAAACCCATCGAAATAGCGGGTTTGGGGAGCGATTTGAACAGCAAAAAAGCCAATGATTTGAAAGCCGAGCTATTTGAGCAAGCCGTCACGATTATCAAAAACCAAGATAACCTATTGCCCTTCATTAATCTTGATACCACGAGTTTTGCTTCGGTGGCTATCAGTGCTGAATCGGGCAATGAGTTTCAAAAAATGCTTAGTCAGTATGCTAATTTCAAGCATTTCACAGTACCATTCAAACCCGCCGCCGACAAAGACATTGCGTGGGTACTCGAAGAGGCTTCCAAGTACGAGGTCGTGGTTATAAGTGTGCATGATATGAACAGTAAAGCCGAACGCAACTATGGCGTTTCGCCCGCAACGATTAGTTTTATTAATCAGTTACGCCAAAAAACCAAGGTCGTAGTGGTGGGTTTTGGTAACCCCTACGGCATGAAACTCTACGATGTCGTGCCGACGCTTGTCTGTGGCTACGAGGACGAAATCGCTTCACAGAAGGTTGTACCGCAGATATTGTTTGGAGCATTGCCCGCCAAGGGTAAGCTACCTGTTACCGTGACCTACGAGCAGAAAGTGGGTAATGGCATACAAACCGAACGCTTGGGGCGGGTGTCGTTTGGTACGCCTGAGAGTGTGGGCATGAATACTAAAAAATTGAACGAAATTGAGCAAATCGTGCAGCAAGGCATCAGCAATCGGGCGTTTCCTGGCTGTCAGGTATTAGTTGCCCGTAGCGGTAAAGTTGTTTATAACAAAAACTTCGGCACACTCCGCTACGATATTTATGAACCCGTAAACGACCAAACGCTTTATGACATTGCCTCCATGACCAAGGTATCAGCAACGTTGCAGGCCGTCATGCTTTTGAATGAACGAGGAGCGATTGATTTGAACGAAAAAGCGGCTACTTATCTGCCCGAAATGCGTGGCACAAACAAAGAAAATATACTCGTGTCTGATATTCTCATGCACCAAGCGGGCTTGGTGGCGTTCGTGCCGTTTTGGGAAAAAACCAAGTCGGGGGGGAGTTTTAAAAGCGATTATTATCACTTCGTAAAAGACAGCACAAATCTGCAAGTGGCTGATAATCTGTACATTAAGCCCACTGTCAGAGATTCGGTTTGGCAATGGATACAGCAATCGAAGCTCATTAATATTTATGACAAAACGGGCGGCTACCGCTTTACATACAGCGATTTGGGTTTGATTATGCTGCAAAAAATAGTCGAGCGAATCACAAATCAGTCATTAGATGAATTTGTGGAACAAAATATTTATGAGCCGCTCGGCATGACCGCAACGCTTTATAATCCCAATACGAAATTTGCCAAACTTAACATCGCTCCAACCGAAAACGATGCCCTTTTTAGAGGATCGCAAATCCAAGGAACAGTACACGACCCCAATGCTGCCTTGCTCGGCGGTGTGGCTGGTCATGCGGGGCTTTTCAGTAATGTGAGCGATTTGGTAAAGCTTTTTCAAATGAATCTACAAAAAGGCTATTACGGTGGACGGCAAGTATTATTTGCGGGAACAGTGCCGCATTTTGCCAAAAATTATACCCAAAAAAGCCACCGTGGGCTGGGCTGGGACAAGCCCGAAGCAGGCGACGACAAACCCGTAATTGCGATTGATGCTTCGCCCAAAACCTTTGGACATACGGGCTTTACGGGTACGGCTGTTTGGGTCGATCCCGAGCGAGATTTAATCTTTATTTTCTTGTCGAACCGAGTGTATCAAAGTTCGGCTAATAATAAAATCAATACCTCAAAGATTCGGAAACGCATCCATGAGGTCGTAAATGCGGCTATTTTGTAGTGGTTTTTTTGATAATTTTGGCGTGTTATTTCTTTTCAATCAAGTTTGGTTTGTAAATGCTCATTCTTTCGCATAACTTGCTTGACCCAAAATAATATTTATGATGAAACAATATTTTACAATCCTTTTGTTTTGCCTAATTTCGTTTATTAATCATGGACAAAATCCAAAGCGGGAGTTTCGGGGGGCGTGGATAGCCACCGTTGGTAATATTGACTATCCAACCAGTAAAACCCTTACTAATGTCCAGCAGCAAGCAGAGTTTATCAAACTTCTCGACCAGCACCAACAAGCAGGTATCAATGCCGTAATGGTGCAAATCCGTACCAATGGCGATGCTTTTTATCCGTCTGAACTGGCTCCGTGGTCGGAGTTTTTGACAGGAAAGCAGGGCAAAGCTCCTGAGCCATTTTACGACCCGATGGTTTTTATGTTGGGCGAATGTCGCAAACGAGGTATGGAATTTCATGCTTGGTTTAATCCTTATCGAGCTGTTTCTAATGTCACGACGGTGGTTTTAGACCCCAAGCACGTGGCCGTCAAGCATCCAGATTGGCTGTTGGCCTTCGGAAACCTGCGGGTACTCGACCCTGGCAACGCCGAGGTTATCAGGCACGTAACGCAAGTAGTCATGGAAGTAACCAACAAATATGATATTGATGGTGTGCACTTTGATGATTATTTTTATCCTTATCCCGCTACGGGCATTGCTTTCAATGATTCGGCAACTTACGCCAAGAATGCCAGAGGAATAGCGAATCGTGCCGATTGGCGGCGAGATAATGTAAATATTTTAGTAAAAACCATTGCCGACAGCATAAAATCTATAAAACCGTGGGTCAAATTTGGTATTTCGCCTTTCGGGATTTGGCAAAATAAAAAAACATCGCAGCCATTAGGCTCCGATACGGGTGGGCCGCAGGGTACGCAAAGTTTGCAGAGTTACAGTGACATTTACTGTGATTCGAGGATTTGGTTACAAAAAGGCTGGATAGATTACATCACGCCGCAGCTTTACTGGAATACGGGTTTCGCAATAGCCGATTATGCCGTCTTGATGCCGTGGTGGGCAAATAACTCCTTTGACCGACATCTTTATATTGGTCAAGCGGCTTACCGAATCAATGCCGTTGATAATGTAACCTGGCAAAATCCAACGCAAATGCCGACGCAAATTCGGCTCAACCGAGCCAATGAAAAGGTGCAAGGAAGCATTTTTTATAATACCAATACACTGAATAAAAATATCTTAGGTTTCCGAGATTCGCTCATTACGAAACTCTATAAAACCCCCTCGCTGATGCCTATAATGGCTTGGAAAGATGTCGTAGCCCCTGATGCTCCACAGAACCTATCGGTGAGTTTGACGGGTACGGGCCTGCAACTTAAATGGACAAAACCGACTACTGGTAGTGCTGAAGTTGATAAAATCAGGGGATACGTGGTGTACCGTTTTACCAATAACGAAACCGTTGATATTGGCAAAGCCGAGGCAATTAGGGCTATTATTAGTAAAGATACCACCGCTTTTTTTGATGCCGAGCGTTCGCCACAAGCCTTGCGATATACGTATATCGTAACGGCTCTTGACCGCCTGCACAACGAGAGCATACCATCGAATGCTTCATCGGTTGTGGTCGTGACGGGCATTGAAGAAGAAAATATGCAAACCAAACTTTCGCAGAATTTTCCTAATCCGTTTTCGGACAATACAAAAATTAATTTTCGGCTCGCAAAGGCAGGTAGCGTTTCACTCAAAATAAGAGATTTTATGGGTCGAGAAAAAATAACCCTCCTCAATGAGTTTAAATCTGCAGGTAATCACACCGTAGAGTTTAGTAACGAAAGCCTTAATAGCGGTTTATATATCTACGTCTTAGAAACACAGGAAGGGGTATTTAGCAAAAAAATGGTGGTGATTCAGTAGGTATTGCGTAAAAAACTGTGATAATCGCCATTTTCCAAGATACCCGAAGAAATAGGTACAACGTTATCTTTGTGAATGAGCAAACAGATAGGCTACTCAGAGGAAAAGCCCGCAAAACTGCTGCTGATTGCAGTAGTTCATAAGATTATTACCCAATTTTTCACTATTGCCAATAGTAATAATATATTTATCATTCAGTATTTTCGAGCGTATGAAACGACTTATTCTCAGCAACCCCTTGCTTGATATTACCCTCAACCGTCTATGTCAGCAGTTGATTGAAAATCATGGAGATTTTTCAAATTCGGTGATTTTGGGGCTGCAACCGAGAGGAATTTTCTTGGCAGAGCGTATCGCCAAAAAACTCACCGAGGAAACGAACATCAACATAAAATTAGGTTATTTGGACGCTACCTTTTTTCGTGATGATTTTAGGCGGAGAGATACACCCCTCAAACCCAACGAAACCAAGGTGCCGTTTGTGATTGAAAACAAAAAAGTAATCCTGATTGATGATGTATTAGCAACGGGGCGTATGGTGCGAGCCGCCCTTGATGCGATGCAAGCATTTGGTAGACCCGAAAAAGTAGAACTATTTTGCCTTATTAATCGTCGCTACGAACGGGATTTACCCATTCAGCCCGACTATACTGGTATGCCAGTCAATACGCTTGACACGCAACGGGTGCTGGTAGAATGGAAAGAGCAAGGCCATGACGAAGACATGATTTGGCTGATTGGGTGAAATAGCTTAGGAATTTACATTACAGTATTTTTAGGGTCACTTGTTTAGTTAATCAATACAAAATCTTCCCGCATAGGATTAAAAACATCAATCAGCAGACCATCTTCGAGGCATACCGCTCCGTGCAGCACGTCGGAAGGTATAAAATAAACATCACCACCGTTGAGTACTTTACTTTCGTGACCAACTGTAACTTCAAACTTTCCGCTGGCTACGTAGCTCATTTGTAGATGCGGATGCTTGTGCGTAATACCTACGCCGCCTTGCTCAAAAGCTACTTTCACCAACATCAAATCTTCATTATAAGACATGATTTTACGTTTTATTTTCGGGCCGACCGTTTCCCACGGAAGTTCGTCGTCGGTGACTAAGGTTTTGTTAAATTGTATCATATTTTGTAGGATAATTTTCTAAATTGTGCCGTTTTGTTTAGGATTGATTAGACTTTCGAGATTCGATTTCGTCTTGTACGGCTCTATGGCTCGCCTTAATACCAAACAGAATCGGTGCAAAAAATACTGGAAAGAGGGTAAAAAAACTAAATCCATTCTTGAATGTGCTGTACAGAGCCACACCAACCATTAGTGCGATCAAGAAGCAATAATTTCTGAACCGTTCTTTTCGTTTGGTTTCTTCTTGCACCAATGCTTCATCAGTAAGCTCGGCGAGGTTTATTTTAGGGTCCATTTAATTTTGTGGTCTATTTTGTCTTTGAAATTTATTATTCAAACAATTTTCTCAAAATACAGATAAACGTAAAGATCTGACTCAAAATTAATTGTATTTGTAGAAACCAAGGTATAACCTTGGGCGGTATATTCATTTAATTTTTCTTGAATAGCCTCTTTCGATTCTTTGACGATGTATGTTGTATCAAAAGTTAGTTTTGGGTGAAAAACCAAGGTTTCAACCTTATATTCTTTCATAATTTTGGGGCGATGGTTTTTTAAATGATAAACACTCTTGTAACATCGAAGATAGTAATTGCTTGGTGCAATATCAAATTTTTATAAAATTAATATACCTCCTTACAAACCAACAAAACCACCCTTTGGAGGTGGTTTTGCCATAATTTTATATTAAGAAAGAGTTTAAGCAAGTCGGAATCCCTTATGAGCCACACATTTCGCAACCCTCGGGGTCGTCGAGTGAGCATTGCATTGCTGCATATTGGAGTTCTTCTTCGCTGGCAAAGGTAGCGGCTGCGGTTGTTTTGGCCGTTTGCTCTTCGGCGTATTTGGCATAATCTAATGGTTTTTCCTCTACTACCGACGTAGCTGGCACAACCTCAGCAATGGCTTGGCGATCAACCGTAAATTTCACGGCATCGGTAGCGGCTTTGGTGCGGAGGTAGTACATTCCCGTTTTCAAACCTGCTTTCCATGCGTAGAAGTGCATTGAGGTTAGTTTTCCGAAATTGGCATTTTCCATGAAGATATTCAATGATTGACTTTGGCAAATGTACGCTCCTCGGTCAGCCGCCATATCGACGATTGTTTTTTGCTTAATTTCCCAAGCCGTGCGGTACAAATCTTTCAAGTTTTGCGGAATTTCTGGAATTGCTTGCACCGACCCATTGGCTGAAATCAACTTGTTTTTCATGGTATCGTTCCACAAGCCGATTTTTACTAAATCCTTCAATAAGTGCTTGTTTACGACCACAAACTCACCCGAGAGTACTCTTCTGGTGTAAATATTTGAGGTATATGGCTCAAAGCACTCATTATTTCCGAGAATCTGACTGGTCGAAGCCGTTGGCATTGGGGCAACTAATAACGAATTACGCACACCGTTTTTCATCACTTGCTCACGCAAAACCTCCCAGTTCCAGCGACCTGATTCGGGCGTTACATTCCACATATCAAACTGAAAAATACCTTGCGAAATCGGTGAACCTGCCCAAGTTGGATACGCTCCTTCTTTCACCGCCAATTCCATTGAGGCTTCCATAGCGGCAAAATAAATTGTTTCAAAAATATCTTTGTTCAACTGACGAGCTTCGTCCGACTCAAAAGGCATTCTTAACAAAATGAACGCATCGGCCAAGCCCTGGATACCCAAACCAATCGGACGGTGGCGTAGATTGCTCCGCTCGGCCTCTGGCACTGGATAATAATTTACGTCAATTACCTTGTTGAGGTTATTGGTGATTACCTTCGTGACTTCGTATAATTTCTGGTGATCAAATTTTAAGAAACCAGTTTTTTCATCTTTTGTGATGTATTTCGGCAAAGCAATTGATGCCAAATTACATACTGCAACTTCGTCAGGGGCGGTATATTCGATGATTTCGGTACAAAGATTTGATGATTTGATTGTACCCAAATTCTTCTGATTCGACTTGCTATTGGCCGCATCTTTGTACAACATATACGGCGTACCCGTTTCGATTTGCGACTCCATTATCGCAAACCAGAGGTCTTGTGCCTTGATGGTTTTGCGGGCTTTGCCTTCTCTTTCGTATCTTTCGTATAGGTTCTCAAATTCTTCTCCGTAACACTCCGACAAGCCTGGGGCTTCGTGCGGGCAGAAAAGCGACCAAGTGTCATTGGCTTCGACTCGCTTCATGAATAAATCCGAAATCCAGAGGGCATAGAATAAATCTCTGGCACGAAGTTCTTCTTTTCCGTGATTTTTTTTCAAATCCAAAAACTCAAAAATATCGGCGTGGTGTGGCTCAATATAAATTGCAAACGAACCTTTACGCTTGCCACCACCTTGATCAACGTAGCGAGCTGTGTCGTTGAAGACCCGCAACATCGGTACGATGCCATTTGAGGTACCGTTCGTGCCTTTAATGTATGATCCCGTGGCACGAACATCATGAATGGCCAAGCCGATTCCACCAGCCGACTGCGAGATTTGGGCAGTTTGGCTTAATGTTTCATAAATTCCCGTGATGCTGTCTTCTTTCATTGTCAATAAAAAACACGAAGAAAGCTGCGGTTTTGGTGTGCCAGCATTGAATAATGTAGGCGTAGCGTGCGTAAACCAACGCTCTGAAAGTAACTCGTAAGTTTCGATTACACGGTCAATATCATCACCGTGAATACCTACGGCAACCCGCATCAGCATGTGTTGCGGACGCTCTACGATTTTACCGTGAAGTTTTAATAAATAAGATTTTTCGAGGGTTTTGTAGCCGAAATAATCATACCCGAAGTCACGGTCATAAATAATAGCTGAATCAAGCAAAGCGGCGTGTTTCTGAATCACTTTCCATGTATCTTTGGCAATGAGCGACGCATTTTGACCTGTTTTTGGGTCGGTGTACAAATGCAACATTTTCATTGTACCTGAAAATGATTTGAGCGTATTTTTGTGCAAATTTGAAATTGCAATACGGGCAGCCAGCGTAGCATAATCTGGGTGCTTGGTTGTCATCGAAGCGGCTGTTTCGGCGGCGAGGCTGTCTAATTCTGATGTGGATACACCATCATAAATGCCAGCCACGACCTTCATGGCAACTTCAACGGGTTGGACAAATGCGGGTTCTAACCCGTAGCAGAGTCGCTCAATGCGAGCGGTGATCTTGTCGAACTTTACCGACTCGCGGCGTCCGTCTCTTTTGATTACAAACATGGGCGTTTAGAAAAAGGGTTTTAGGGGTTTCACAACAATATCTTTATTGGCTCAAATATTTGGGCAAAATTAGATTTACAAAATAATGGAATGTGTATATTGGCTGTGACTGTTTGTCACTTCTTGGGTTTTGTTAAATAAATCTAATGCAGTCTGTACGGATTCAAAAACATTATAATAGTTGGACGGGTCATCGAGTGATGTAAAATTAGTAAATAGTCATGGATTAAAAAATCAGCGAACATTCATTGAAACTAACGATACCTAAAAAATCTAATGTTACGAAATTATTAAGACCTCATAATCAGTGAGTTACTTGATTAATGGATTGGAATAATCAAACAAAAAAAGTTATCCACATAGTGTAAATACTTTTTATTTTCCAATTTGGGACTTTTCTTGTAGTGGTTAGGTTACCTGTTTGATTAACAAATGTAAATATTTTTTTTTCAGAAAAAAATATAAGTTCTGAAAAAGTTATCCACATTGAAAGGAACATGAAATCAATCGTTATATGCTATCAATAGCAAGCCATCTGGTCGGCAATAAATTTGTAAAGTTCTGTTCTTGGTTATGATATTAACTGATGTTACGCACGTGCTAATTTCACCTGCAGCGGCGTACCATTCCTTTTTCCAAGGAGGGGTGCCTGACGTAGTCGGCGGGGACGCCCAGTCGGGGTGGTTTTTCAGCATAGAACTTGTTCTAAAACACTTTAAAGACCTTTCACCCCTCCGTCAAAATTAGACTTTGTCAGAATTTTGCCACCTCCCCTTGAAAAAGGGGGGGAATTAAAAAAGTGCGTAAAATGAGATATTAATATTTCAGCGTAGGATATTTGGTTATAAGTTGTCCATTATCAAGGTTATATCGTATGTTTTGTGTGCGTACATCGGTAGTCTTTTATATCGGTATAAGTGTTTTTTTACTATCTTTTACGTGCTATTTTTTGTAAGCATTTTGGTTGGATTGTGGATAAATGACCGAATAACCATCAACTAATATGCTTTAAAGTTTACTTTTGTAACGAATAATATTAGCGATATTCTGAAATAGTTTTGCTTAAAATCGTGTTAGAAGTTACGCAAAGATGATATTTGCCATGGGTTCAGAGTCGTGTGGTAGATCTACAAAAGTCTGTTCATACGCAAAATGCGGGTGTCATATTTAGGCTACTGATAGTTGGCCATTTTACAAAGTAGTGAAGAAAATTGGCTATTTTCAATCCGAAAATAGGCTTTTTTTATTTCATAAATTTCTGTAATTTCGTGCCGTACAAACCAGCAAAAATTATGCGTAAAATAGTCATTATCAGCTTAATAGCTTTCGTCGGGATTTCCTGTAAAACCACCAAAAATATCTCTAACCGCTCGCCTTATGCTACTATGATTGACACCTCGGCGGTGCTTTCAAAGAGTTTTACGGGCATGGCTTTGTACGATTTGGGTGAGCAAAAAATGGTTTTTGAGCGAAACTCCGACCGATATTTTACGCCCGCTTCCAACACGAAACTCTTTACGTTGTACGCTTGCTTGAAAACGTTGGGCGACTCTATTCCCGCTTTACGCTACGAAATAAAAAATGATTCGCTGATTTTTTGGGGAACGGGCGACCCGACTTTTTTTCACCCTGACCTGACCAGTACCAAAACTTTCGATTTCCTGAAAAGCTATAAACGCACCAAGAAGTTTTATTTCTCGGACGGCAACTTTACTAATCAATATTTCGGTAGCGGTTGGTCGTGGGACGATTATAATGACTACAACTCGACCGAAATTTCGCCCTTCCCAATGTACGGAAACTTCGTTCGGGTGAGCATAAAAGATGAAAAACTAAAACCCCAACCGAGTATTTTTGACAATAGTTTTTATAAAAAAGATGCGGGTGAAGAAATCGAACGAACAGTGGCGGATAATCAGTTTTTATATCCAAAAAATATCTTACAAACGCCTGATTATCAGCAAGATATACCTTATAAGACCTCAACGGGCTTGACGCAACAGTTGCTCATTGACACGCTTCGCCGAAATATTAATTTGTTAAAAATCCCCGTTTCAGCCACTGCCAAAACGCTTTACGGTATGCCCACCAAAGATGTTTATAGCTTGATGATGCAGCAAAGTGATAATATGATGGCCGAGCAGCTACTGCTGCTTTGTGGTGCAACGCTCAAAGACTCGCTCAACTCTTCGTTTGTGATTAAATCAATCAAAGAAAAATACTTACAGGACTTGCCCGATGCTCCAAAATGGGTCGATGGCTCGGGATTATCAAGGTATAATTTGTTTACGCCCCGCTCGATAATCAAGTTATTAGAAAAGATTCACGGTGAGATTTCCGAAGAGAAATTATACGAAATTTTTGCGGCTGGCGGTCAGTCAGGTACAATAAAGAATATGTTTAAAACCGAAGAAAAGCCCTACGTTTTTGCTAAATCTGGTACGCTAAGTGGGGTTTATTGTTTAAGTGGATACTTAATTACGAAGAAAGGAAAAACGATTTTATTTAGTTTGATGAATAATAATTTTAATATGCCCGCCTCGCAGGTACGCAAAGAAGTAGAGAAAATTTTGATGCAAGTACGTGAGCGAGAGTAGTGTTGGGTTTGTATAAAATTTAAAAATTGGTAACTGAGCGTAGCCGAAGTTCCAATTTTCAAATTTTGTCGTTCACATCAGTTCAATCCAACAGCCGAGTTTCTAAAATCATTCTAAACTTGCGTAAAATGGCAATAATCGTCAA
>JANNEN010000020.1:0-4423 GCA_031378715.1 Emticicia sp.
ACGGTACGCCGCTGCGGGGGAAATTTCAAAAAGTGGTTAACATGAGTTAGTATTATAAATTTACGAAAAAATATCAAAGTTCTATTTATTTCCATGCCTGTAAGTGGACACACAACTGTACTATCACATTTCGTTCAATTCTTTTTTGGCGTTCAGATACCCACGAATAACCGTAAATGTAGTAATCCCCAAAAAGAAGAAAATAATGTACTGCACATAATCTACTATCCACGGGAATTTTTCGCCAAAATAAAAGCCTCCGCCAACCAAAACTATTGTCCAGACGAACGCCCCGAGTACGTTAAAAACCATGAATTTATAAAACTTCATCTTGACGATTCCCGCCAAAATGGGCGAGAAAGTACGAATAACGGGTAAAAAGCGAGCAATTACGAGGGTTTGACTACCGTATTTTTCAAAATATTTTTGAGTATTTTCAATATATTTTTTCTTAAAAAAAAGCGAATCTTCTCTATTCTGAACGCTATCTCCGAAGTATCTACCAGTAAGATAGCCCAAAAGTGAGCCGAGAATAGCGGCCGTAAACACACAAAATAGCAACAACGAAACGGGTACATTAAGCAGTTTTGTACCACAAAATACCCCTGAAAGAAAAAGTAAATAATCGCCTGGGAGAAAAAAGCCGAATATAATTCCGTTTTCGATAAAAATTATCAGCGTAATCGCAATGAGTCCGCCCGTCCGAATGAGTTCTTCGGAATCCATCAAATACTTAAACCATTCGCTTATTTGCTCCATCGGTGTATAAAGTAAAAGAATTGTGTTTTGAAAAAAAACAGTTTTCACCCCAAAATGATTCCTTGATGCTACATCAACTCTGATAATTCGAGCCAGCGTAATTCTTTGGCTGAAATCGTATCAGTGATAGTTTCAAATTCTTTTGCCCAAGCGGCTAATTCAGCGTGTGAGCCATCGCCCGAATTCATTTTTTCGACTAAAATAGCTTTTTTCTTCTCCAAACCTTCGATTTCGACTCCGAAACCTTCGTATTCTTTCTGTTCCTTAAATGTCGGTTTACGCTTTGGTTCGGCAGGCTTTGTGACCGCAACTGGTGCGAGAACCTCAACTTTGGCTGTCGGTCGGGGCGTAGAAACCAGTGTTTCTTCGTCTTCTCTCCACGAACGATAATCGGTATAGTTTCCAGGAAAATCACGTACGTAACCATCGCCTTCAAAGACAAAAAGATGCTCCACGAGCTTGTCCATGAAGTAACGGTCGTGCGATACCACGAGTAAACAACCACCAAAATTCAACAGAAAGTCTTCCAAAACATTGAGCGTTGCGATGTCCAAATCGTTCGTTGGCTCATCTAAAATCAAGAAATTCGGATTCTGTACTAAGATTTTAAGCAACTGCAAGCGGCGTTTTTCACCTCCACTTAACTTGCTCACAAAACTATACTGCATGGCAGGTGGAAACAAAAAGAGTGTCAAGAAATTAGAAATCGACAACTCAGTTCCGTCGGCCATCTTGACGTACTCAGCAATATCCCGCACGACTTCAATGACCCGCTGGCTTTCGTCAAAATTCAGTCCGCCTTGCGAATAGTAGCCCAACTTGATGGTATCTCCCTTCACGACTCGCCCTATATCGGGTTTGATTCGCTCGGTAGCTATTTCGAGGAGCGTACTTTTCCCCATGCCATTCTTGCCCACGATTCCGATTCGGTCGCCTCGCTTGAAAGTATAATTAAACTCCGATATGATTTTTTTGTCGTCAAAAGACTTACTAATATGCTGAATCTCCATGATTTTGCTGCCCATTCGCTCCATTTTCATACTGAGTTCGAGTTTTTCGTCAGGGCCTTTCTTGACAGTCTTTTCTTTCAAGTCATAGTAAGCATCAACTCTGCTCTGCGACTTGGTGCCACGTGCCTTGGGCTGGCGACGCATCCACTCCAATTCTTTACGCAGTAGGTTGCGGTAGTTTTTCTGCGTAGCGGCATCTACGGCATCTTGTTCTTCTTTTTTCTCTAAGTAGTAAGCGTAGTTGCCCAGATACTTAAATACCTTACCATCAGCTATTTCCAGGATTCGGTTGCAGGCTTTATCCAAAAAATAGCGGTCGTGCGTGACAAGTAGAAGCGTTATATTTGAAGCCGAAAGGTAGCCTTCGAGCCACTCGATAGTATCGAGGTCGAGGTGGTTGGTGGGTTCATCTAAAATCAAAAAATCGGGTTCTTCGATGAGGACTTGTGCCAAAGCCACCCGTTTTTTTTGTCCACCCGAAAGATTACCGATTAATTTATCAAAAAAGTCAATGCCCAATTTTGCTAAAATCTGCTTTACTTTGGCCTCGTAGTCCCATGCTTTTAGGTTATCGACTTGCTCCATTGCATTGGCTATGCGATCACCGTCGCCCGATTCGAGTGCCAAATCGTATTCTCTGATTGCCTTTGTATTTGAGTTTTCGGAGGCAAAAACGGTTTCGAGTACCGTTCGTCCAGAAGGAAGCTCAGGATTCTGCCCCAAATAACCATATCTGATGTCTTTTCTGATGCTGATTACGCCCCCGTCGATGTCGGAGTTACCCGTAATCATGTCGAGTAGTGTTGATTTTCCTGCTCCGTTGGCTCCAATGAGAGCTACTTTTTCACCTTGTAAAATGCCAAACGTCAAGTTTCTAAAAAGCCAACGTTCGCCCAAATTTCGCCCGATATTTTCGGCTGATAAATAATTCATTATGTGATTTTAAACGTGCATCAACGAAGTTTATTCGCTGATTTTGTAATTTCGTGCAATTTACGACTTTATTTTTGGAACGGAATTTTATTTCGTTTGTTCGTTAGGGTTTTCCTATAAAAACTTTGAGCCGCCATAATTACACGGCAAGGGCAGACCGTACTGATAGCTCATGTCACGCAGTGCTAATTTTCCCCGCAGCGGCGTACTGCTCCTTTTTCAAGGAGGGGCGGATAATACTTGTTCCATTTAATATCCAAAAGAGATACTTTTTTCGGCAGGAATTACCCACTGTTTCTTCTGGAAAACCACCATTCAAATCTATCCAAAGTTTTCTAAAAACCCAATTTATCTGACGACTTTATTAAACAATAGTTCTACTGGATTTTGAGAAACTTAAAACTCGTTTTTTAAGCAAATTTTTGTCCATTTGTTTTCCTAACCGATTTTTATTCCCCAAAAGTTGTGGCAAAAAAGGATTGAAATCCATCGGCAATTTATTGCTCACCTTATCAAAATGTTAAGAACTAAAAGCTGAAATTTCACGTCCATCGTTGTGTTGTTTAAACGATACCTATTGAATATATATTTTTTATTATATTCCTGTATGTTCAATTAAACCAATGAGTCAATTTTTGTTCTAATAACTGCTATTCATAAATCAATGGTTAGTGAAGAGTTTTTAAACAGTTAAATTTGAACAAAACATGAAAATAATTATGAAAAAATTAATTCTAATCTGCATAGCCATAATGTTCTATGCCCCTTTTTGTGTAACAGGCAAAAATATCCCGTCCAAAAAACAAACTCTTCGTAATAATTCCTTTGTAATTAATCCATCATTTGAAACAGAAAAAATAGCTTTACCCATAGAGGTTTTAGGAGCTGAGGGAACGGTTGAGAGCAGGTCTTTTACGATTAATCAACAAACTGCGGATGCCACAAAAAGCATTTGGTTTATGATTAATAACCTGAGTTATGAAAGTAAAGGCTCAGTAAAAATTAATCAAGGTGATTGGTTAGAATTAACCATGAAGACGGTGAAAATGCAAAAGCAGGAATTGCTTAGAGGTGGAATGACGCACGGTGGGTTTAATACCGTAAGGTTAACGATACCAAAAACTGGACTGGTTGCAGGTGATAATACTATTAAATTTCGATTTAATAAATCGGATGGCATTTCAATAGGCTACCGAGTGGTTAGAATGAATTTATTAGGCGACAATGATGTTCGACTTTTGCCAAATACGGCTTTTGAAGAAGATGACCCTAATAAATGGCTTCCTCCGTATTCAGATCAAAATTCCATCAATAAAGGAAAAAATTTATGGGATAATGCCGTTTTATGGAATCATTATTTACCCGAAGGACAAAATGGATCTTGGTACGGACAAAAATTGCCCGCAACCAAAATTATAAAGGCAAAATGTAGTTCTTGCCACACACAAGATGTAAGAGATTTAGAAATGTTTAGTTACTCCAATAAGTCCATTATTGAACGAGCAAAATTTCATAAATTAACTGAAGAACAAGGGAAACAAATTGCCTCTTACATAAGGTCGCTTTCTGCGACCAAACCAAATGTAGCCCGATATGGAAGACCTTGGAATCCACCCTATCAGCCGAGTCCATCTTTAAAAAACAAACCTATTGAACAATGGGCAGCAGGAGGAGGAATTGATGCTGTACTTGCCGAGGACAAGGATATGGCTCCTTATTTA
>JANNEN010000115.1:0-10546 GCA_031378715.1 Emticicia sp.
ACACGTTTTTTTTGTTTTTTTGTGTATTGTTTAGTGTCTTTGCATAATAATTTATTAATAATAATTTAACAATAAAGTAACATTAAACATTCTAATAAAATGAAATCCGAAATAAAGCAACAATCAACCAGAATCGAAACCGCTCTTGCAGCCGTTATCGTTGGAGAATCAACGAACAAAAAGGTAAAAAAAGCGATTGAAAAAGTGGCCGAAAAATTAGCAAAAGAAGTTGCTGAAATAAAGAACGATACCGAGAAAAAAGAAAAAAAAGCCGCTAAAAAAGCCGAAGAAGCAATCAAAAAAGCCATCAAAAAAGCGGAGAAAAAAATCGCAAAAGATGCAAAAAAAGCGGCTAAGAAATTAAAGAAAAATGCTGAGAAAAAGTCAGATAAAAAAAGCGAGAAAAAGAAAGCAGATAAGCCCGAAAAAAAAGCAAAAAAGTCTGAGCCAAAAGAAGTAAATGAAGTAGCGACTGCTCCCGTTCCTGTATTAGTACCAACAAAAACAGACGTTGCAACAAAAGCCCCAAAAACACCAAAATCGGTGTCACCAGCCAAAGTTGTGAAAGAGGCAAAAGCACCAAGAACACCCAAAGTAATAAAAGAGCCAAAAACTCCTAAAACCCCAAGAGTTAAAAAAACCTTAGTAAAAGAAGCATAATTTATGAAAAAATGGTGCAAATTCAGTAGTTTTCAGTTAGTTGTTGCACTGGCTTGCACCATTTTTTGTTCTAATAATTCCTCGGCTCAAAACCTTAATGATCTCATTATCAGCGAGATAATGGCCGACCCAACGCCAACCAAAGGGCTGCCCGAAAAAGAATATCTCGAACTCTACAACCGTACCGATAAGGCAATCGACCTCAACCGTTTCAAACTTGTTTATGGTACAACTACGGTCATTTTTCCGAGTTTTACTTTACCGCCCAAAGTATATGTTTTGGTTACGAGCCGCACCAACGAAGCCGATTTCAGGCCTTACGGAAACGTAATCGGACTGACGAGTTTTTCGTTGCTCAATACGGGTATAACGCTCATACTCCGCAATCCGCAGAATAAAACTATTTTTTCGGTAACGTATTCCGATAAGTGGTACGAAAAAGATAAAAACCAAGGTTATTCACTCGAAATGATTGACACAAATTTTCCGTGCATCGAAGACGGAAACTGGACATCAAGCACGGCTACTTTGCAAGGTACACCTGCCAAAGAAAATGCCGTTAAAGCCGCCAAACCCGACCTCACACCGCCCAGTCTGAGCCGTTTCGAGATAACGAATACCACGAACATAAAATTGATTTTTTCGGAAAAATTAGATAGCCTTTCCGCTATCAGCAGTAACGCTTATTCCTTTGATAAAGGCTTGGTAATCAGACAGATAAGCGTAGAATCGCCACAGAATACGAATGTAAATCTTGTATTAAATTCGACTTTACAAGAAAACACAATTTATACTCTGACTGCCAAAAACATTGCTGATTGCTCAGGAAATGTGCTGCTTTCGAGCCAAATCGCTCTGGGAAATATTAAACCCGCCGACTCGGGAAATGTAGTTTTGAATGAAATATTATTTAACCCCCGCCCCAACGGAGAGGATTTTATAGAGATTTATAACCGCACCGATAAACTTATTTCACTAAAAAACTGGTCGCTGGCAAATGTCGATGCCTCGGGTAAAATTGCCAACCTAAAAACCATCGCCACAACCGATTTTATCTTGCAACCAAAACAGTTTTTGGTACTCACCCGCAATGCCCAGTTGGTTCGGAATCAGTATTTCAAGTCGGTAAAAACGAACTTTTTAGAAATGCCCTCGTTGCCGTCTTTTCCCGACAATGAAGGCTCGGTTGTTTTGCTAAATGACACAAAAAAAGTGTTTGACCGATTTGATTACACCGACAAATTTCATCACCCCTTGGTTGATGATAAATCGGGTGTTTCGCTCGAAAAAATCAATTATAATGTAGCTTCAAATCAAGCATCAAATTGGCAGTCGGCCGCTGCCGCTGATGGTTTTGCCACGCCAGGTTATGCCAACTCGCAGGGCATTGTTGATGCCCAAGAAAGTACATTCAAGATTGAACCCGAGGTATTTACACCCGATGGCGACGGGCAGAATGAGGTAACAAATTTAATTTTTCAGCTTGACCAAAATGGCTACGTTGCAACCGTCCAAATATTTGACATAAACGGAAATTTAGTAAGAAAACTTGCTGATAATCAGCTATTTGGCATAAATAATACCATCGAATGGGACGGACGGAATGCCAATAATAATGTAGTTTCGGTGGGATATTATGTGTTGCTCATCGAACTCTTTAATCCTTCGGGAAGCAAAAAACAGTACAAAGGTAAGGTGGTTGTGGGGAGTAAATTTTAGGTCAAATAAATGTGGCACACCTTTTATAGAAAACAAAAAGGTGTGCCACATTTGCCAAAACATACGCTTACATCAAAAATCTCAATTCGGTCGAAGTCTAAATACCGTCCCTGGGTTTTCGGTATTAATGTATAAATATCCGTCACTACCCAATTCTACATTTCTCATTCGACCGATATTTAGCAATACTTTTTCCTGCCCCACAATTTTATTATTCTTAATGATACAACGATTCAGGTAATTAAACCGTAACGAACCCACCATCAAATCGCCTTTCCAAGCGGGGTATTTATCGCCCGTCACAAACGCCATTCCCGACGGAGCAATGGACGGAATCCAATAAATCTCGGGCTGCTCCATGCCCTCTTTCTTGCTGATGTCCGTAATCGGTTTTCCATCATAATTAATACCGTACGAAATCACGGGCCAGCCGTAGTTTGCTCCCTTGCGGGGCGTATTTACTTCATCACCGCCACGTGGGCCGTGTTCGTGTTCCCAAACTTGATTGGTGGTTTTATTTATCGTCAATCCCTGCGGATTTCGGTGTCCAAAACTAAAAATACTTTTGCGAGCCTTGGCATCTTTTACAAACGGATTATCCTTTGGAATTGTACCATCGTCATTGATTCGGTGTACTTTTCCATTGTCGTTATCGGTCGTTTGTGGAAAATCTTTTTCCATTCCACGCTCACCAACTGAGAAAAATAAATAGCCGTTTTTGTCAAAAACAAGCCTCGATCCGTAGTGATACCTCGTTTTTGTATAAGGAAATGCTTCAAAAATCTCTTGGGCTTCCGTAAATTCGCCATCTTTTAGCTTTCCCCGAACGATTGCCGTAGTGGTCATTTTTGTGCCATTTTCTTCCTTAAACTTAGAATATGAGATATAAATCCAGCCATTCGTAGCATATTTTGGGTGAAGTTCAATATCCAGCAAACCACCTTGCCCTTCGGCCAGCACTTTTGGAATATTCTTGATGATGGTTTTGTTGCGATTTTGATCAACCGAATAAAGCACACCCGCACGGTCAGTAATCAAGTAGTTTCCATCGGGCAGTTGGGCAAATCCCCACGGACTTTCAAAACCCGTAGCAATGGTATCCAACGAAACCGTCATGCCTTCCGACTTGAAAATATTTGAGGTGGGCTTGGCCGTAACCTTGTATTGCTCCACGACGGCAATATTTTTTACGATAAGTTCGGCCAATTTGTCAATATCTTGGGCTTCGATTATTGGCTTCCAAGTGGGCATTCCTAATTCGGCGTAGCCATTACTGATACTGGCCACAACTTCGGCTTTTGAGGTGCCGTGTTTCCATTTTCTATCAACAAAAGCCTCCACTTTTTCGCCGTGGCAACTCGCACAATATTGGGTATAAATTTCTTCGGGCTTTTGGTCGGAAGTTGAGATTGTTGGCGTGTTTTCTTTCACAACGAAATTCATGTAAAGAATACCACTAACGAGTAAGAATGGAATAATTTTCTTCGTCATTTTGATAAAGGTTTGAATTGTTTTAATGCAATTTACGTGAATAATCGAAGAATTTTAAGGGCTTGATTGAAAAAAAGATGATTTGTGCGAATCTGCCGATGATTTGCTTGCAATTTTGTATTTAATTTGTGGCTTTGAATCAAACAAAACCTTCAAGCGTATGAAATTAATACCATTCACCTTTATTTTAGCACTGACAATGACCAATATTTTTGCCCAAAAACCAACGCCCGACGATACCAAAATCAAGATTGAAAACAAACTCAAAACCATTGAGGGGGAGTTTGCCGTGGCTTTTAAAGATTTACAAACGGGCAAAACGCTTTTTATCAACGAAAAAACAAATTTTCATGCCGCCAGTACCATGAAAACTCCCGTAATGATTGAGGTTTATAAGCAAGCAAAAGCAGGGAAATTCAAGCTGAATGATTCGATTTTGGTGAAAAATGAATTTAAAAGTATTGTTGATGGTAGCCCTTATAGCATGGATATTGCTGATGATAGCGGCGATGGAATGTACAAGCAAATCGGCAAAAAAATGACGATTTATGACCTCACCTACCAAATGATTATTGTGAGCAGCAATCTGGCAACCAACATTTTGATTGATTTGGTCGATGCCAAAAATGCCAATGCCACCATGCGGACACTCGGAGCGAATGATATTCAGGTACTGAGGGGCGTAGAAGACCAAAAAGCATTCGATAAAGGACTCAGCAACAGCACAACGGCGTTTGATTTGATGGTAATTTTTGAAAAAATCGCTCAAAATAAAGCCATTGATAAGAAATCGTGCGAGGCAATGCGAAAAATTTTATTTGACCAAAAATTCAACGAAATCATTCCTGCCAACTTGCCAAAAGACATAAAAGTTGCTCATAAAACGGGGTCAATCACGGGCGTTCAGCACGACTCGGGCATCGTATATTTGCCCGATGGGCGGAAATACGTATTGGTATTATTATCAAAAAAACTCAAAAATGTTGATGCAGGCGTAAAAGCCTTGGCGGAAGTTTCGGCCATGATTTATGAGATGTTCTAATGAAAATTATTGTTAAAAATTAATTGTTCGTCGCAACCTTCAAAGAGATTTACTCGTACTTGTTGAAAATAAAATAGCACGTTTTACAGCGTTTATAAATCTTTACTCGTCATGGTATTATAAAGCAAGAAACGTAATAAACACTTCATCAACAATGCGTTACGTAAGAAAAATAACCGAAGACCAAGTTGATTATCTAAAAAATATCTCTCGTCAAAGTCGAAATTATCGAGAGCGAGAGCGTGCCAAAGCCATACTTTTAAGTTATAAAGGCTACAACGTAACGGTGCTATCCGATATTTTTGAGGTTAGCCGAGGCACAATCACCAACTGGCTCGATGCTTGGGAAAACCGTGGTATCACGGGGCTGAAAGACCTACCCAAACATTTAACAACCCAATCATTCAACGACAAACCTTTGATGTACAACTAAGACTTTTGAAACAAATCTACTTTTACCAGAAAGTTTGCTGCATTTTGTGGCAGACTTTTTTTGTTCAGAAAAATCTAATTTCAATTTGTAAAGAAAAACTTAGACTAATCTGATTTCTTGGTTAAATTTGCCCAGTGTAATCAACCGATGCAATGAAACCAGATTTTTCCAAAATAGACTTCGATACGCTCCAAGCATCAAAACCGCTTGACTTTATAGGTAACACGTTCCGAACTGCCGAAGGTATCCATCTCAAAACAAGATTTAATGCTCACGATATTGAATCAGCCGAACATCTGCATTTTTCGGCAGGAATTTCACCTTTTCTGCGAGGGCCGTACAGCACCATGTACGTCATGCAACCTTGGACGATTCGGCAATATGCGGGCTTTTCGACGGCCGAAGAATCGAATGCTTTTTACCGCAAAAACTTAGCCGCTGGGCAAAAAGGACTTTCAGTAGCGTTCGATTTGGCTACGCACCGAGGCTACGACTCGGACCATGAGCGAGTAACGGGCGATGTCGGAAAAGCGGGCGTTGCGATTGATACTGTCGAAGATATGAAGGTGTTGTTTGACCAAATTCCCTTGGACGAAATGTCGGTTTCGATGACCATGAACGGAGCCGTATTGCCCATTATGGCGTTCTATATTGTAGCGGCCGAAGAGCAAGGTGTTTCGCCCGAAAAACTCTCTGGAACTATCCAAAACGATATTCTCAAAGAGTTTATGGTACGTAATACCTATATTTATCCGCCCGAGTTTTCGATGCGAATCGTGGGAGATATTTTTGCTTATACCTCCAAAAATATGCCTAAATTTAACTCTATTTCTATTTCGGGTTACCACATTCACGAAGCGGGAGCTCCCGCTCATTTGGAACTTGCCTATACCCTCGCCGATGGTTTGGAATATATCCGAACGGGCATTGCAGCGGGAATTGATATTGATAGTTTTGCCCCACGACTCTCGTTTTTTTGGGGTATTGGGATGAATCATTTTATGGAAATCGCCAAGATGCGGGCTGGACGTTTACTTTGGGCGAAGATTGTGAAGCAATTTAACCCCAAAAATGAAAAATCGCTGGTTTTGCGTACCCATTGCCAAACTTCGGGCTGGTCGCTCACGGAGCAAGACCCGTTCAATAATGTTGCCCGCACGACCATCGAAGCCATGTCGGCGGTGTTGGGGCATACGCAATCGTTGCACACCAATTCGCTTGATGAAGCAATGGCACTACCGACCGATTTTTCGGCACGCATTGCCCGAAACACACAATTATATATTCAGCACGAAACCGAAGTTTGCCGAGTGGTTGATCCTTGGGGCGGCTCATATTATGTGGAATATTTGACCAAAGAATTAGTAGAAAAAGCGTGGGCTTTGATTGAAGAAGTGGAGGCTTTGGGCGGCATGACTAAGGCCATCGAAACGGGATTACCCAAAATGAAAATCGAAGAAGCCGCCGCCCGAAAGCAAGCCCGCATTGATTCGGGTAAGGATATTATCGTGGGCGTAAACAAATACCGCACCGATACCGAAACGATTATTGATGTATTAGATATTGATAATCAGGAAGTTAGGCGAAAACAAATCGAAAAATTAGAAAAAATAAAGTCCGAAAGAAACGAGGCAGAAGTGCAGGAGATTTTGGATAAAATTACGGAGATGTCCAGCCCCCCAGTCCCCGATTGGGGGATTTCTGATTCTCTAATTTCTACTCCCCCATCGGGGGCGGGGGGGCTTTTATCCCTTGCCATTGAAGCCGCTCGGAAACGTGCCACTTTGGGCGAAATATCGTATGCCATGGAAAAATCAGTTGGTCGCCATAAAGCAATTATTCGTTCGATTTCGGGCGTGTATCAAGCGGAAGTTTCGGACGATGAAAATTTTAGAGTAGCCAAAGAAATGGCCAATCGTTTTGCCGAAATCGAAGGTCGCCGCCCCCGAATAATGGTTGCCAAAATGGGACAAGATGGCCACGACCGTGGGGCGAAAGTAATCGCTACGAGTTTTGCCGATTTGGGTTTTGATGTTGATATTGGTCCGCTTTTTCAAACCCCCGAAGAAACAGCTCGCCAAGCCGCCGAAAACGATGTGCATATCGTAGGAGCATCAAGCTTGGCCGCAGGACACAAAACCCTCGTACCCGCTCTCATCAATGCCCTCCGAAATTTGGGTCGGGACGATATTATGGTCATTGCTGGTGGCGTGATTCCTGCCCAAGATTATCAGTATCTTTATGATGCGGGCGTAAAAGGTATTTTCGGGCCTGGAACGGTCATTTCGGTAGCCGCCCAAAAGATTTTGGGAGAGTTGATGGCGTAGAAATCATAAAAGTATATTGATTTATTGTTACTTAATGATTATTTTTGAGGATAAAAGATAAAAAATATGTGGGTAGAAGAGCTAATATTGGATAATATTAAGTGTTTTGAGAAGGTCACAGTTAGGTTAGGTACTTCTGAAAAAGCCTTTCCGTGGGTAACGCTACTTGGAGAAAATGGGGGTGGAAAATCTACTGTTTTACAAGCATTAGGGTTATTACTTGCTGGGCCAGAGGGTAGTCAAACCCTTTTGAAAAGACCAACGGGCTGGTTGAGAAATCAAAATCGATATGGCACAATTTCAATCAGAATACACAAAGGTGACAGTGACCCTGGGGAGTTCGGAACTGACAGAAAACGGAAGACTTTCGGGTATTCATTTTTTATCACAGGCGAAGAAAAAGTAACTATCCGAAATACACAATTTACAGAACCAACTATTTTTCCAAATAAAGATAAAACATTATCTTGGCTTCGTGAAAATGCACTAACCTCCAAAGGTGACGGCTGGTTTGCGATTGGTTTTGGAGCATTTAGAAGATTGACTCGTGATAGCCAAATTATTATTCCATCGTTACAACCGCCTGTTAGATACACTAATTTTTTGACACAATTCAACGAAAATGAACCTTTATCAGCTTTTGAGCGATGGTTGGTTTATCTTGATTATAAAATCCTGAAAGACAAGGATAAAATCGCACAAAAGCAAAAGGATATGGGTATCAAGGCAATCAATAGAGTTTTGCCCGAAGGAGTTGCTTTTGATTCTGTAAATTCTGACGGTAGAATTATTTTTAATATTAACGGGCAATTAGTGCCAACTATTAGTTTGAGCGATGGTTACAGAAGTGTTCTGGCACTGGCTGGTGATTTAATTTGGCGTTTACTTGAAGCGTTTCCTAAAAGTGCAGACCCATTAGGAGAAGAGGGAGTTGTATTAATTGATGAACTGGATATACATTTACACCCAACTTGGCAGCGTTCGATTGCTGGTTGGTTGAGAGAACAATTTCCAAAATTACAATTTATCGTCGCTACTCATAGCCCACTAATCGCTGCGGGTGCAGGAGAAGATGCTGTGGCATATAAGTTTATGCTTAAAGATGGCGTAACTGTCGTGGAAAAGGTTGTGAATGTAGCGTCATGGAGTGTTGATAGAATACTACAAAGTGAAGCCTTTGGCTTAATTTCTACTTATTCACCTCAGTCACAAGAGAAAATAGATTCGTATAACAATCTAAGAAGAAAACCGAAACGGACTAAAAATGAAGAAAGCGAGCTGCAAATACTTATTCCTTTTATCAAAGAAGCACTTTCATATCCGATTGCAGAAGAGAACTCTTATGAAGAAAAACTTGAAAATTATTTGAAGAAAAATTTAGCATGATTGCCATAAAAAGAACAAATAAACCCAAAATTTTGCAACAGAAAGCTGATACTTGGACTAAATCGTTGATGGATTTAAGAACTAAATTGAATGCTTGTAAAAAAGAAAGTGAAGATTATCGAAAGCTAAAACACGAATATCAGCAAGCCGAAAACAAATCAGCACGACTCAATTAAAGATGCCTTGAAGAGTGAGGAAATGTTTAGTGGTAAGTGTGCTTATTGCGAAAGTTTTATTCTACATATCGACTATGGACACATAGAGCATTATCATCCAAAATCAATTTTTCCCGAATACACATTTGACTGGAATAATTTACTCCTTGCCTGTGGTGTCTGCAACGGTTCCCAATTTAAGGGCAACAAGTTTCCAATAACTAACGAGCAACCACTGCTTCTGAATCCCTGCAAGGACGACCCCACCGAACACCTTAATTTTGATTTTGACCCCTACACAAACTTAGCAAGTATCTATGGCAGAACTCCAAGAGGAGAAAAAACTGAAATATTAATGGGACTAAACCGACCCGAGCTATTGCGTTACCGTTCGCAAATGGTAAAAAAAATAATTTATTTAGGAATAAAATCCTCTGAAGGTGATATTGAAGCAAAAAGATTACTTGACGAAGCCTGTAAAAGTACCCACGCATATTCAGCATTTGCAGATGCTATTAGAAATAAGTTTAAATCATCTGAACACTAACGTTCAATTTATATTTCTTATAAAACCTCAACTTTCAACGCAACCTCCCCCACATTTCCTGCATCTACTTTACAATATTACGACCCGCCCATCGTACTATATTTACAAAGTTCTTCAACCCAACACCAACTGCTATGTTTCAAAAAATACTTCTGCTATTATGTATTTCTCATTGTGTTTTTTCTTCGGGAATTAAGGGCGTAATCAAAAACGAAAAAGGCGAAGTAATGCCCTTTGCTTCGGTGCTGGTCAAGGGAACTGACATCGGCACAATGGCCAATCAGGAGGGGGCTTACGAGATAAAACTCAAATCGGGTAAGTACGAAATTGTTTTTCAATACGTTGGTTATCAGGCAGTTACGAAAAATATTGAGGTAGTCGAAAGCGTTGAAACCCTCAATATCGTGATGAAAGAAATCAGCATTGAGTTGGGAGCAGTCAAGGTTACGAACAGCAAAGAAGACCCCGCCCTGACGATTATGCGAAAGACGATTGCGATGTCGCCCCTGCACCACAAAGAAATGGAAAGTTATTCGATGCGAAGCTATTTGCGGGGGGCATTCAAGATTGATGATGTACCTTTTCTATTGGAAAAAGCCATGAAAGAAAATTTCATCAAAAAAGGGCAAGTGTATGTCGTGGAATCGGTTAATGAAATAAAATTCAAACAACCAAATACTTACACCGAAAAGATTATCTCGATTCGCTCGAACGTGCCACCAACGATGCAGAAAAATGTAAGTCCTGCCATTGATAAGTCAAGTTTTTATAATCCCGCCAATAAAG
>JANNEN010000122.1:0-15974 GCA_031378715.1 Emticicia sp.
GCACGTTTTAACACCCCATAAAATCCCCAGCGGGGCGAAATTTCGCCCCGCTGGGGATTTTATGGGGTGTTAAAACGTGCCAATATTACCAAAATTTCAGCCATAAGGGCTTTGAAACAAACTTTGCGTAAGTCCTATTGATATTAGAAGCGTTATTGTACTTTGAAACAAAAGATACTAAACGAATAAAAACTGGTACAGATTTCATTTCAATTTCTCACAAAACTGAATTTTCGGGCTTTCCACCTAACTTATAAGGATAGTCGGTGGTGAAGTGCAAGCCTCGACTTTCTTTGCGTTTGTTGGCACATTTTATGACCATTTCGGCACACTGCACCAAGTTTCGCAACTCGCAAAGTTTCATTGAAAGTTTGGTTTTTTTATAAAAATCTTCGGTTTCTTCTTTGATTAATTTCAAACGTCGCATGGCACGCTCCAAACGAAAATCCGACCGAACGATTCCGACGTAATCGGCCATCATTCGCTGCAATTCTCTGAGGTTATGCGTCACTAAAATCTCTTCATTCGACTGCTCCGTGCCGAACTCGTTCCAGTCTGGAATATTTTCTTGGAAACTTAAACTATCAAAATCTTCGAGTGCTTCGTGGGCGATACGATGTCCAAAAACTGCCGCTTCGAGTAACGAATTTGAGGCCAAACGATTGGCTCCGTGCAAACCCGTTGAAGAACACTCGCCGCAAGCAAAGAGCCGATTGATGGTTGAACGCCCCATTTCGTCCACCAAAATTCCGCCACATAAATAATGTGCGGCAGGAACTACGGGAATTTGGTCTTTGGTAATATCAAGCCCAATACTAAGACATTTTTCGTAAATATTAGGAAAATGTTGCAAAATCAACTCTTTTGACTTGAACGAAATGTCAAGATAAACGTGGTCGTCGCCCGTTTTTTTCATTTCGGCATCAATCGAACGGGCCACAATATCACGGGGAGCAAGCGAGCCACGGGGGTCGTAGCCGAGCATAAATTCCTCGCCCTTTCTGTTTTTCAAAACGCCACCTTCACCACGAACGGCTTCGGTGATTAAGAAACTTGGGTATTCGCCTGGGTTGTAGAGTGACGTTGGGTGAAACTGAATCATTTCCATATCCCGCACCCGCCCTTTGGCTCGGTAAACCATGGCGATTCCGTCGCCCGTAGCAATAACTGGATTGGTCGTTGCCGAATAAATATGCCCCGCCCCGCCTGTGGCCATGACGGTCATTTTTGATAAAATCGTTTCTACTTTTTCGGTCTGTAAATTGAGGGCATAAACGCCGTAGCAGGTTACATCGTTGGTTTCTCGGTTTACTTCGATGCCCAAATGATGCTGGGTGATAATCTCGACGGCATAATAATGCGTTAGGATTTCAATATTTGGGTTTTTGCTTACTTCTTCTAATAAAGCCCGCTCAATTTCCTTACCCGTGATGTCTTTATAGTGCAGGATTCTCTTTTCCGAATGTCCGCCCTCACGGGTGAGGTCATATTCGCCGTCGTGTTTGTCGAAGTTTGTGCCGTATTCGATTAATTCTTGGATACGGTCGGGGCCTTCTTTTACTACAATTTCCACGATTTTTCGGTCACAAAGTCCATCGCCCGCAATCATCGTATCGCTGATGTGTTTCTCGAAAGAATCGGTGTCAGGGTCAAAAACTGCGGCAATTCCTCCTTGGGCGTATTTTGTATTGGTTTCGTCGGCATTTACTTTCGTCAAAACCAAAACCTTACCTTTTGCCGAGGCTTTAAGTGCGAAACTCAAACCTGCAATGCCCGAACCTATGACTAAAAAATCTGTTTTTTGCATGAAAATCTAATGATTGAATGATACAAAGATAGAACAAATATACATTAGACTTACTGCGATGAAAAAGTTTTTGGTGTATTTTAAAATGGAAAGTTTATGCCAAGGATCAATTATTTTTAAGTCAAACTTATTTTTCCAAAATTTGAAAAGAAAATCAAAATAAATGGTAAATAATCTATAACTAACACTTTTGTTTTACCTATTTGCTGTGCGATAAATGGGGTTTAGCAGCGTCCCGTGAAAAACGGAGGCTTTGAGGGAACGGAATGACAGTGTTAATAGCTTTTTCATTGTGATTGTTTTTTTGATTTATGAATGTGGCTACGGCTTTACCTTAATTGAAATCTTAACGCTATTATATGCCATCATTATCCCGTAACCGTTTTTAATGTTAGAATATCTGATGGTCGAAGTTTGCAGACGCTCAATAAAATCTAAGGATTGCTGAGGAGTATCTTTTGCATCTTTTATTGATGCAAGGTATTTTACCATATTGCCGTCCAATGAATACAAATCTACATTTATTGTTACCAGTTCGGGAAGTGGTCTGTTTGCTTGGGTTGAGAATTGAACAAATCCCGTTTTATCATACCCGCTTAGATTAGTTACCGAAGATTCAATCAGGTTGTTCACACTTACACCCCAATTTATACTATTTCGAGTAGGGATACCATTAGAAACAAATTCTCCGTAGCCTTCGAGGTAGTAATGTTTATTTGATAACTCTGATTCTACCCAATTCAAATTCGCCTTTATTTTTCTATCCACAAATAACGCTTTAATAGTTGGTGTTTCTATATTTCGAGGAATCGTACAAGACGACATATAAACTTTATCATCAACAATAACTTTAAGTTCGTAGCTCTTTTGTTGTTGAATAATCAGCTTTGACGAGGCAATTTGATACAATTTTGTTTTTGCATTAAAAGGTAGTATAATAGTTTTGCTGCCACCTGAGAGTTCAACTTTGGCATCAGATCTTGATAAATCTTTGTTGAATTTAGCATCGTTAAGTAAATCACTACCTTGACCAATGTAAACAGTAATCAAAGAATCTTGCGGCGAAAGCAAAGCATTAACTACCACAATTTCGGAAGGTGAAGATGGTAATTTATCAATCTCCCATTGTTCACAAGATGAAAGGAGGATAAGCATTAAAAACAGTTGAATATTCTTCATCAGAATTTGAAGTTATAATTAATCGAAGGTAAAATCGGTAATAAATAGCCGTATGCAACTTGCAGCCTTGCACCGTCTTTTGGCGTATTATCAATTTTTAGGTATGAATCGAATGGGTTTTTTCTGAAATAAGCATTATACAGACCGAATTCCCACGATGATTGCACATACTTTCGTTTTTTCTTTGGAAATAACGTTAAGGCAAGGTCAAGGCGGTGATAATCGGGTAGGCGTGAAGCGTTTTTTCCTCCATAATAGTTTACGATTGTAGAATTTTGGTTGCCAAATGGAATTGACGAACGATAAAATCCAGTGGGTAGAGTTACAGGATTTCCAGTTGTATAAATCCACGTAGCGGCTAACTTAAATCTTTTATTTATTTGATATGCCCCAATAATTGATAAATCATGGCGGCGGTCTTGGATAGGATAAAATGGTTTTCCACTATTTAGCACCTCAAAACGATGAATCACTTTGGCGTAGGTGTAGCTCACCCACCCAGTTAGTTTCCCTTCGTTTTTTCTGAATAAAAACTCGTTACCGTATGCCACTCCATTACCAATAACGACATTCTTTTCCCAGTCAAAGTTTTGTTGACTATCTACAACAGCCAAACTGACACCATCTTTGAATGAAAGCAAGTTTCGGAGTCTTCTTCCATAAATTTCCCAAGTAAAGGTAAATTTATTTTTAAGGAAAAAACGCTCATATCCTATCGAAAAATTTTCCGACTGCTGTGGCTTGAAGATAGCAGTTGAGGGAACCCACAAATCGGTTGAAAGCCCAAAACCCGATGAACCCAATAAATTAACGGCTTGATTCATGCGTGAATATGCGAACTTTAAATATTGTCTGTTTTTTAGTTCATAGGAGGCTGAAAAGCGGGGTTCTACTAGATGGTATATTTTGGGAGAAACGGCAAACAATAAATATCTGACACCGATATCGGTATTCCAACGAGTTGTTGGACGAAAATTTTGGGCTAAATATAGTCCAATTTCATTATTTTTGTACTTTTTGGAGGTATCGGGTAGAAGAATAGCACTATCAGTAAAAACTTTTGGGTTAAAAAAACGTGTCGACGTAAAAACACCAGCTTGATAGTTAAGTTTATTATTTGCCACAAACTCAATATCAGATTTAAGCGTATAGTCTCGAATTGCCGAACCTAATGCCGAACTCCTACTGGTGGTAAGCCCATCGGCTGTGACCTTGGTCGTCGTGTTGTCTGCTAACGAAGACTTGAAATCGGTAAACGCAAGTGTTGTATTAGTAAACCATCGCAGATTGAACAAGTGGTTCCATCGCAAAGTGGCGGTTGCATTTCCCCAAATTAAATCTGAACTTGATGTTGTACTGTTCAAAATTCCATTAGAAATAGACTTACGTTGCAAGGCATCGTTTCCAAAAAAACCACTCAAAAAGAACTTATTTTGCTCATTGAAATCAAAATTTATTTTGGCATTAAAGTCATAAAAACGATAATATAAAGGCTCTTTTTTATCTTGGAAAAGTTTCAGAACGGGGTCAAGGTTTGTCCGTCGGGCGGCAATCAAAAATGAAGTTTTTTTATTGATTGGGCCTTCAAATAAGAACCTACTTGTGAGCAAGCCAATTCCGCCTTCACCCATAATTTTTTTATTATTCCCTTCTTTCATTGAAATATCAATAATTGATGAAATCCTTCCGCCATATTTTGCAGAAAATCCGCCTTTTTGAAAAGAAATATCTTTAACGGCATCAGCATTAAAAACCGAAAAAAGCCCAAAAAAATGATTGGCATTATACACGATGGCGTCGTCTAAAATAACCAAATTTTGGTCACTCCCTCCGCCTCTAACAAATAGCGAAGAGCTACCTTCAACTCCTTTCTGCACGCCAGGCATTAGTTGAATAATTTTCAAGGCATCTTTTTCACCAAGCAATGCAGGCGTTGACTTAAGTTGAAGGGAAGAAATTTTGATAGTTCCGATCTCGGGCGAAACTTGATTTGAAATTGATGAACTGACCGTAACTCCCTCCAAGTCAGTACTTTGAGGCGTAAGAAATATTTTTAAAAAAGAGTCCTTTACCGTAATCTGCTTGTTTTTGTAGCCAATAATACTAAAATTGATAACCTTTGAGCTTTCCGTTTGGATAGAAAAATAGCCATAGTTATTGGTTTCTACTCTACTAAACCCTTCTTTTGTAATGATATTTACACCAATAAGAGGTTCACCCGTTAAGCTATCTCTTACATATCCATTAATGTAAGTTTGGGAGAAACACACGAAAGAGAACAGCGTGAAAAATACTATTTTCATTGTAATTTTGTGGCTTTGATAAAAATATTATCGGTTACTGGTAGCGTTTCACTGCGTTTAGTCAATTTGAGTAATAAGTTACTTTGGTTTATTATAACTGTATAAAATCCCGAAAATGCTTTCAACACTTCCAATTCACCTTTTCTGTAAGGGGGTTCTATACCCAGTACCAATCGTAAATCATTACTATCTGGATTATTATAATAGTTTAGGGTAAATACGCTACCAATAATATTGGCATTACCAGTACAGATACGGGACACTCCGTCTGTTTTCTTTGCATCACACTTGTTAAAATTAAGTTGTCCTTTCAAAAAAAGTTTTGTATCAATCTCGCTCGAAAGATTAGCACTCACTTCCGTTATTTCCCAAACACCAGTAACTTCGTCTTGGGCGTTTTGAATAGCTTTTATTTTGGAGTCAGTACATGAAGAAATCCATAATAATACTGAAACTAAAAGTACACTAACGATGATTTTCATAATTATTGAAATTTAGGAAAGAGCGTTCGGCGGCAAAACGCTCTTTTAGTGAATTAGTTAATAAAAAAAGTTTTGTGTCCAAGAACCGTCATCGTCCCATGACATCACAAAGCGAACTCGGTAACAATTATCACCATCGCACATACCGTTACCTGGAAACCAGTTTCTTTCATCAGGAATATTTAATGCCCCAGAGTTATAATGATTCCATGAAGTCCACCATCTACGTTTTGTTTCCAGTGTATAATCAACATTACCAGTTGAAAAAGGGCTTCTTCCTAACTTGGCTATATTAGGCCAGTTATCAGAGGTATAATGCACATTACTACCCGATTTTGGTCGAGCATTTTTATTATTTTTTTTATCAATAACAATGCTAACCATAAATAAATTTCTTATAGACTCATCTTTTACTTTCACAACTTCGATAAAAATAGCATTCAAATCTGATACAGTGCCGTCTGACTTTTTACTTCCTCCATTTTGAAGTTTATCCAAACCACTTTTTTCAACTAACGAAAGTTTCAAACTAATCATGGCTTCTTCAAAGAGATGTTCGTTAAAACTACCTACTTCAAAAGTGTAAGTTTGTTTGTTTTCAGCATCAGATACTTCAATTAACCGCTTAAAGGCTTTCTTTTTCAAGAAAATTTCTTGAAGCTGCAAATCAGTTTTAGTCAAGGCTTCTGACTCACTGATATTTGCATTTTTTTCTTCTGCTGGTACTTCCTGATCTTTACAACCAATTACAAGCACTGACAAAGTCAATGCAAATACAACTAACACTTGGGTAAACGATAATTTCTTCATAAATTTACAACGTTTAATGTTGTTAAATGATTGAACCATAAGCCTCCCGTTGTCCGCCAAGATTGCTGGGGGGCTTATTTGTTACAAAGGTAAAGCAACGCTGCCCAACCCCGCAAGCGACATTATCGGACAAAATCGGACATTGTCAGACACAATCATTCGGGTCGCCCCCCCCCCTCTTGACTTTCATCTAAAAATATCTTGCTCTTCAAGATATTTTGAATCTTGGGGCAGACCAAGCCCGATGGAACTTCGATTTCAAATTTCTGAGTCCATCGTTTGAGTGTTCGTGTAGCAATGCCAAATTTTCTTGCCATTTCTTTTCTACTTTTAAGTATTTGTATGGTTTCCTAAAATTGTATAATTCGTTTCATATTGTCTTGGTAGTTGAGTCCCGTTTCTATTTTGGTGGTTTTTTTGTCTTTCATCAGTACCATATATTTGCCGCTAAAATATTTTTGTAATTCCTGAATATGGTCGGAATTGATGATTGACGAGCGGCTCACCCGCACGAAGCTCTCGGGGAGTTTTTCTTCCAGCCCCGCAATGGTGTAGTTGGTGATGTACTGCTTGCCCTCGATGGTTGCCACAAAAACGTATCTTTCTTGGGCTTCAAAGTAAGCAATTTCGGTGAAGGGTAAAAGCAGGATTTTTTCGCCTGTTTTTACCGAAATGGCACGATTATGCTTCTGTGGCTTGATTTCTTGCATAAAAGAAACCAATTTTTCGTAGGCAAACGTGGGTGTTTCGACTTGGGTTTTGGCTATTTTTTTGATAGTCTTTGATAGCCGCTCAGTTTCGATGGGTTTCAATAAATAATCAATCGAATTGCTTTCAAATGCCTGAATGGCGTAATGGTCGAACGCCGTCGTGAAAACTATTAGCGGCGAGTAGCTTAGGTTTGAAACCATTTCAAAGCCATTCAAGACGGGCATTTCGATGTCCAAAAAAATAACATTTGGCTTCAAGTCTTCGGCGAGGGCAAGCCCTTCCTGTCCATCGGAGGCGGTGCCGATGATGGTTATTTCATCGTCAAATTCGGCGATGATTCTTTCGAGTCTTTTGATGGCTAAATATTCGTCATCAACTATGATTGCCTTTAACATAAGATTGATTGTTTAGGATTGATTAAAAAATAACTCCGTTGATTTGATTATATTTTTAGCCAACTCAGCGTCAAAAAAATCTCATTTAGCTCGCTAAATTTCGCTCTTTTTGACTTGATTTGACAAAAAATATTGCACAAATCTTGAACGGACTTATTTTTTAATCAATCCTTAGCGGTATTTTTACGACTACCTGCTTGTAGTCGGCATTGTCGATTTGTAAAAAAGCGTTTGTCCCATAGATTAGCTGAAGCTTATCTTGGATACTTTGCAGCCCGTAGCCCGTAATAAAATTATTCGGAAAACTCGGGCCGTTGTCGTGTACCGTAATTTGGTAAAAACCATCGTTTGAGCTAACATTGACAATGATTTTTCCGTATTTAGCCGTTTTTGAAATGCCGTGTTTGATGGCATTTTCGACGAGGGGCTGTATCAAAAAACGTGGAATTTCGATGAGTTGTAAGCCATTTTCGACATTAATTTCGTAAGATAGTCGCTCGCCAAACCTCACCTGTTCGATTGATAAATAGGTCGTTACGATTTCCAATTCGTTCGTAATCGAATTAAAATGAGTCGCTTTTTCGCCCGTGGTGTATCGGAATAATTTTGCCAAAAGTAGTGTCATTTTTTCGGCTTTCGAGGGGTCTAAATACACCAAACTGGCAATGCTATTGAGCGAATTATACAAGAAATGGGGATTTATCCGTGCCTGCAAAGCATCTAACTCGGCTTTGGTTTTGAGTTTTTCTATTTGCAAGATTTTAAATTCTTGCTCGCTTATTTTTAGGTCAATTTGCGATGATTTTTGCCAAAAATAGAAATACAAGCAAGCCACCAACACAGGCGATAGCGAAAAGAAAGTTGTATAAATGCCGTTACTTTCTTGCATATATTTGCCCATTTCTTCATCGAGAAGGTAACGCCAGATTAGTTTACTGCTCAGGGTTGTGAGTATAAATGTAGCGGCACTTATGATGCTATATTTGAGCCAATCGTAAGTAAAAATTTGATGAAAGCTGAAGAATATCTGACAAATCAGTAGAGCCAAAAGTGCATCAATGATATTACTGATGACGATTGCGGCAGTAAAAGAGATTTCTGATTTATCGACATAAATAAGCTCAGAAGTAAAGTACATAATACCACTCAGACCGTACACCAAAAGTATGCAGAGTGCAAACGATGAAAGAAACCCTTGGAGGTTTCTTCGGAATATATTATGTGGCATATTCATGGTTACATAGTTTTAAAACCTGAGGTTTGGTTGGTAGTGGAGATGCACCTTCGGCATCTCCACATTCCTTTTCGATGGCTTATTTTCCTTCTTTCTCGCACTCCGTCAATAACATTTTTGCTCTATCGGCTCCCCAATTTGGGTGAATGTTCGACTCAGGCTTGAATTTTTCAAACTTTACGATTGATTCTTTCACGGCAGGAATCGCTTTTTGTTTACCACCACCGTACTCTGCGGGATTATAAAAAATCGACTGTGCTTCTAAGAGTTGCAAGCGTGGGTTTTCGGGGTTGATTCCTTTGGCTTCGCTCACACTTTTTTCAACGATTCTACCGTACTTTTCCCAACGAGTGGCTGGCTCAACCGATATGCGAGCATTGGCAATGTTGGCATTAAGTACCGAAATTTCATCGTTTTTTGGTTGCAGTTTTGTGGCAATCTGACAGAACTTCTCAGCTTTGTCCAAAAGGGCATCTTTCTTGGCTGATTCTTTTTCTGAAAACGACAGAGCCATATTGGCTAATGACGCCCAGTAGGCAGGCAACCATGCTTTGGGTTCGGCGAGGCTGATTCGCTCAAAATCGGCGGCTGATGTTTTGATAAGCTCCTGAGTACGGGCTTTTTCAAAATTCTTGATGGTAGTTTCCATCGTTGCAACATACTTTGTATCCTGAGCAAAGCTAACAGATACAGACAATAACAAGGCGACAAGTACTGAAGAAAAACGTTTCATAGTTGTGTTTTTTTTTAGTTGAAAAATATGAAATTTGATAAAGATTTGATACAAAGTTTGAACTTAAATAATTGATAATCAATAACTTACGATTAATGTTTAGTCGAATTAGTTATAAAGTCATTTGCTTCGCTAAGTCATTTATTGCGTAGCTTTTTGGGTAAAGTTTTTGGGCATCGGCAAAATGTTTTTTTGCTAAATCACCTTTTTTCTGTTTAATATAAAACTTGATCAGCATTTCGTAGGCACTGTCTTTTCCCCAAGTTGGGGCGGTTGAATCTTGAGTTTTGCGGTCGGGTACACTGATAGCCTTCGTGAGGTATTCTTCTACTTTTTTACCACCACCATAAGCCGACGGCGTATAGAAATCGTTGCTCCCCAACACAAAATACGCCCGTGCATTGTTGGCATCTAAGGCAATGGCTTTTTCAGCGTTTCGTTTTACTTTTGAGGCTACAAATCCCGCCGCCATACCTTTATGAAACTGCACTGAAAAACTTTGCAAATAAGCCAGTAGAGCAAAATCTTCGGAGGTTTTGGCGGTTTTGTCCAGTTTAGAAATACTTTCGTTGATGAGTTTTTCGCAGGTGGTTTTATCACCCATTTTTAGGTAATAAATTGATTTATAGAATGCCAGATAGGCTGTCCAGTAAGGTTTTTGGTTGTGCTTACTGATGTTGAATTGCCGTTCTAAGGCATTAAACGAATCAATATTTCGGGTCTTAAATGCACCACCTAATGCCTGTTCGACTTTTGCCTGGGCGTTGTTCAAAACAGTATCGACTACTACCGATTGGTAGCTTTTGGAGGCTTCTGCACTAAACGCCACCGACATAAGAATACTGCTACATAAGACGATTTTTTTGATTAAATTTTTCATGCGTTTTATTGTTTTATTTATTACTATAATAGATTGATTATCAAGGGTTTACTATGAAAAAAACAAGAATCCAAACAGGTATTTTTTGCTTACCAAACCAATAATAAAAAATACCCAAAGCGTGATGTGTAAATACCAAATATTGCTAAAAATATACTCCTTTGCGGTTTTCGGATTACGGTGATTCAGGAATTGAGCCGCCAACGTAAAATCCGAATAAAAAGGATTAGCTTCGAGTATCATTTGGATACAAAATGCAATGTATAATAACTTCAAGTCATAGAAATTGACACTAAACATGATTGCAAAAAGTAGCACCGTAACGGGCATTCCCGCAAAGAAAAAGATAAGCACTTTTCGTCGGTTCGATGACCAGTTGATGCCCACATAAGGGTGCGGAATTGGCTTCATTGTGATACCAAACGAGGTGATTTTGAGGTTGAGCAATTTGGCTGCCGCAAGGTGTCCGAGTTCGTGAAGGAATACCAGTACAGCCATCACCCCAAGTATGAATAGAATGCCCATGATTTCTAACGAGTTGATTGAAATTTTTTGAATAAAAAACTAAACAATAGCACACTTACTGATAGCCAAAGTGAGATTGCCACCCAGTTGGTTTCATTGCCCCGCATGATGTTCAAGATTGGATTCATTGGTAGCCAATTACAGATTTCTTGCATCAAAGGATTTAGTTGCCCCACAGGATAAAAAGCATCGCTTGTGAAAATCACTACGTAATAAATGATATTTGACAAACCACCTTTCTGACTCGAATTTTGGTCAGACTTCATGAACGTAAAAGCAACGACCAAGCCCAAAAACGAAAAAAGAAAAATACCAACCAACATACCCAACGAGATATTCAGGAGTTGCTCAACATTAAAAGCGTGACCAAACATGAGGCTTGATATGATAAACAAACAAATCGTGATAACAAAGAGCGAGAGAAACCGACTGACAATAAGTCCCGAAAAATGAACGAGGATATTCAAGGGTAATTTTTTGAAATATCGTATCATCTCGCCCGAATAGTAGCCCTTAATCACGGGCCCTATTGCATAGATTCCCTCGGTGGCTACGTTCATTCCCAAGATACCCGTTAAAATAAAAAACACGTAACTATTATCAGTGGCTCCCCAGAGATTTCCGAATAAGATAAAGAGAAAAATAGGAAAGAAAACCGAAAAGAATAAGGCTGGCTTTGTGCGTAACGACATCAATATTTGATAATATATCGACAGACCAAGTGTTCTCATGATTTTATGCGATTTAAGCGTGAGTTAAAAATTGATATACATCTTTTAGTTTCTTTGGAGCAAACGAAAAGCTTGGCGTATTGCCATTCCATTGCTGAAAGAAGTGTTTAATATCCGCCACAAACACATGATACATACCGTCGTCTTCTACGTATATTTCATTTTTTAGCGTATCCTGACTGATCTCGGATTTGTTGAGAATAATCTTCTTTTCGGCATTTATGTATTTTTGCGAAAGGAAATTCTTTGGTGAATCGGGTTCTCCCACAAGTTTACCCTGATGGAGAAACGCTATTTTGTCAGCGTACTGTTCGGCTTCTTCCCAATCGTGGGTGGTGAAAAATATAACTTTGGCGTATTTTTTCAGCACTTTTCGCCAGAGATTATCTCTCATCACGGGGTCTAAGTCGGAGGTGGCTTCGTCAAGAATCAAGATTTCAGGTTTGTGCATGAGAGCCATAAATAAGATTACTTTTTTGCGTTCGCCCCGTGAAAGCACTCCCATAAACGAATCCATGAAAGGATTTAGTCCGAGTAGGTCTAATAACTCCTTTTGGTCTTGGTACCTAATGCCATACATCGAAGAAAAATAATTAAGTATTTCTTTGACTTTCATGTTTCCGAAGGTTGGTAATTTGTCATAGACCACACCAATACTTAACTTAGTTTCATCAAATTTTTTTCCACCAAAATTTACCGCACCAGAGCTTGGGGAAAAATCTCCCAAGATAATCGACATTAATGTGGATTTCCCTGCTCCATTATGACCAAGTAGGGCGATGGTTTCGCCATGAGCAACGTTTAGATTAATACCATCTAAAATGTTTTTTTCCGCTACTTGATAACTAATATTTGATACTTCAAGGTTTAACATCACATTCGGTGTTTAATTTTTTCTTGCCAATAATCATGACGTTTTGGAGGGTTTCAAAAGCTCCATTTATTTTCAGAAAACGATTCAATTTCTCGTCGTCGTAGCCGCCCACCATGCACGAGCCAAGTCCGAGGGTTTCGTTGAGTAATGACATCATTTGAGCAACAAAGCCCGACTCGTGCAACAAAAATCTATATCCCCGCTCGCCATATTTTATCATTACACGCTCAAAAACCCCCGTAGTGAAGATAATTCCCGACGCATTTGGCAAGTTGATGTAAGGTTCAGCCTGAATATCTGCTCGCATTTCTTCCATGAAATGCCCCTCTCTGATACACTCAAGCTCCGATGTATCGGGTCTGTAATGGTATAATCCAGCGGGAATATGACTATCGAATACCAAAATATATAACTCCAAAGGATACAAGCCCCCAGGCGAAGGCACGTATCGGTACGACATAGTACCATCTACTTCTGAAACTTTCTCTTGGCGACTTATGCCATAGGAATAATGAAGTAGGGTAAAAATCTCGTAGAGCGAAAGTTTATGCCCTGGCTCGAAAACTCGAGAGCTTTGTCGCTGTTCGATCAACTCAAAAAAATTGATTTTGGGTGAAGGAACATCTTTATAGGGTGATAGAGATATGCGAGGCGTATTCGGATAAGCCTTGTAGGGCTGAATTGCTCGTTGGGTAATGTAGGGGTTGAAGAACCCCGAAATACTCCACGAAAATTTCAATTGGTCGAATTTCGATAATTTAGAATTTTGGTGATAAAGCATCGCTACCGAATTTTTAAAATTCTTTGCTCCGTACAAGCCCTGCTCAATAGCATCTACATTATTTTTTGCGGTGGTAAGCCTTTTCATTTTTTAAGTGATTTTAATTGTGTGAAAATCTTTTTTTGATACAATCTGTGGCTTTCCCAAACCTATTTTTCTGTCAAGGAAATGGGTGCGGAAATTTATTAAGATTATCGTAATCGTTTGAATGATACCCCATCTTCTTGGGTACATTGTAGAGCCGTTGCCCACCGTGGTAATAAAATGGATAAGCTCCGCTCAGTGGTATCAGTTGTGGTACCAAAACTTTTACACTATAAAATCCTAACTGATTGATGTCTGGCGTTGTGATGTCTTTGAATAAAACATTACAATCTACATCCTTCAAGAGCTGAATAATATGCCTAACCTCATCTACATCTTTGCGTTGGGTGGGTTCGTTCAAATCAATTTCAACGGTTTCAGGGGCATTACGAAGGTCATCAAAGACATGCCACATATCGGGTCGTTTTACATAAAACACTGAGTGCTCCTCAAAGCCGAGTAGCTCATTGTAGTTATCGGTCGGTATCCAGTCTTTTTTCTCTCCGAGTAAATATCTAAAATAACCCACTCCTTGCCCAATTTCTTTCACAACTTTCTGTAATGCTTGCCCGTAAGTAGCTCTGGTTGATGTGCCAACGGCCACAAACTTACCAAACTCAGCTTCACCGAAACACACACCAAATACTGTTGGTACTTTTATGTCATAGGTTATGTCAAAAAAATGCCATTCGTACGTAGTCGGAAAATGTTGATTGATGTGTTGCTGAATTTCTTCCGAAATACGAATCTTGGGCGGAACGATTTTTTGTGACCAAGTAATCACAAAGCTATCTCGTTCAATTACTTCGTAAAGTGCCGTCAGCATTGCTTTATGATAATCGGTATGAGCCGCAAGTCCTGTGGAGGTATTGACATTTATCCAAGCTTTTTCGATTGTCCAAGGCAGATAAATCATTCCGCCAGGTACTAATATTTGCTCGCCAGTTGTTAAATCTAACATCGGAAACCAATGCAGGTTGAGGTCTTCGCTGAACGGAACCACTGGAGTTTTATCTTTCAAATAAGCGTACTGTTTTTCGTGCAAAAGAGCATATTCGGTTGTTGGAAGTACATTCTTACCTGAGTCTTTTAGCTCTCGATAGCTCGCCTGAACCGATTCTTTTAGGTCATAAAATGCACAAGCGTACCGCTCGACGGTTTCGCCGATTGTACCCAAGAATGCGTCCTGCCAACTGCTTCCGCAGCCACTGCTTCGCCCACCGAACTCCTCAGCACCTAATGCTTTGGTTTTGCTGGGCCAAATACCATAGCTCATCAATCGTGGATCGCCACCGAGTATTGGCATTTTTGATACCCGACTCAGTATGCCAACCTCTGATGAAATGGCCCTAAGTGCTTTATTGATAACTAAATCTTGCGTTTTCATGATGCGTTGCGAAGGGTAACGGGTTCTAACCACGGTGCTGGTGAATATTCCAATTGTGGCTGGCAAACCTCGCAAAAAGGCACTTTCAGCAAGTGGTGCTTCTGAACATTATAGCTAAACACATCAATACTGACGTATGCTTTCCAGGTTTCGGGTACGCTCCACGAGTGCAAGTATTTGCTGGTTTCTAAAACGGCATAGGAAGCAATCATGTCAAGCATTACTTCGTAGCCCTGCATTCGGTCGGGTTTTGAGGTGAGTCGTCCTTGTTTGAGATAATTCTCGTACTCAGTCCCATACGCCAAGAAATCATTGTGACTGTCGATTCTTAGTTTGAGGCAATTGTAGCAGCCACATTCTTCGCCCAAAAATATCGGACCTATCTTGATATTTGAGCCTTCAATGCCCCCAATATGTAACCATGGAGTATTTGTTTCGACTGCCAATTCATTGAATTCTTCCAAAAAAGCAGGATTCCAGTGGTGCCCATCAACGACCAAGAAATCGCTCTCGTTTAGTAGTTTTCTTATTTGCGGTTCTCGTAAGTCGGGTGTGATCTCAATACTTTTTACGCCTTCAAAACCATATTTTGCGGCTTTATTGACAAATAAGCTACCAAGTTCTTTCTGACCAATAAAGGTTATTTGGGTTACCTTACTGGTATCATAAGTACCATATTTATTTTCGCTGGCATTTCGACCAATGGCTTTGTGCAATTCGTCGGCGTTTTGGTACGAAAGGAAACTGTAAGAGTCAAGTTCTTCCAAAACACTGTAAATGGTTTCTTTTGAATACTTTTTCTCAAATTTCTTGATAATATTTCCGAATGAAATATCAGGGTCTTTTTCTGAAAGCTCGGCAAACGCCTTAAAAAGCTCAGTTTTTTCTTCATCTTGAAATTCTATCACATAGACATCGGTCTTTGTTCGTACCTGAAATACGCCATTTACTTTATCCTCAAAAACATTAAAGTTGTGTAACATAGTAGTATTATTTATTGGGTGAATAAAATCAGTTCAAAACATTCAATCTCATATTATATGAAAATCACAAGATTA
>JANNEN010000132.1:0-2468 GCA_031378715.1 Emticicia sp.
CGACGGCATCATCGACTGGGACTTGGTGAATAAAAAACTCTTGCAGTTTTGGCTGCAAAACATCACCAAACCCGCTGATATTGGAGTGCTAAAATCGAAATTTTCGCTCGGAATTGACACGATTCTGAGCCGTTTTGATGGACTAATAGACACCAATCCGTTGCACGAAAAACTTAAAAAATACCTCAATGCTACGACCCTCCGCAAAAGCCCCGTAAAGCTGAAAGTGGGGGCGGTCAATATCAATACGGGCGAAATGCACTACGCTGACCCGCTCGAACAACACTTCTTGGACTACCTAAGGGCGAGTAGTTCGCTGCCGTTTATCATGCCCGCCATTCAGATTGGGGGCGACCACCGAGAGGCCTACATGGACGGTGGATTGCGGGAAGTAGTGCCGCTCCGCAAGGCGATTGAGGACGGGGCAACGGAGATTTACTGCGTAGCTACCCACCCAAAAAACAAACCTTTGGAACATTTTAATTACCGTAATTTTTTTAGTTTGATTGACCGAATAAAAGACATCACCGTAAATCAGTTTGAAAACAGCGACATCGAATGGGCCGAAAACTACGCTCAGAATTACGGTAATCTTGGGCCGTTTAGCTTGACGAAGAAAATAAAAATCACGGTCATTCGACCCGTCGAACCGTTGAGTATTGAACTAACAAACTTTTCGACGACCGACATCAAAGCCATCATCAAGGAAGGCTACGAGTATGGGCTTGGGCAGTTGTTTTGAGGGTTTAAGATTTACTGGCTTTATTGTAAATTATTGTTAAAGTACTGTTAATCAAGTATTTACACGTAAATACACATTAAGTTTGGCAAAAAAAATTAAGCAGGTCAAAGATGAGAGGATTAAATAAAGTGACATTGATTGGTAATTTGGGGAATGACCCCGATATTCAAACCTTAGAAAATAACGTCAAAGTAGCGAAGTTTTCGTTGGCAACAACCGAAACCTACAAGGACGAAAAAGGGCAAATCCGCAGCATAACCGACTGGCACAGCGTAGTGATGTGGCGTGGTTTGGCCGAATTAGCCGCCAATTATCTGCACAAAGGGAGCTTGGTGTATATAGAGGGTAAGGTCAGAACAAGAAGCTACGACGATAAAGATGGACAGAAACGATATGTCACTGAAATAATTGGCGAACAAGTACTGCTATTGGATAAAAAAACGGAGAATAAGACGAATGAAGATTGAGATAAAATACGAAGCAGCAAATCACAAAGGGAGGAACGTGATTTTTATACGGTTTGACCACGACACAGAGCTAAATACCCGTGTAAAAAAATTGGTGGGCGTTCGGTGGAGTCAGTCGAACAAGGCTTGGTATGTACTGGACTCGGAGTTTTACCGTCAAAAATTTGGCTTGGCTACTCCCAAACCCCAGATTTCGGCGGTGCTTGTGCTTGAAAAAAAGATGCCTCCGAGTGTGCATGCCATTAATGCGGCTGCGTTACGAAAGTATGTTGAGGCATTACAGTTGAAGGCGTACAGTCCGAGTACGATTAGCACCTACAAACATGAATTTATGCAGTTGCTGTATGTATTAAAGGGAAAGCATGTGGACGAATTGGACTCAAACCGTCTGCGGGATTACTTTGTTTACTGCACTAATACACTAAAATTATCAGAAAATACACTGCATAGCCGCATCAATGCCATTAAGTTTTACTACGAAAAAGTGCTGGGTCGGGTGAAGTTTTTTTATGAAATACCCCGACCCAAGAAACCCGTGCAACTACCTAATGTACTGGCTATAAGTCAGGTAGAGTTACTTTTCTCGAAATTAGAAAACCTCAAACACAAAACGATGCTATACTTGGCTTATTCGGCGGGACTGAGGGTGAGTGAGGTGGTAGGCTTACGGATAAAAGACATTCATTCGGCTCGGATGGTGATAAATATTAAGGGAGCGAAGGGCAAAAAAGACCGAATAGTGTCGCTTTCGCAAGGAATTTTGGAGCTTTTGCGGCGGTATTATTTGGCGTATAGACCTAAATTTTGGCTTTTTGAAGGGCAGCAAAACGACGAAGCATACAGTACGAGAAGCCTTCAAATGGTGTTTCATCGGGCGAAAGACGGAGCAAAGATAATTCAAGATGTAACGTTTCATAGTTTACGGCACAGCTACGCCACGCACCTCCACGAACGAGGAACTGACATTAAACTTATACAGGAATTGCTGGGGCATAACGACATCAAGACAACGCTGAGATATACGCACGTCAGTACCCGAACGATTGAAAAGGTGGGTAGTCCGTTTGACCAGTTGAACATAAAAATTTAAAAATATTTGGTAGTTTCAAATCAAAATCATACTTTTATCACGCTGAACAATTAAACTTAAATAATTCAACGAAATATTAGATAAATACAAATAAATTTAAAGAATACTACAAAACTTTCTTATATTAGATAGTTGGCGGCAAGTTTTTTCGGGAACTTTTGGGGGTACA
>JANNEN010000027.1:0-15727 GCA_031378715.1 Emticicia sp.
GTGGGTAGGTCGTTTTCGAGAGCGGCTTTGTGAGCGGCAATGTCAATTCCATAAGCCAAACCACTGACTATCAAGGCATTGTATGGTTTAAGCCCCGCAACTAAGGCCTCAGTAGTTTTCTTGCCGTATTCGGTTGCTTCTCTTGTGCCAACGATTCCTACCGAGCGAAAATGGCTCAAATCACCATTGCCTTTGTAGTAAAGCACGGCGGGGGCATCGTACAAAGATTTTAGTCGAGAAGGGTAATTTTTATCCGTCGAAAAAAACAACTGTACTTCTTGCCTTTCGGCTTCTCGCAGTATTCTTTCGGCATCGGTCAAGAGTTCTTTTTTTCTCAAACCCTCAATAACGGTTTTACCAACGCCTGGGATTTTGAGGAGCTTATCAGTTTTTGCCTTGAACACATCCTCTGCCGAGCCACAATAGCTTATCAACTGCCTAAAAAACACACTTCCTACACCCTCGACGTTTGTCAAAGCAATCTGATAAATTTTCTCCATAAACTCAGTTATCAATTAACAGTTATCAATCGGGCGGCGTTCCACTATCAGCGAACAATTATCCAACGTTTCGCCTGCATTCGGCACTCATCACTTCAAAACATACTCCCCCCAAATCGGAAAATGATCAGAGTACGGGGTTTCCGAAAAAGTTTTGAAACGTTTTATTTCAAAACTTTTTTCATCAAAAAACTGGTTATCAATTCTCAAAAAACCAGGCTTTCGGTGGTATGTAAAACCAAATCCTCGTCCAGATTCTTCAAAACCATTTTTTAGGTATTGTCGCACTTTCCCGTAGGCAAATCCGTAGGGGAGTTCGTTAAAATCACCACAAACCATGACTGGATACGGGCTTTCTTGAATCCATTTTTCTAATTCTTTTACCTGAATTGCACGATTTTCAAAGCCAACCCGCAGTTGATGATAAATTGTTTTGGCCTCTTTTTTTGCTTTTTCCCTGTCTTCTTTGGCTTCAATTACTCGCTGCACCCGCACGCCCATTGAGCGTAATTGCACATTTATCACTCTAATTGTATCTTTTTTTATCACAATATCGGCCGAAAGCAAGCCATTGTGATTGATTGACCAATGTTTTTCTTGTTTCTTGATAATCGGAAATTTTGAAAAAATCGCCAAGCCTATTTCTCCTTGCCCTCGGTCATTGCCAGGCGTTGAATAAACATAGGTATAATATTTGTGCGTACCTCGAAACTTTTTGATGGTTCGGAACTGAGGGAAATCGTCCCAGTTGTACAATTCCTGCACACATTTTATGTCAGCATCAATATCAACGGCTTTCTTTATGAGGCTAATGGCATTGGTGGTATCGTTTTCGTGTACATACTTTACGGCATCGCACCACATCATGTTGTAGCTCATCACCGTAAAACCCTTACGAATATCATTGCTATCTATATTATGCCAAGAAAACGTACGCATCAAAAACGGAAATCCAACACAAAGCAAAGTTAAAGACAGTAACGAACGATACGATTTTCGCAAAGCCCAAATCATAATAAAAAGCACATTGGCTACCAGCACAAACGGCATTGAGAGCATCAAGAAACCAGCCAGCCAATGTTTTACGCTAACCGAATAACTCAACTGATATACCAACAGGGTATATAAACCGAGTAAGATATTCAGAAAGAATAAAAAACGCTTAATAATTTCTCTAATCAACTGCATCAGTAAGGGATAAAATGTTTCAACACCAACATCTCTGCCTAAAATTAGTACCTAATCTCGAAAATCAGAAACTTATTTTAAAGTTTCGTCTTTGTGTATGAATTTTCCAACGGTATTTTTTATTGATATTCTGTAAAACTAATAGCATTTGCACTAAACATCTGCTACGGTTTCATTCAACTGAGCATCGGGTGAATACTAAATCTACAAACACCATCGCTTTGTAACAAAACTAATTGTTTGATTATCAATGGTTTGAAAAAAAAACTAATTTATAAAACTTTTTACGAATAAAAAAAGACGCTCTATTATTAGGTTAGCTATTTTTTTTTAGTACTTTTGGGAATCTGCTTTCCAAAAGAACAAAAATAACTTCCAAAAAGTAACACTAAAATTTAGATTAATCGTACGATTAGTTCGATGTGTATTTAACTAATATCAGTAAAGTCATAACTGCTATTTTGAAAAATCCAACGGATTCTCTACCATCAATCAAACCAATAATTGCTTCTCCTAAATTAATTAAACTTTACCAATTTCGGGTAAGGCTGCTACTCATTGGTTTTTTTCCAAGTTGAGTGTTTAATGCTGTTGCCAGTTTTAATTAAAAAAACACCAAATGTCAGGAATTTTAGAAAACTAAACTGTTCGATTTTTTGAACAGCGATTTTGCTATGTGATTTATATTATTTATCCGAAACTATTGAGAAAATAGAAATTACGAAACCCCAAAATTCCAAAAAAACGATGAATGTATTAGAGAAATCTCCCAATTTTCAAAAATTTACGAAGGATATTCTTTCTTTGGGCGAAATAACCTGCATGCCAGGCACAATAAGAAACCCAAACAATGCTCCTGAATCAAAGGCGTACCTCGAACGCCAAGCTGAGTCTGAATCCAATGCCCGAAGTTACCCACGAAAACTACCCTTTGCCTTAAAGCAAGCCAAAGGTATCTACTTAAAAGATGTCGATAGCCAAGTTTATTACGATTGTCTTTCGGGAGCAGGAGCAATAGCCTTGGGGCATAACCACGACGTAGTACACGATGCCATCAGGGAGCAATTAGACAACAATCTGCCCATGCTCACGCTTGATATTACGACCCCCGTAAAAGAAGCATTTGTAGCAGAAATAATGAACTGCTTGCCCCCAGAGTTTGCAAAAAATGCCAAAATCCAGTTTTGCGGTCCTTCGGGTGCTGATGCCGTTGAGGCAACCGTAAAACTCGTAAAAATGGCCACTGGGCGACGTGGAATGATGGCCTTTCAAGGAGGCTACCATGGCATGACCCACGGGGCATTGAGTTTGATGGGTAATCTAAGCTCCAAAAAAAATATCCCTGGCTTGATGACAGAAGTCAATTTTCTGCCTTATCCATACCTATATAGACACCCAATTTCGGGCATGAATGACCCCGACGGCACTTACAGTAGCGAATACATTGAAAACTTATTAACTGATGATGAGTCAGGCGTACCAAAACCAGCGGGTATTATTTTGGAAGCGATTCAAGGCGAGGGCGGTAAAATTCCTGCCCCAATAAAATGGCTGCAAGAAATCAGACGTATCACCGAAGAGCAAGACATTCCGCTAATTATTGACGAAATACAAACGGGTTTTGGGCGTTCGGGTAAAATGTTTGCCTTTGAATATGCAGGTATCATTCCTGATATTATTGTACTATCAAAAGCAATCGGTGGCTCGTTACCGATGGCAGTGTTGGTTTATCACAAGAAATATGACACATGGGGACCAGGCTCACACGCAGGTACATTCAGAGGAAATCAGTTGGGCATGGCCACGGGTACTGCTACCTTAAAATATATCCGTGAAAATAATTTAGCTGAAAATGCCGCCAAAATGGGCGAACTGTTTTTTGAGAAATTAACCGCAATACAAGCCGAAACCAACTGCCTTGGTGACATCAGAGGCAAAGGACTAATGATTGGTATTGAGATTGTAAACCAAAAAAGTGGGCTTTTGCAACACGGCAAGCCCGAACGCTTCGAGAAACTATCTCGCAGGATACAATACGAGTGTTTCTGTCGAGGACTCGTCATCGAAATCGGTGGCAGACAGTCAAGTGTCTTGCGATTTATGCCTCCACTCATTATCAATGCCGACCAAGTTGATGACATTTGTAGCATTTTCAAAGACGCTGTCGTTGCCGCCGAAGCAATTTGTTATGCTGAAACCGAGGTTGAAACAAAAACGCCAAAAACAAACATGATTCAACAAACAATCGCAATGGTAAGCGAAGGTTTACGGCACGTAAAAATCAATCCGAACGTATTGTAACATTGCATTATCCAAAACTCCAAATAACAAGTCCAGTGTTTGTGTGAAAGCACAAATGCTGGCATTTTTTAGCAAAAAACTCCCTCAAAATACTGTCAAACAATATTTATGCTATCGACCGACCCTAAAAGTGCTACCCTTGATTTTAAAAAATATTTTTTGAACGATAGCTCCGAAACAGCCGCCGAATACCGCCGAATCGTTGCGAAAGTAGCCAAAGCGATAAGTTCCCAAATTGCAACCCAACAAAAACCATACGCAGGAAAAACCCCCGAATCGCTTCGAAACCTTGCCCAATCATTTGATTTTTTTCCTGAAAAAGAAACATCATTCGACGAACTATTTGAAAAAACCTCAGCACTTATTCTCGAAAATAATATTTCGGTTTATCACCCGCTTTGTATTGCTCATTTACATTGTCCAACTTTTGTAGTTTCGCTGGCAGCCGAAATGATAATTAGTGCCTTTAACCAATCAATGGACTCGTTCGACCAAGCACCCGCCGCCACCATGATTGAGCAAGAATTGGGCGAAGCACTTTGCAAATTATACGGATTTGGCCAAGAATCAGATGCTACTTTTACGGGCGGAGGCACTATGTCTAACTTTATGGGCTTACTTCTGGCACGTGACCATTACAGTAAAAAAAACTACAACTGGAATATTCAAAAACAAGGGCTTCCGCCTGATGCTTCAAAATTCCGAATAATCTGTGCGGCCCACGCTCATTTTACGGTCAGTCAGTCAGCGTCAATTCTTGGTTTGGGCGAAAACTCGGTTGTTAAAATCGGTGATGATTCACTCATCGAAGAGGTTCATTTATTGGAGCAAAAAATCGTCGAATTAAAAGCCAAAGGACTCATTCCGATTGCCTTTGTAACAACCGCTGGAACAACCGATTATGGCGAAATTGCAGACATTGAAGCTATCTCGATTTGTACTCAGAAACACGGCCTTTGGCTACACGTTGATGCTGCCTACGGTGGCTCTTTAATATTCAGCGAAAATCACAAAAACCGCCTCAAAGGCATCGAAAACGTAGATTCTCTGACCGTTGATTTTCATAAACTTTTCTTTCAACCTATCTCGTGTGGCCTATTTATTGTGCGTGACCGTGCCATGTTTGAGTACATCAGATTACACGCTGACTACCTAAACCCAGAGAGCAACGAAGCCCACGGAATCATTGACTTGGTGTCAAAATCAATTCAGACCACCCGCCGCTTCGATGCCCTTAAACCGTTTCTGACGCTCCAACATTTAGGTGTAAAAAAAATCGGAGAAATGATTGATTATACCATCAACTTGGCAAACGAAATAGGTCAATATATTTCAGCCGACAGCAATTTTGAATTAGCTAACTTTCCAGCAATTAATACTGTCGTGTTTAGGTATATTTCACCCGAAATAAACGATTTATTTACCGAAAACGAAATCAATAATGAAATCAAAATGAATCTTTTGCTATCGGGTGATGCCATTATCGGGCAAACCTTTCTGCAAGGAAAAGCCTTTTTGAAATTTACTTTGCTTAATCCGATGACAGAAGCAAGCAAAATCATAATTTTGCTTGAAAATATCAAAATCCAAGGTATGGCATTAGTAAAATTAAAAATGTTAATTGAATCAGAAGCATAATGAAGCAAAAAATTAAAGAGTGGATAAAAAGATACCTTCCTGCCGAAATCATTTCGATTATCGCAACACTCGTATCCTCATTGCTTGCATTTAATCTCTCACAAAACCACCTTACCACGGCATTAGTGGGTACTTGGGCGGGTAACATCGGCTATTTTGGCACCATATTATTAACAGATGTCATCACTACTAAAAAGTTTTTGGCATTGAAAGGCATACCGTATAGTTTCAAGACTTTTTCTAAAAACATGCGAGCTTTATTTGTCGAATTTGGCATAGCCGAGTTAATTGATAGTTTGTTTATCCGCCCAACGCTCATGTACTATCTACCTATTTGGGTCAATGATATTTCGTTGGGCGTAATTATTGCAAAATTTGCGGCTGATATAACGTTTTATGTACCAGCCATCATTTCCTACGAATTATCCAAAAAAAAATTACGAAGTTTTGAGTAAAAAAAAATTAAGCCAAACATCACCCAGAGGCTTGTCTTCAAAATTTGGACGGTTGAAGCATATTAGAAAACGACTAAATCATTATAATTTTAAATTATTTGTAGAAAACTAAAAGAATAGCTATATTTGCAGTATAATTATGAAAAAGGAGGTGCGAAGCCCTCCTTTTTTTCTTGTAAAATCATGACGAAACCAGCGTCAAGACCATAATATGAATACCGACGTAAAACAAAAAGTACAACAACTCTTAGAACCACTGCTCGTAAACGATAAGTTTTATGTGGTTGATATTAAAGTATCTTTATCGAAGGTTCATGCGAAGGTTACTATTTTGTTGGATTCGGACGAAGGAATAAAAATTGACGAATGTACGGCCATTAGTCGAGCCTTAGGTTTGGATATTGACGCTATGATGCCCGAAAAATATACGCTTGAAGTATCGTCACCTGGTGTAGATTTTCCGTTGAAGTCGGAGCGTATGTACCGAAAAAATATCGGCAGAAGCCTCAAAGTGAATTTAAAGACTGGTAGCGAAATAATCGGACGTTTGGAAAACGTTGATAATGAGCAGATTACGCTCATCGAAGAAAAAAAACGCAAGAAAAACGAAGAGATTATACCCGTTATAATTCTGTTCAGTGCTATCAAGGAATCAGAGGTAATCGTATCATTCAAATAATAATCAATAGAAAAAATATTTTGAACAATCATTAAGACGTGTAATTCAATTTTTAAGTTTGCAATCATTCTTAATTCTACATTCTTAATTCTTAATTTAACATTCAGCTATGCACAGTGGAGAATTAATCGCATCGTTTTCGGAATTTGCCCGTGAAAAAAACATCGACCGTCCTACCATGATAAAAATTTTGGAGGAGGTTTTCAGAACCATGATTCGCAAGAAATTTGGTTCAGACCATAACTTCGATGTTATCATCAATGCCGACAGTGGTGACTTGGAAATGTGGCGTACCCGAGAAATCGTTGACGATAACTCAGAAGATATTTGGGATACTGACAAAATCATGCTCTCGGAAGCTCAAAAAATTCAACCCGATTTTGAAATCGGTGAAGAAGTAGCCGATGAAGTAAAATTAGATGATTTCGGTCGCCGAGTTGTACAGACCGCTCGTCAAACTTTAATCCAAAAAATAAAAGATTTAGAGAAAGAAATGCTCTATATCAAGTATAAAGATTTGGTAGGTGAATTGCTCGTGGTAGAAGTTTACCAAATTTTGGGTAAAGAATTGATATGTTTAGACGGCGAAAGCAACGAATTAGTGCTACCAAAAACTGAACAAATACCAAAAGACCGACCACGCAAAGGAACGAGCATTCGAGCCGTAGTTCACAAAGTTGAAATGAACAATGGCACCCCTCGCATTACGCTTTCTCGCACGTCGCCCGTGTTTCTTGAACGACTGTTTGAGCAGGAAATTCCTGAGATATTAGATGGCTTAATATCAGTGCGTAAAATCGTACGTGAACCTGGCGAAAGAGCCAAAGTTGCCGTTGAATCCTATGACGACCGCATCGACCCAGTAGGTGCTTGCGTAGGAATGAAAGGCTCAAGGATTCATACCATCGTTAGAGAATTAGAAAACGAAAACATTGACGTAATTCAATGGACAGATAACCTTAACTTGCTCATTTCGAGAGCTTTAAGCCCTGCGAAAGTTAGCAATATTCAGATTGACAACGAACGCAAACGGGTAGCGGTTTACCTAAAACCCGACCAAGTTTCGCTGGCCATTGGTAAAGGAGGCATGAACATTAAGTTAGCAGGAAAACTCGTTTCGATGGAGCTTGATGTATTCCGTGATATTGAAGGTGAGGAAGACGAAGAAGACGTTGATTTGTCCGAGTTCTCTGATGAGATAGAAGACTGGGTACTCGATGAGTTCCGTAAAATCGGCCTCGATACTGCCAAGTCTGTATTGGCCATCTCTAAGGAAGACATCGCTCGCCGTACTGAATTAGAAGATGAAACCATTGAGGAGATTTTGAGTATTTTACGCAGAGAATTTGAATAAAACTAATATTAAATGTGATTTAACATTAAATAGCTAACTATAAACCATATATTCTTGATAATCAAGATTTTAGCGTTTACATTTGTGTTTTTAAAAGTAGGAATGTCGCAATGTGGCAAATCCTAAGTTTTATATTTAAAAAAGCAACAATCAATAATCCAGTAATGGATAACAAATACAGATTTTTTAGATCATTTTATGACAGAACAAAAAGAAATGCGACTCAGCCTTGCGGCTAAGAAACTCAATGTAGGTATTGTTACCATCGTTGAAAAGCTTGCTGTTAAAGGACATCGCATTGAAAATAACCCAAACGCCAAACTCAATTTTGAATTGTTGACTATTCTTTCAAAAGAATACAACAACAATTCTTTGCTTGAAGATGGTGGAACACCAAAACCCTCCGAAGAGAGTCAATCTTCGTCGGGCAATTCTGATATATTGTATTTCCGCCAACAAGCAAAGGTAGTCGAGAAAAAAGTAGAACCAGCTATTGAAAAAGAGCAGGTAACATCAACTGAATCCGAAGTAATCCGTGCTGAAAGCAAAGGTAATGGCTTGACGATTTTGGGCAAAATAGACTTAGACAAAAAATCATCTCCCCAAGTGATAGCACCCTCTGTGGTTGAGTCACCAAAAGAACCGAAAGAAGAAATTCAGCCAAAGGCTGTAGTCGAGCCTCCAAAGTCACCAGCAGTTGAAACTTTGATAGAAGTTAAGAAAACTGAACAAACTATTGAGCCAGTCAAGCCCGTGGCAGAACCAACTCCGAGTGTAGCCGTGGTGGAAAAGGCGGTTGGAGAGATCCCCAAAGAGGTCAAGCCCGAAGTTCAAGCTATTATTGCTGAAAAGCCAAAGGTGGAAGCACCAAAAGCCGTTCCGCAACAACAAGAATCAAGACCTCAGCAAAGCAATCAAGGCAATAGACAAGAGTTTCAACCACGCCCACAAGGGCAGGGACAAGGACAACAAAGAAACGATCAACGTCCACCACACCGAGCCGACCAACGTCCACCTCACAGAGCCGACCAGCGTCCAGCGGCGATAGTTCCACCGAAACGTGAAGTACCGCCTATTGTTGAAGAAATTGAACCAGAATTGATTCAGGCACGTGGAGAAAAACTCCAAGGTTTGAAAGTCTTAGGACGAATAGAGTTGCCCGTTGATAAAAAATCCACAGTAGCCGAAGATAGAGATAAGCGAAAGCGTAAACGTAAACGTGTAAAACGTGGAGAGAAAGTAAGTACTGATGCCACAGCCAATACAGCAAGACCAAAAGTTGCTCCAAGTACAACTGGTGGAACCAATACAACTGGTGGCGGTGCTAACAAAAAGCCCCTTGCAAATCAGCCTAAGAAAAAGGAACGAAAAGAAGAAGTTTCGCAGGTTCAAGTAAAAGAGCAAATCAAGCAAACGATGGCTCGGATGCAAACCAAAGGGCCTGACTTTGGAGCAAAATACCGTAAAGATAAACGTAGAACACGTGCCGACCAAGAAGAGCAACGTGTGCTACAAGAGCAAGAAGAAAGTAGCATTTTGAGAGTAACGGAGTTTATCTCGGCGGCCGAATTGGCCTCTTTGATGGACGTTTCGGTGACGGAAGTAATCTCAACAGCAATGAAAATGGGTATGTTTGTATCCATCAATCAACGCCTTGATGCCGAAGCAATTCAGATGCTTGCCCTTGATTTTGATTTTGACGTGCAGTTTATCACCGCCGAAGAAGAAATAAAAGTCGAAACCATTGAAAAAGAAGATGCTGCCGAGGATTTATTGCCGAGAGCCCCAATCGTTACGATTATGGGTCACGTCGATCACGGTAAAACTTCATTGCTTGACTATATTCGTAGTTCAAAAGTAGTATCAGGAGAAGCAGGAGGTATTACGCAACACATTGGAGCGTACGATGTCGAAATCAACGAAGGACCAAACAAAGGCAAAAAGATTTCGTTCCTTGACACACCAGGTCACGAAGCCTTTACGGCCATGCGTGCCAGAGGTGCAAAAGTAACAGATATTGTTATTGTGGTTGTGGCGGCCGATGATAGTGTGATGCCGCAAACCCGTGAAGCAATCAACCACGCCCAAAATGCGGGTGTACCGATTGTGTTTGCTCTCAATAAAATCGATAAAGCGGGAGCAAATCCAGCGAAGATTCGTGAAGATTTATCGAAAGAAAATATATTAGTAGAAAGCTGGGGTGGAAAATACCAAGAACAAGAGGTTTCGGCCAAAAAAGGTATTGGTATCAACGAACTGCTTGATAAAGTACTCCTCGAAGCCGAGATTCTTGATCTAAAAGCAAACCCAGACCGAACGGCGGTAGGTACAGTAGTAGAAGCATCGCTCGACAAGGGTCGTGGGTACGTAGCAACGGTTTTGGTACAAAACGGAACGCTAAAAGTAGGTGACGTTATCTTGGCAGGACAATATTTCGGTCGTGTAAAGGCAATGGTCGATGCCAAAGGAAAGCGAATAAAAGTGGCTGGACCATCAACGCCTGTGCAGGTACTTGGCTTGCCAGGAGCTCCGCAAGCGGGTGATCGTTTTAATGTAATGGATACCGAGCGTGAAGCAAGGGATATTGCCAACAAACGTGAGCAGATTCACCGTGAGCAGAGTATTCGTGCCAAAAAGCACATTACACTCGAAGAAATTGGTCGTAGAAAAGCCATTGGAGCGTTTCATCAGTTGAATGTTATCGTAAAAGGTGACGTGGACGGCTCGGTTGAAGCACTTTCGGATTCGTTATTGAAACTTTCAACGGAAGAAGTACAAGTTGCCATTATTCACAAGGGCGTTGGACAGATTTCCGAATCAGATGTATTGCTTGCCTCTACTGCCGATGCTATCGTGATTGGTTTCCAAGTGAGGCCTTCAACGAACGCACGTAAAATTGCTGACAACGAAGAAATAGAAATCAGGTTGTATTCTATCATTTATGATGCCATCAACGAAATCCGTGATGCCATGGAAGGTTTGCTTGCACCGAAAGAAGAAGAAACAATCGTCGGTACTATCGAAGTACGTGAAGTCTTCAAGATCAGCAAAGTAGGTACGATTGCGGGTTGCTACGTGACCGATGGAAACTTCAAACGTAACAATAAAGTAAGATTGATACGTGATGGAATCGTGGTACACGAGGGCGAGATTCAGCAATTACGACGCTTCAAAGATGACGTAAACGAAGTAAAATATGGCTTTGAATGTGGTATGAGCATCAAAGGTTTCAATGAAATCGAAGTTGGTGATACCCTTGAAAGTTTTGAAATAAAAGAAATCAAGCGTAAGCTGTAAGTTTCTTATCAAGAATCAGAAAAGACTGCTCAGTGATGGGTGGTCTTTTTTGATTCTTGATTTTATTTTTTTTTCGCACGAGTGATTAGTTCAGTAAATGTCCTAATTTGCTGATATGCTAATGTACTGATTATCAACAAATTAGAAACGAATAATTGTCGATTGTATCAATTTAAGTAGTCGATGGTCAATAGTCGATAAGTCGACAGTAATATAATGTGTTGATAATCAGCCATTTAGTTGTCCCTAAAATTGTCGATTATATCTATCTTGTTACTTACCTACTTATTATGAGTGAGGTATAAATGATTCGAGGTATTCCGCCCACCACTATTTGCATAAATTTTGCGTTAGAAGCCGCTTTTAGTCTCCTCCCCCACAACCACCACCACAACCCGAACAACCACCATCTCCTCCATCACTACTATCTCCGTCGCTTGAATCATTGTCATCGTTATTGTGGTCAGCGTGTCCATTTGAACTTGCCCCACAACCCGATGAAGTTATTTCTGAGTTGCTGTTGGCTTGTTCATTCCTGAAATTTTTGATTAACGAATAAATTATAACTCCAAAAATTATAACAGATATTAGAATTGGAATTGTTATACTTTCTCTCTGATTACACCCATAAAACAGTAGCGAAGAAATAACCAAAATACCAAATAAACTAAAATTTGGATTTAGACTTGAAAAAACTGGTTTTGGAATTACCCAATTTTTGTTTTTATCTATGTTGATTGTTCTATTTTTGAAACGTTCAACGTCACTTTGCCAAATATTTATTGGCGGATTTTCGTTGAATTTCGCAATATAAAGTTCTAAGGTTTGGTTGTAATAATTCTTGAATTTGTTATTTTCTGTTTTACCGCCTTCGGTTGGGTTGTGATGTAGTTCTTTAGAAATGATATTTTGGCAAAGGTCAATCCAGTAAGATTTCGTGTATGTCAAATGTAGATGCCAAGCCAAATCAACAAAATGTGATGATGTAATTTGGTGTTTTGAAATACTGCAAAGAAAAATAAACTTCTTATATTCTTCAATAATTTCCTGCGTAAAAGTTAAGGTAAAGTTATTTTCTCGTGAAAGTCGCTTTGCAAAGGTCAGTTTAACATTAGGTTTATCAAATTGAAAATCCTTTATTTTTTGCCAAAGTTCAAGTTCATTTATAGTCATATGCTTTATAATTTGTTTTAATGGGACTACTAATTATTACCTCATTCTTCATCAAACTCCCCCTGGAAGGCGTATTTCCCGAAAATAACCATACCCAAAACGATGATTGGAGCTAAGACGAAAGTATAAATGATAGCCAAAACGAGGTCGTTTCCACCCGAAATCCAAAGTGGTAGGGCTTGAATGATAAGTAAATAATACCCTGCCCCTATGCCAAAAAGCATGGATAAAATGCCGACGGCTTTCTTTAATGTGTTCATGATTAATCGTTTGGTTTACGGTCTTTGATAAAAAAAACGCCAATTACGAAGCAAATACTCGCAATAATAATCGGGTAATATAAACCTTGTAAATAAGGCTTATCGTAGGGAGCGAGTTGCCCCATTTTCTCGGCATTGGTATTGGCATCGTTTGCCTGAGTGACCAAAAATGTAGCGATTGCGGGCATTAATCCTCCAAAAATACCATTTCCAACGTGATACGGCAACGACATGGAAGTATAACGAATTTTGGTTGGAAACATTTCTACTAAAAAAGCAGCAATCGGGCCATACGCCATCGTCACGAAAACTACTAAGCAAAAAACCAAAGCTATCAGCACTATTTTATCGGCTTGATTAATTGTGAGCGTTATTTTTTTATCAGTTTTTGAAGCAATACCTGAATTTTGAAAAATAGTATTTTTTCTAATTTCTTTCCATTCAGTCCCATCGGAATATTGTCGCAGCGTAGTGGTAATGATGAGCGAGTCAGTTGTCGATTTTGGAGCCAAATTCCGAGTAATTATTACTTTTTCTGACCCAGCCACCAACATTTTATTTTTCACATCAACGGTTTGGTATATTTTGTCAAAAATTGGTCGGTAGGCAATAATTGCCAGCAATAATCCCGAAAGAATGATACCTTTACGCCCGATTTTATCGGATAATGCTCCAAAAACTATAAAGAGTGGTGTAGCCAAAAGCAACCCCCACATCATAATCGTATTTGCTTGAATATCATCAATATTACAGACTTTTAGCAGAAACGTTTGGGCATAAAACTGACCCGTGTACCACACGACTCCCTGCCCCATTGTTGCCCCAAAAAGGGCTAAAAGTACGAATTTAAAGTTATATTTATTACCAAATGACTCTTTAAGCGGGTTTTTAGAGGTTTTTCCTTCGGCCTTGGCTTTGGCGAAAAGTGGCGATTCGGACATATTTCTACGAATAAAAAACGACACAATCACCATCAAAATTGAAAGCAGAAACGGTATTCGCCAACCAAAATCATCGAAGGCTTCTTTCGACATCGAAGCACGGGTAAGCATAATTACGCCCAACGAGATAAACAAGCCAACGGTTGCGGTGGTCTGAATCCAAGAAGTCCAATATCCTCGTTGGTTGGGGGGTGAATGTTCGGCTACATAGGTGGCCGCTCCGCCGTATTCGCCGCCCAAAGCCAAACCTTGAAGCAGGCGTAAAAGTAGTACTAAAATCGGGGCTAAATAACCAATGGATTCGTAACTCGGTATCAGTCCGATGGCAAAAGTTGCTCCGCCCATGAGCATCAACGTGACCATGAAAGTATATTTTCGCCCGATAATATCACCCAAACGACCAAAAAATAATGCCCCAAACGGACGAACGACAAAACCTGCGGCAAAGGTAGCGAGGGTATTCAAAAATCCTGCGGTGGGATTATCGCCTGGAAAAAATTTACTGGCAAGGACGGTGGCCAAACTGCCAAAGATGTAGAAATCGTACCATTCGATGAGCGTACCCACCGATGAGGCACCGATGATGTAGGCAAGGCTTTGTTTTTTTTCTGGCATTTTCGATAAAAAAAGGGTTCTTATAATCTGAATAGAATCCAAATATAGGAATATTTATTCGATACCAAAAGCCAAGACGAACGATAGATTAGTAGGTGATAAAAAACCGTGGCACGCTGTGCGTGCCACGGGGATCAACTTGAAAAAATAAATTCACAAGTTAGGTAAAATCAGTGAAGAACATCTTTCAGACTTCCTTCGGGAGCCTTGATTTCGTAACGATAGACATCTTCGATTGTGCTTAGGTCATCGGGTAAAATCTCCATAATTGTCTTGATGAGTCCAGTATTTAAGTCAAGCACCCAACCGTGTAAATGTGGGTATTCGCCAGCCGCCCACGCTTTTTGGACGATGGTTGTTTTGGCCAAATTTCGTACTTGTTCGGTTACGTTCAGCTCAACTAATCGATCAAATTTTGCTTGAAAATCATCAATTTTGCTTAACTCGTCATGATGCTTTACGTTCACATCTTTGATATTTCTGAGCCATTTGTTAATCAAACCGTAATCTTTGTTGTCCATTGAAGCCTTTACTCCGCCACAATTATAATGCCCAACGACCAAAATGTGTTTTACTTTTAATACCTCAACGGCGTATTGTAGCACACTAAGCATATTTAAGTCGGTATGCACCACAAGGTTGGCTACATTTCTATGAACGAAGATATCGCCAGGTTGTGTACCTGTCACTTGGTCGGCGGGTACACGACTATCGGCACAGCCAATCCAGAGAAACTGAGGATTTTGATGTGAGGCTAATTCTTCAAAATAACCTTCATCAACACGAAGTTTTTCGGCAGCCCAGGCTTTATTCGCCAGTAAGAGTTTTTGATACGATTGCATTGCTTTGTCTGTAATTAAGTTTTGTTCTTAAAATTCCTTTAAACTCTACTATTATATTTCTTGTTTTTACTTCTCGCTGAAATTCTTCCAGAGTCAAAAATATATCATGGTCAATAAAAGAGGCCTTTGTACCATCAATAAATACGTAATCACCTTCTTCAAGCGTGGCTAATTTTTGTTTTAATTCTGACTTATTGATGTAAAAAATATCTTTATTGAACTGAATTAGTACACTTTTATTATCACGAAAAAACGAAATTGAGCCTTTGTAATTAGTATAAAGAATGTATCCCATGGCAACCAAAACACCAACACCGATGCCTTTCAGTAAATCAGTCAAAACAACCGCAACGACTGTCACCAAAAATGGCACGAATTGATCCTGTCCTTCCCTAAACATTTCTTTGAAAACCGTTTGTTTAGCTATTTTATAACCAACCATAATCAAGCCAATAGCCAACGAAGCCAAGGGAATTTGGTTAAG
>JANNEN010000143.1:0-6013 GCA_031378715.1 Emticicia sp.
ACCAAAAAAAGGTACTTTTTGGGCAAAAAATGATGCAAAATCACTGCCAGAAATTACAAAATCGGCCTCATATTTTTCTAAAATTTCAAGAAATCAAGATACCCTGCGTACGATTTTACAAGCCAACAAACTCGGTAAAAATCCATTGGTTTTTATTAATGATGAAGAATATCCTTCGAGTATTTTGTATCGGATAAATCCTGATGCGGTAACAGCAAGCTCATTTATGCCACCAAACAGTGAAAAAGGGCTTGAAAAATTCGGAGAAAAGGCCCAAGATGGCGTACTGAAACTCAAGACCAAGAAAGGGTCAGATTTTCTACTAAAAAATGACAAAGAGTACGCCATCGTAGCCGAAAACCTCAGAAAACAGCTACTCTCGAGCGATAAACGAATCAATAGAGTTATTTTGAAAGACATTAAAGGCAACGACACCGAACAGATTAGTTTACAAAGTAATATTTCGGGTGGCATTAGTAGCTTTTCGGTAAGGCTTCCCGTTGGTCAAAAAGCGATTTTTTTTATTGACGGAATATTGGTGAGTGAAGAAGAGATAAATAAGCGTACGGAGGCATTGTATCATTCGACCTATAAAGATAAAATAATAGAGGAACGGTATCCCCAAGAAGTAAAAAATGCCGATGTTATTTTTAATCTAAAAACTAAGCGAAACTAAGGATATTACTATTTCTACGGCAGCGACCGACCACCAATATCTGACACCTAACGAGGTGTTTTTAGGCAAATAGGCAATTTCAATGCGTATGATGCTCCATTTTTCATGTTTTTTAGCCAATAATTCTCCGAAACTACACTTTTTTGTTAGATTTGGAGAATTATGACGATGTGCTATTCAGAATTTGAAATAATATTTGTAACACAAATAGTATTTTCATAATTTTGAAAAAACAAAATTATGAAACCATACTTTACAATAATCTTTCTATTTTTTAGCATTGTTCTCAAAGCTCAAGAATCTACCACAATCACGAGTTTAAAAAGCAAAATAGACACTGCTTCTACACTAAAAACGAGAACATCGCTTCTTGGGCAGCTTTCACAGACGTATGCTGGAATCCAAAAGTTTGATAGTGCCATTGTCTATACCGACAAAATGCTCACCGCAAATGCCGAAACTAATGATAAAGATAAGTTAGCATCTATAAATCTATTGATGTCTCAGCACCACCTCATGAAAGGGAAGCCCGATGGGGCGTATCCATATTTGAGCAAGGCCGAAAAATTATTAGAAAAATCAAATGATATGAATCAATTAGGTGGATTAAACTATTTATTTGGAGCTTATTATTTCTTAAAAAAGGAAATCAAAAAAGGGGAAGAATACTACAAAAAAAACATAGATTTATACAATAAGGGTAAAGCCATAGACAAGAATTTGGTCATGGCATCCTACCAAAGTTTATTTTCAACAAGCTTTGCTCAGAATAATCTTAAAAATACCTTTGAGGCGGTAAATAAATATTACGATTTTGTGAAAATCAATTTTCCTGATAAATTGAGTGATGCTAATTTTTTGTTGGGAAATTTTTATTTAACGAGTCGAGATTTTAAAAAAAGTATTTCGGCATTTCAGAAAAGTTTGAGTTTTAATAAAAAAGAAAACACCTTACTTGATGCACAGGCCAGAACTTTCCTTGCTTTTGCTTACATGGAGTCTAATAAATTAGATTCTGCCAAATACTACTTAAAAGGTAGGAGAGAATTTTTTGAAAAATCAAGCGATAACTTTTTCCTCGTAACAACCTATTACATAGATGCTCAAATTCAAGAAAAAGAAAAAGATTTTGATAATGCCGAAGAAAATATACTAAAAGCTATCGAACTTTCACCCGAAGAGGATGTACGAAAAATGAAAGCCTCTTATCAAAATCAACTGTATGCAATTAAATTAGAAAAGTTATTTCAAGATAGTCTGACCCTGAAAACCGACCCAAAGAAACAAAGTGAGCTAAAAGGATGGTTGGCAAAGTTTGAGGCTTCGTCTAAAAATATTGAAGGTAACATGGGAGCCCAATATGGCTTATATGAAGACTACGAAAAATTAGCTAAGGGCTATGAATACGCAGAGAATTATGATTTGGCACTTTTTTATTTGAAGAAAGCCATCGCCTCGAAAAATGTAGTTTTTGGGCAAGAAAAACTCAAAGAATTTACTGATTTTGAGTCGGAGTACGCAATGAAAATCGAGAATAGTAGAATCAAACTCGAAGAAGAAACCAAACGGCTCGAACTCGAGAAACAGATTGCACTGAAAGCCGTAAAATTTGAGTTTGAAAAAAAACAAGCTTTGGCCAAAACCGAAGAAGAAAAAAAGCGGCTTGTGCTGGAAGAAGAACTCAAAAGAAAATTGATATTGGTAAAATACGAAGAAAAACAAAAGGCTATCACGCTCAAATTCAACCAAGAAAAAGAAATTGCTAAAATAAATCAGGAGAAAAAAGATGCTCTTGCCAATGCAGAAATTGAAAACTCCAAATACATAAAAAATATATGGGCTTTGGGCTTGGCCCTCTCGTTGGTCTTATTGGGTTTTGCGGGTTTTTCTTATTTTCAAAAACAAAAAGACAACAAGAAAATAGCCAACGAAAAACGAAAATCTGATGAACTGCTGCTGAATATTTTGCCTTATGAAGTAGCCGAGGAACTAAAACTAAATGGTGAGAGTAGTGCCAGGCATTACGACGAAGTATCAGTATTATTTACTGATTTTGTTAATTTTACTCAGAAATCCGAAGAGTTGGGCGTTCAGAAAATGCTCAATGAACTAAATGTTTGCTTCACCGAATTTGATGAAATAATGGAAAAGTATGGCTTAGAAAAAATAAAAACTATCGGCGATGCTTATTTGGCCGTCAGTGGCCTACCATCAACCAACGTCAATCATGCCCAGAATGCCGTAAACGCTGGTCTTGAAATATTGGAGTTTATCAGCAAAAAGAAATCTCTGAACGATAACTCTTTTGAAATCAGAATTGGTATTCATTCGGGTCCTGTTATTGCGGGCATCGTTGGCGTGAAAAAATTTGCCTACGATATTTGGGGCGATACCGTAAATACGGCCGCCCGAATGGAACAAAATGGCGTAAAAGGCAAACTGAATGTTTCGGGTTCTACTTATGCCCTTATCCACGAAAAATATGATTGCGAACATCGAGGTAAAATAGACACCAAAGGTAAAGGTGCATTAGATATGTATTTTGTCAATAAAAGCATTTAAAATTTTATGAGATACAATGAAATTAAAAAAGTGATTATTTCGGAACTCAAAAACAACCTTCCCAAGCATTTGACCTATCATAGCGTAAATCACGTAGAAGATGTCATCAAAGCAGCTACCGAAATAGGCAAAGCCGAACAAAAGAACGCCAAAGATATAAAATTATTAAAAACGGCGGCGTTGTTTCACGATACGGGTTTTTTACACGGTGCCAAAGACCACGAAGCCAATTCGTGCGTCATTGCCCAAAAGCATTTGCCTAATTATGGCTATAACCAAGCCCAGATAGATACCATAAAAGGTATGATAATGGCCACCAAAATACCACAAACCCCAAAAAATCACTTAGAAGAAATTTTGGCCGATGCTGATTTGGATTATTTAGGTCGAGATGATTTTTTTACCATCGGAGATAAACTTTTCGATGAACTCACGATGCTCGGCATCATAAGCTCAGAACGTGATTGGAATTTTTTGCAAGAAAAATTTTTGGAAAGTCATCATTTCTTTACCAAAACTGCTATCCAAAAAAGAAAACCTAAAAAAGAAGAAAACCTAAGCATCGTAAAATCTAAATTAGTGTGATTGTAGGCATGCGTATTAAAGATGCTACTGTTCTAAAAATATAATTTTGTGATTAATTTTCTTGTAAAATTCTGCGTTGCTCACATCTGCTTCATCTATTACATTTTTTTCTTTACAAAATTGTATTTTTAGAAACATTAATGCAAAAACACATCGCTTTCCTGAGAGGAATAAACGTGGGCAATATACGTATCAAAATGCCCGATTTGAAAACTGCCTTTGAAAATATGGGTTTCCAAAACGTAGCAACTTATTTGCAGACGGGAAATATAGTTTTTGATTCTGACAAAAATATACCAGAAATCAAAGCTATTTTAGAGGCAGGACTTACCGAAACCTTTCATTATCAGGCGTTTGTGCTGCTTTACGAGTTTGATTCTTTGGCAGAAATTATCGAGAAATATCCTTTCGAGAAAAATGAAAGCCATCATGCGTACGTGATTTTTGTAGAAAATAATGCCGTTTTTAAGGAACTCTTGACTATTTCGCAAACCTTAGACGAAGAAATAGCCACGGGCAACACCGTACTTTATTGGAAAGTACCGAAGGGCGAAAGCCTGACCACGCCTTTTGCCAAAATATCAGCCAAAGCAAAATACAAAAGCACCACAACGGTACGCAATATCAATACCCTCGAAAAAATGCTTGGATAAACTATAATTTAAGTGTCTTTTGTAAAACAATTTTTCAAATTATTGCGGGTGAAGTCAACATTTTAAAAAAATGTTCTACATTTTCGGCACTAAAAAAACTATATTTGCAAAGTTTTTTGCTCACCAAATTTAGTATTTATCAGCATTGATAATTGCTATCTGTTAATTGTTAATTGAAAAAATGTTTGAAAATCTAAGTGATAAGCTCAACAAAGCCATCAAAACCCTCAAAGGGCAAGGCAGAATATCAGATATTAACGTAGCCGCAACCGTCAAGGAAGTTCGCCGTGCCTTGATGGATGCCGACGTAAACTACAAAGTTGCCAAAGACGTAACCGACCGTGTACGTGAAAAAGCCATCGACCGTAAGGTTATGATTGCCGTTGAGCCTGGACAAATGTTTGTCAAAATCGTGCAGGAAGAACTCATGGAACTCATGGGCGGACAAGCACAGAGCATCAACTTGAAAGGTTCGCCAGCGGTCATCTTGATTGCGGGTTTGCAGGGTTCGGGTAAAACTACTTTTTCGGGAAAATTTGCGGCTTACCTCAAAAAACAAGGTCGCCAAGTGTTGTTGGTTGCCTGTGATGTGTACCGTCCCGCTGCCATCACGCAGCTACAAGTATTGGGCGAGCAAGTTGGCGTGGAGGTTTTTGCCGAACCCGAAAACAAAAATGCCGTTGATATTGCCAAAAATGCCCTTGCTTATGCCAAAACCAAAGGAAAAAGTGTTGTAATTGTTGACACGGCAGGACGATTGGCAGTCGATGAGGTGATGATGCAGGAAGTTGAAGACATCAAAAAGATGGTTTCGCCGAGTGAAATCTTGTTTGTCGTGGACTCAATGACGGGGCAAGATGCCGTAAATACTGCCAAGACGTTTAACGAAAGGCTCGATTTTGATGGCGTTGTACTGACCAAACTTGATGGCGATTCTCGTGGTGGTGCCGCACTTTCAATTAAGGCCGTGGTTAATAAACCAATCAAATTTATCTCGACGGGTGAGAAAATGGACGCTCTTGATATATTCTACCCCGACCGTATGGCGAGTAGAATATTGGGCATGGGCGATGTACTTTCCTTGGTAGAGAGGGCTCAACAGGCATTTGACGAAGACGAATCTCGGCGTTTGAACAAAAAAATGCGGGAGAATAAATTTGACCTGACCGACTTTTTGACCCAATTAGATCAAATCAAAAAAATGGGAAATATAAAGGACTTGATGGGAATGATTCCTGGCGTGGGTTCACAAATCAAAGACGTGGATATTAGCAACGATTCGTTTAAGCCAATCGAAGCCATCATCAAATCAATGACTCCGAAAGAGCGAGAAAAACCAGATATGATTGACGGCAGCCGCAAGAAAAGAATTGCGGCAGGCAGCGGAACCGATATTGTGCAGGTAAATAATCTTTTGAAGCAATTTGACCAAATGCGTGGCATGATGAAAAAAGTAAATCAGATGCAATCAAGCGGGAAAATGAAGGCGTTTAAGTAAAGGTTTCTTTTCAACTTCCCGAAAGTTTAAAACTTTCGG
>JANNEN010000146.1:0-3691 GCA_031378715.1 Emticicia sp.
AAGCTCCACAAGAACAATATTTTGACTTCTTGGACAACGAGCAGCAGGTACAGTTTGAATTTTTGGAAAAAGCTTCCAATCTTTCCGAAACGTTTATTCAATCTCGAAAGGCCGACATCATAGGCACGCTCCAAAACTACAAAGTAAACTTCCTGTCGGGGGCTAAATACCAAACTTGGACAGAAGAAAAAGTAAAAAATAGCTTAAAAATTACTGAATTACCCGACTCAGTGCAAGCCAATTCGCTCGAATACGGCAATATGTTTCAGAATCTGATGGAATTATTTGTGGCAAAATCAGCCGTTAGAAAACGCAAAGATTTGACCGAAACCGAAGAGCTCAACCTCATCAAATCGTCGTATAATCGTTCGTATTTTTCGTTTCAGCTCGTTGAGCGGGTACTGGCCTTCAAACTCAAAAATATGATTGAGGCCGAAAATATTACGCCCAAAGTGCAACTATTAGTCGATGATTTTTTGGCAACTGCCACCAATCGAGATTACCGAAATTATCTTTCGCAAAAAGTAAATTTCTCCAAAACTCTCACCAAAGGCTCACCTGCAAAGCCTTTCAAGCTCAAGGATATTGATGGGCGGGAGGTTTCGCTCCGTGATTTTTTGGGAAAAACCGTGTATCTTGATTTTTGGGCAAGTTGGTGTGGCCCGTGTATATATGACATGAAATTTATGGCAACCGTAAAAGCCAAATTTTCAGAAGAAGTAGTTTTCATTCAAATTTCGCTTGATAATGACACCGAATGGCGGGAGGCCGTGAAAATGTATGACGTAAGGGGTGTCAATCTGAGAGTAGATGACACCAATCTAACGACTAAAAACTACGGTGTGACGGGCATTCCTGCCTACTATTTGATTGATAAGCGAGGAAACTTTGCCGTTTCACGAGTAGCCGACCCCAGCAACGACGAGGGGCAGGAACTGATTCGGCAGATTGAAGAGGTTTTACAGCGAAAATAAATACTCCAAGTCTAATAGTCAGCAAACCATATCAACACAAAGCACTGATAATCAATACATTAGACGAGTTTCTATTTTAAATAAAACCTTCTAATTCCGACCAAAACAACAATAAACAGATTGTAGCCAATAAAAAACGGAATAATAAAATCGGTTAATTGCAAGGCCAACATCGCCGAAATAATGAGCAACTGAAATCCTAATCCATAAATAGACAGGCAGGTCATAAACCAATTAGGCAATGCCTTTACTTGGCTTGCCTCTTTGTCTAAACCGTAAATTATTCGGTCAAAAATCCCGTACAAAACCAAATATAATCTAAATAAAATATTGACCGAAGTTTGAGATTCGTACGGAAATGCTACGGGCGAATTTCGCTCAAAAATCTTGCTCGTGGCATCACCCCCAACCGAATTATTCCGCAGAATCACATAATAATAATTGTAGAGCGTTCCCTGCAACTGAACACTTAGAAAGGCAACGAACGTTCCCCAGAAAGTACTGTTAGAAACAGCACAAATACTCATCAAAAACATAAAATTTAGCATGATATCAAACACGCTATCGAGGTAGCGACCCGTGTATGAAGGCGTATTTTTTACTCTTGAAAGTTCCCCGTCGGCCGCATCAATGACCGATTTTAGTACAATAAATATGCTTGCCAAAAAGTAATAGTTATGCAGAATGCAATAAACAGCAATCAACCCCGAAATTCCGAAGAGCAACGTAACATGAATGGGTGTAAAACGGGTATTTTTAAGTTGATTGGCAAAGATGGTAGCCAATGGTCTTCCGTAATCTGATAAATCAAGAAATCTGTCCTGTGCAGCAAGTTTAGCCATTAAAACCTAACGTAACATAATACGACAATATAATCGTGGCTGCAAAAGTACGAGTAAAAAAATAACATAAAAATAATATTTTAATAATATTGAGTATCAGGAAAAGCACAGGCATTCAGCTAAAATTAGTCACAAAGTTGCATCTCAAAACATTTATCCTTAGATGTTAGTATCTATTGCTACAAAAAAATGTAATTTAGTGTTAAAATTTAAGCCCGCTGATGCAAAAACTTGTCAAAGAATTTCTACAAACCGAGGCCGAATACCAAACCCGTCGGCACTTTTTACAGACCTGTACCACGGGTTTGGGGGCAATGGCATTTGGCTCAATGATGGGTGGATGTTTTGGCAAAAATACTGATAATCAGGCACTTGCCACCGACCCGATGTTTCCGAAGACCCCGCACTTTGCTCCGAAAGTAAAGCAAGTCATATATATTCACATGGCGGGAGCTCCATCACAATTAGAACTTTTTGACCACAAGCCCGCCCTTCAAAAATTTGATGGACAAGATTGCCCGCAGGAATTTTTGGAAGGCAAAAAGTTTGCTTTCATCAGAGGCGTACCCAAAATGCTTGGCTCGATTGGAAACTTTAAGCAACACGGTAATTCGGGAGCGTTGATTTCGGACTTTCTCCCTTACTTACCCGAAGTTGCCGATGAGCTAACGTTCCTGAAAGCGATGTACACCGACCAGTTCAACCATGCCCCCGCCCAACTGCTGATGCACACGGGTAGTCCCCGATTGGGGCGACCGAGCATGGGAGCGTGGTCGGTTTATGGACTGGGTTCGGAAAATCAAAATCTCCCAGGATTTATTGTCTTAGCCTCGGGCGGACGCAGCCCCGATGCGGGCAAAAGCGTATGGGGAAGTGGTTTTTTGCCTTCAATCTATCAAGGAGTACAGTGCCGAACGGGCGGCGACCCCGTGTTGTACGTGTCCGACCCGCACGGTATGAGCCGAGATATACGAAAACAAACCATCGAAGCCATCAATGAAATAAATAAGCAACAGTACGAAGCCGTGCAAGACCCCGAGATTTTGACCCGTATTGCCCAGTACGAAATGGCGTTCCGAATGCAGGTTTCAGTACCCGAAGTGATGGACACCAGCAAAGAACCCGAGTGGGTGCGAAATATGTACGGGGCAGTGCCTGGCGAGGGTTCGTTTGCTAATAACTGCCTCTTAGCCAGACGTTTAGTAGAGAACGGCGTACGGTTTGTGCAACTTTTCCACTGGGGTTGGGACTCGCACGGCACCGATTCGGCAACCTCGCTTGATGGTGGTTTCAAAGATTTATGCCAAGTAACCGACCGTGCCGTAACGGGCTTATTAAAAGACCTAAAAATGCGAGGGCTGCTCGACGAAACGCTCGTGGTATGGGGCGGAGAATTTGGGCGAACACCCATGCAAGAAAACCGTGACGGACAGACACTCCCCTTCAAGGGACGTGACCACCACCTGGAAGCCTTCACAGTTTTTATGGCGGGCGGAGGTCTGAAAAAAGGCATGAGCTTTGGCGAAACCGACGATTTGGGCTACTATGGCGTGAAAGATCGCACGCACGTACACGACCTCCAAGCCACAATGCTCCACCTGATGGGTTTCGACCACGAGAAACTAACGTACGCCTTTCAAGGGCGACCGTACCGACTGACTGATGTGGCTGGGAAAGTCATAAAGCCAATTTTGGCATAAGGTGAAAATTCAGATAAAGTGCCTTGACACCAAGTAGTGCAACAGGAATTAAATGACTGATAGTTTAAAAACACTCTAAAAACCGAGTTTATTGGGGTACTTAAAGTTAAAATTCTTTGATTATAATAGCAACCGAACGGTTCGCAGTTGCGATTTTAATCGGTATGGCAAAACC
>JANNEN010000169.1:0-2993 GCA_031378715.1 Emticicia sp.
GAAAAAATGCTAAATTTATATTTATTCCCGAATCGGGGCATTTGATTTCAAATTCCAGACCTGATTTGGTCAAAAAAGAGTTGTTCAAATAAATTATTTTTAACCCATACCTCAACAATGAAACATCTATTCTTATTAATCTCTTGCGTGAGTTTGAGCGTTTTTGCCCAAAGTCCGAAAGATAAAATGGTCGAAAGTATCGGCAAAAAAGAAATGTACTACGGTGGCATTGCCAAACAAATCTGGAACTTTGCCGAAGTCGGTTATCAAGAAGTGAAAAGTTCAAATCTACTACAAGAAACCCTCGGCAAAGAAGGCTTCAAAATCGAAAAAGGTGTAGCAGGAATCCCAACGGCATTTACTGCAAGTTTTGGCGAAGGAAAACCCGTCATTGGTATTTTGGGCGAATTTGACGCACTGCCAGGCATTTCGCAAGATTCGACCGCCGACCAAAAATCTATCGGGGGCATCGCTGGACACGCCTGCGGGCATCATTTGTTCGGTACAGCTTCGGCCGCTGCCGCCATTGCCGTGAAGGAATACATGAAAGCCAATAACATCAAAGGTACGTTACGGTTTTATGGCACGCCAGCAGAGGAAGGCGGTTCGGGCAAGGTTTATATGGTGCGTGAGGGACTATTCAATGATGTCGATGTCGTGATGCACTGGCACCCTGGGGCATCGAATAGTGCGAGTTTTGGTACTTCATTGGCCAATAAGTCGGGCAAATTTCGTTTTTATGGTGTTTCGGCTCATGCCTCAGCATCGCCCGAAAAAGGTCGCTCGGCCTTAGATGGCGTGGAGGCGATGAATAATATGGTCAATATGTTGCGTGAACACGTGCCGTCAGATTCTCGGATTCACTACGTAATTACGAATGGTGGCAAAGCCCCCAACGTTGTACCTGACTTTGCCGAGGTCTATTATTATGCCCGTAGCCCCCGCCGTGCAACATTAATTGATGTTTGGGAACGTATGGAAAAAGCCGCCCAAGGTGCCGCTATGGGAACTGGCACTCGGGTAGATTGGGAACTTACGGGTGGAACTTATGAACTTTTGCCCAACGAAACCCTCGCCAAAGCCATGCACGCCAACCTCACCAAAGTTGGCGGAATGACCTACACGCCCGAGGAGCAAGCATTTGCCCAGAAAATAACCAAAACGCTGGGTATGGAAAACGTACGTTACGAAGATGCTACGGGTATAAAACCACTCATTGGCGAGCGTAGTGGCTCGGGCGGCTCAACCGATGTGGGTGATGTAAGTTGGACAGTGCCAACCGTTGGACTAACGACCGCTACTTGGGTTCCTGGCACGCCCGCCCACAGTTGGCAAGCCGTGGCGGCAGGAGGTATGAGTATCGGCAGAAAGGGAATGGTGATTGCTGCCAAAACTTTGGCCTTGACCGCTACCGATTTCTTTGAAAATCCTGCTTTGATTCAAGCCGCTAAAATTGAGTTTGAAAAGGCTCGTAGCACCAAAGATTTTAAATATCAAGCATTGGTAGGGGATAGAAAACCCGCTTTGGATTACAGAAAATAAGGTTGAAAAAATCAAAAAACAATCCCGCAAAACCAAGTTTTGCGGGATTGTTTTTTTTATAATACTCTGAATATCAGCCTATTAAAATCGAAATTAAAAAAATCATTCAGCCGAAAACTGATAAATCGTTGTTGATTCAAAAACCTCATCGGGACGCAAAACCGTTGTCGGGAAATGAGCTTGATTAGGAGAATCGGGAAAATGCTGCGTTTCGACACAAAAGGCCGAACGTCTTCCGTAAGCTGCCCCATTTTTACCCAAAATATTTCCTTTCAAATGATTGGCCGTGTAGAGTTGCATGGCAGGTTCGGTCGTAAAAACGTGCATCAAACGTCCCGATTGAGGCTCGTAAATTCGGGCAGCAAGTTTCAAATCCGAATCCGTTTCGGTCAAAACGTAACAATGATCGTAGCCACTTCCGAGCTTGATTTGTTCATCAGAAACATCATCAATTCGCTCACCGATTGTGTGGCTTTCAGTAAAATCAAAGGGCGTTCCGATGACCGATTTTAACTCGCCCGTCGGAATAATATTTGCATCAACGGGCAGAAATTTATCGGCAAAAATTGTTACTTCGTGGTTCAAAACATCACTTTCTTCACCCAAATTAAAGTACGAATGATTAGTCAGGTTTAGTACCGTAACTTTATCCGTAACTACCCGATAATCAATGCGTAAGGCATTGTTCGCTTGCAAACTATAAGTTACTTCGATACTCAAATTGCCAGGATAACCCTCTTCACCGTCAACCGATAAATAGCTTAATTTTAAAGCGGGTTCTTCTCTGTCAAGTGTTGTTGCCACCCAAACTTTCTTATCGAAACCAACTAATCCACCGTGCAGAGAATTTTGTCCGTTATTCTTTGCTAAGGTATAAGTTTCACCATCTAATGTAAAACTTCCGCCCGCAATTCGATTGGCGTATCGCCCAACGATTGCTCCAAAATACGGCGTTCCTTTTACATAATTTTCCAGCGAATCGCAGCCCAGTACAACATCAGCAAAATCTCCATCTCGGTCGGGAGCGGTGAGGGCTACCAAAATTCCACCATACTCGCTGATTTTTGCGGTCATTCCAGCGGCATTTTTAAGCGTAAAAAGACTTACTTCTTGCCCATTTGGGAGGTGTCCGAAAGTGGTTTTTTGAATGTTCATTAATCCTTAACTTGTTTTTTTGGTAAAAGTCGCTAAAAAAGTACAATATGTCTATCATACCATGCAACATTTATGTTTTTGATTAGTTTTAAAATTAATTTTTACCATCTTGTTAGAATCAAGGTTTCTTTTTACCGATTATTTGTTCATTTTTACATAAAATATCTATTCAATCAAAACCTAAATATGAAAAGAAGGGATTTTATCCAACTATCGGGCATGGGTTTGGGAGCAATGATGGGTTCAACGATTCCCGTTTTGGGGAATATCATTCCCGTAGAACAGCTTCTCGAACC
>JANNEN010000170.1:0-9410 GCA_031378715.1 Emticicia sp.
GTGCCAAAAACGGTACTTTTACCCTCAAAAGTTCGCCCCGATGATACTTCCGAAAAATCATTTCGTAACTTGGTTGCTCCGCTTGATTGGGGATATATGTTCGACCAAATCGGTTTTCCTGCCTACATGAAGCCCCACTCGGGCGGAGGTTGGAAAAGCGTTTATCGGGTCGATAATGCCGAAGATTTGTGGCAAAAACACGGTGAAACTGGGCAATTAGTAATGATGTTGCAGGAAGAAATCGTTTTTACTGACTATTACCGTTGCTACTGCCTGAATGGAAAATATGTGCATATCATGCCCTACGAGCCACGCAATCCACACCATTTGCGGTACGCTACTCAGCCAAAAACTCAAGGCGATGCTCACAAGAAACTCATGGCCACAATCACCGACTACGTGCTGAAACTCAACCACTCATTGGGCTATGATTTCAATACCGTAGAGTTTGCGATTCGTGACGGTATTCCGTACGCTATTGATTTTTGTAACCCAGCCCCCGATGCTGATATTAACTCGGTTGGACAAGGAAACTTTGATTGGATTGTAGAAAATGCTGCCAAAATGGCCATTGAGCGAGCCATTGAGCAAGTTGATGGTCAAAATAACTGTACTTGGGGAACTTACGTGAGCAATGCTGCAATGGCAATGCCCGCTGTTTCGGCTGTAAAAAAAGCTCCCGCCAAGAAAAAATAGTCAATATTCGTGGTACGCCAAACGGTGTATCACGAACACAAGCCCTTTCGTAAGTGTTATATTTCCATCGAACCATTCAAACCCAAAACTATGCACCGATTTACGTTAGGTATTGAAGAAGAGTTTCAAACCATTGACCCCGAAACTCGTGAGTTACGCTCCCACATGTCAAAGCTCGTGGAAGGCGGTCAGGTGATTTTGCAAGAACGCATCAAGCAGGAAATGCACCAAGCGGTGGTAGAAATGATTTCGAGTGTTTGTGAGAACATTCAGCAAGCCCGTGAAGAAGTGACCTACCTTCGCAAGATGCTTTTTGACTTGGCCGCCAAGCAAAATCTGCACATTGCGGCCGCTGGTACGCACCCCTTTTCGGACTGGCAAAGTCAGCTTATCACCGAAGACGAACGCTACGATAAACTCATTGATGATATGCGTGATGTGGCTCGCTCGAACTTAATTTTTGGCTTGCACGTCCACGTAGGAATCCCGAGCCGTGAGGAAGGAATGTTGATCTTGAACGCTGCACGCTACTTTTTGCCCCATATTTACGCACTTTCGACCAATTCTCCTTTTTGGTGTGGTCGCAATACGGGCTTCAAATCGTACCGCTCGAAAGTTTTTGATAAATTTCCTCGTACGGGGATTCCAGATTATTTTTCGAGTGTTGCCGAGTACGACAGCTATGTAAATTTGCTTATCAAAACTGGTTGTATTGATAATGGCAAGAAAATTTGGTGGGACGTTCGGTTGCACCCTTTCTACCCAACGATTGAATTTAGGATTTGTGATATTCCGATGCGAGTCGATGAAACGATATGCTTGGCCGCATTGATGCAAGCCATCGTAGTAAAATTACACAAACTGCACAAGCAAAACTTAAATTATAGGCCTTACCACAAAATGCTCATCAGCGAGAATAAATGGCGTGCGGCTCGCTACGGTATTCAAGGAAATTTGATTGATTTTGGCAAAGAAATTGAAGTGCCGTATTCGCACCTTGCCGAGGAATTAATGGAGTTTGTTGATGATGTTTTGGACGAATTGGGTAGCCGAAAAGAAGTAGAATATATCCACGAAATACTCCGAATGGGCAGCGGTGCCGACCGACAATTGCGGATTTTTGAAGAAACAAAAGATATGAAAGCCGTGGTGGATTATATCGTTAGCGAAACAAAAGCGGGGCTTTAATGCCATTTTTTTTGAATTTTTGGTCGTTTTTGCTTAAATTTGTTCCGAATTAAAGAAGTTATTGAAATGAGAAGTAGTTTGAAAATTGCAATTTTGGATATGTACAACGGCCGCCCAAATGAAGGTATGCGTTGTTTGAAAATGTTGTGTGGGGAGTTTCTTGCCCAAGAAGGAATCAAAGGGAATTATGATATTTTTGATGTTAGGCAGCGTGCCGAAATGCCAAATATTGATGCGTACGATATTTTTATTTCGACGGGTGGGCCTGGCAATCCACTGCCCGAAGGTCATGCTTGGGAGGCAAAATATGATCAGTTTATTGACCAAGTTTTTGCCCATAACACCGTTAATGAAGATAAGAAATTTGTGTTTTTGATATGTCACTCGTTTCAAGTGGTCGGTAACTATTTGAAATTTGGCACTATCTGCAAACGTCGTTCGACTTCGTTTGGCGTAATGCCCATTCATCGAACCGATGCTGGCGAAAATGAGCTATTTTTTCAAAATTTGCCCGAAATATTCTACGCCGTTGATTCGAGAGATTACCAGATGATTGAACCGAATTTTGATAAAATCAATAATTTTGGGGCAGAAATACTTTGTTTAGAGAAAATTCGTGACTACGTTCCGCTCGAACGTGCCGTGATGGCGATACGTTTTTCGGAGGAAGTTTTTGGTACGCAGTTTCACCCCGAAGCCGATGCCGAGGGTATGTTGCGGTATTTCAAACAAGAGGATAAAATGCTTGCCGTGATTAGCGAACACGGTTCCGATAAGTACGAAGAAATGATTGACCGCCTTGATGATCCCGATAAAATCATGTTTACCGAATCGGTGGTTATTCCGTCGTTTTTAAACTTTGCCGCCGAGCAGATTTTAGCCGTTTATTAATCAAACTATGGAAAAGCCAAATTTATCAAAACAAGCATTCTGGGACGTCGATTTTGAAAGCCTTGACTATAAAAAAGATGCTGATTGGATAATTGGGCGTACTTTTGAGTTTGGTAAATTGAGTGATTTAAAAAAATTACTTGGTTTCTATGGAGATCAAAAGTGCAAAGAAGCCCTCCTAAAAGCCCCGTTTCTAAGATTAAACGCTATCAGTTTAGGTCATCTTTTATTGGATATTCCGAAAGAAAACTTCAAATGCTACACAAACAGACCGTCTCACATTCCCTTTTGAGTATTTTGCAAGATTTGATGAAAGAAGAAATGCTTTCTGACTTTGTTTTGGTTGGTGGTACTTCGCTTGCTTTGCGATATGGGCATCGGGATTCGGAAGATATTGATATGTTCACATCGGTTGATATGCCCAAAGATTTGTGGAAATTTTTACAAAATAAATCAAATAGACAACTTCAATATGCAGGAGAATATTCGATTGCTTTTGTTGAAGATGAAATCAAAGTTGATTTAGCCAAATGGAATATGGCTTTTGATAATTTTGAAACCATCGAAGGTATCCGAATTGCGAGTCCACTTGATGTTTTCGCAATGAAATTTGATGCTATCTGTACCCGCAAAACCAAAAAAGATTTTATTGATATTTATGAACTCTGCCAACATTTTTCGTTTCATGACGGCTTTTCTCATTTCAATAAGATTTACCCTTACAGTAAAAATTCCTCAATAATATTCACTGCTTTTGGTGAAATTGATTTAGCAGATAATTCTAAAATCCCGAAATTATACAAACAATATGATTGGGAAGAAGTAAAAATAACCCTAAAACGCTACGCCAAAAAATACTTTTTGAATCTATGATACCAGCAGCAAGGCAAACTTTTAATGCGAGTTTTACGCCCGAAAAATACCAAGCGATGCTTGCCGAAATTGATAAAGATTTTCCGAGTCAGCTTGATTTTCGGGTGGCAGAAACGCCCGTTTTTGTGCCAAAAGACTTGAAAATTAAACTTTTACAAGCCTGTAATGATATTATTGAGGTGCTGCTAAAACCCGATTTTAAAGAAAAAACTGATCGTGCTATTCCTGCCAATCAAAACGTGCCAAACGAAGATGCCCACCCAAGTTTTTTAGCGATTGATTTTGCGATTTGTAAAGATGAGGCAGGAAAACTAACTCCGCAGCTTATTGAATTGCAAGGTTTTCCTTCTCTTTTTGGTTATCAATGGTATTTGGGGCAGAAATACCGCAAATTTTTTGATGTTTCGGAAGGTTACAGTCAATATTTCAATCGACTTTCGATGGCTTCGTACATTGATGAAATGAAAAAAGTGCTTTTGGCGGGCGAAAGCCCTGAAAATGTAATCTTGCTTGAAATTTATCCCGATAAACAGAAAACTCGCTTAGATTTTGAAATCACTAAACAGCTTTGGGGAATTGAGTCCGTGTGTTTGACTAAAATAAAAAAAGTTGGACGGCAGCTTTTCTACGAAAAAGCAGGCCGTACCATCGAAATTAAGCGAATTTATAACCGATTAATTTTTGATGATTTGCTTCAAAACTTTCCGACGGGCGGCGTTCCGCACTTGGAAACAAACTTTAAAATGACCGATGATATTGAAGCAAAATGGGTAACGCACCCAAATTGGTTTTTTCGCATCAGTAAGTTTACTTTGCCGCTGCTCAAAAGTGCTTTTGTACCCGCAAGTTTTTTCTTGTCCGATTTGAAAGAGTACCCCAACGATTTAGAAAACTATGTGCTGAAACCGCTTTTTTCTTTCGCAGGAAGTGGTGTAAAGCTAAATATTACGAAGCATGACTTGGACGAAATCACCGACCGAGAAAATTATTTGATTCAACGAAAAGTAAAATACGAACCCGTTGTGACCGATACTGACGGGAAATTGATAAAAACCGAAATTAGAATGTTGTTTACTTGGGAAGATAACGCCCCCCGTCCGAAGCTCGTCACGAACTTAGCACGGCTGAGTAGAGGAGAAATGATTGGTGTAAATTTTAACAAAAATTTCGATTGGGTAGGGGGGAGCTGTGCATTTTTTGAGGAATAACTTAAAATCAAAACTTCCCGAAAAAAAACTCCGTTGGGGGTATGATTTTCGGGAAGTTAATAATCCAGCTATTTGATTTTCTATCGACCGTCGTCTATTTGCTATCGACTACTTTTCTATTTCGCTTCACTATTCTTTTTTTCTTCTTCGTCGATATGCCGTTTCAAGCTACGGCAAGTACTTTCGAGTATTTCTATCATTTTTTTATCGCCCGTGGCATCGGCTACCAACTGAGCTACATTTCCGACAATATCGACCGCAAAATGTTTCATTTCATCAACGGGCATTTCTTTTGTCCAGAGGTTAATGCCTAAAAGTCCACGGTGATAATGATCCCAAACGCTTATCGCAATGGCTCTCGACTCGTTGATGCCTTCATTTGGATTTTCGGTAGCGTCCCAAAATATTTTTTCAGGCACTCGGTTGTCGTCTAATTCGACAGAAAAGTTAATTTCAGATTTCTTCATTCTATGATTCAATAATTATCACCAATAGTATAGATAATCGGATTTGGGGGCAGAAAAGTTCACTCAATCTTTTTTTTTAGCATAAAAAACCTTTCGCATGAGAGTACAGGACAGTTTTTTTACATCACTGGTACAATTTTAGCACAAGTTTTTATAAAAAAAACACTATTTTACTTCTCTTGAACTAACTAAAATGACTGCATTATTAGGTATTATTTTTCACTTTTTGGGCGGTTTTGCTTCGGGAAGTTTTTACATTCCATTCAAAAAAGTAAAGGGGTGGGCTTGGGAAAGTTATTGGATTGTGGGTGGGATATGTTCTTGGTTAATCGTACCACCGTTGGCTGCCTACCTCACAATACCCGATTTTGCTAAAATTATTGCAGAAACCGCAGGAAATACGCTCTTTTGGACTTACCTAATGGGCTTGCTTTGGGGAATCGGCGGATTAACTTATGGACTTGGCGTAAGGTATTTGGGCGTTGCCTTGGGCAGTTCCATTATACTTGGTTTGTGTTCAGTTTTTGGTTCAATCATTCCTTCAATCTATTATTACGCAGTTCCGACCGCTGGAAAAGACACTATTGCTGATTTAATGACTACGAGTTGGGGGCAAATGGTGCTACTCGGCCTTTTCGTGTGTGTGATTGGCATCGTGATTTGCGGAAAAGCGGGCGGTATGAAAGATAAAGAACTGGCAGGGGAAGCAAAAAATAACGAAGAGTTTCAACTTGTAAAAGGACTTACCTTGGCGATAATTTCGGGCGTTTTGAGTGCTTGTTTTAGTTTTGGCATTGAGGCTGGTTCGAGTATGTCGCAAGTGGCGAATGAACTTTGGGTGTCTCAAAACCCAAATCAAGGTGAGTTTTTGTATCGAAATAATGTTATTTATGTTGTGATTCTCTGGGGTGGACTTACCACAAACTTGCTTTGGTGTATGTATCTCAACGCAAAAAATAAAACCTTCGGCGATTATACCAATCTCAAAACTCCCTTGCTACGCAATTATTTGTTTTCGGCCATTGCGGGTACCACATGGTTTCTGCAGTTTTTCTTTTACGGAATGGGCGAAAGCAAATTAGGCAACGGTCCAAGTTCGTGGATTCTACACATGGCATTTATCATCATCGTGGCCAATACTTGGGGCTTGGTTTTGAAAGAATGGCAGGGTGTTTCGCCGAAAACTCAAAACACAATAAAACTCGGTATTTTAACAATTATTGTGTCGGTTTTGATTGTGGGCTATGGAAATTCTCTAAAATAAGGTAGATATTTGTGGCATACTTTCAAGCTATGCCACAAAAATTAGTTAAAATCTAAGTAGTTAATCAACTAAATAGTGTCGGGTATCTTTGTTCAACCGAACCGAATAAACCGCGGCGGCAGATCGCTCAGTTGCTAAAATAATCAAAGGATTGGTATTTTCAGTACCCGAATAAATTCGGGATTTATTACCTAACAGTATCTTCTTGAAAGACTACTAAGTAATAAATCTCCGTTTGCTCTGTGGTAAACCCACGCTCCCTCTGTGGTAAAATATTATGCTCCCCCAAAAACCCGCTTTAAAAGCTCGGTGGTACGTGCCAAAGGGTTTTGTCTAATTTTTGCCTCCTCATCTTCTACCAAAATAAACAAACCATCAATGGCTTTTTGGGTAGCGTATCCCTTCAAATCGGGGTTTACTTTTTGGGTAAATGGCAACGAATTATAAGTACCCGCAAGGTTAGTATAATATTTTGTTGCCTCAGTTTTTTGGAGTGCTTTTTCGACAACGGGCATGAACGCCTCCACCAAAGCTGCCGAAGTTGTACGCTTCAAAAACATCGTTGCGGCGTTTTTATCTCCCCGCAATATTCCCCAAGCGTCAGCAAACGACATACTCAAAATCGCATTAATAAAAATCGGTTTTGCTTCCTTAGCTGCTTCTTCCGCACCACGGTTGAGCGAGATAACGAATTTATCTACTTCGCCACCCAAACCAACTTTACGTAAAGCATTTTCGACTCTCTGAACTTCGGGAGGAAAAGGAATCTTGATGCGGGGATTGAGGTAATATCCATCAGTTTTGGACGCACTATCTGCTCCCTTGCTGATGCCGATTTTCAGAGCTTCTTTTAAACCCATCGCCACATCATCGTTCGATAATGCACCTCCTTGACTTGTTTTGTCTAAAACTCCGCCCAAAACTTTACCCAAATTTATTTTCTGTCCCGCACAACTTTGTAGCGTTAAAATGCTGATAATTAATGAAATCGAAAGTATTTTCTTCATTTTTGAAATAATTGTGATTGAAATAGTGAATAATTAATTGTCTTACTAACGAACTAACAATGAAAATTGTATTTTTGTGCAATGAAAGATTTCTATGAAAATTTACAATATTTAATTGTTGTGAAATATTCAAGATTTTTAATTTTCAAATCCTCAAATTGATAAATTTTCAAATCTTATAATGAGACCCATTTTAGCCGAAGTAGTAACGATTGGAGATGAAATTCTGTACGGACAAATAACCGATACAAATACGCAGTGGATGAGTACCGAGCTTGATAAAATTGGCATAAAAACTGTGCGTAAGTCTTCGGTTGGCGACCAAGAATCAAGAATTTTGGAAATTTTGGCCGAAGCCGAAAGTCGAGCCGATATTGTGCTACTAACGGGCGGACTCGGGCCGACAAAAGATGATATTACCAAGAAAACCTTGTGTAAATACTTTGATGATGTCTTAGTAATTAATGATGAGGCACTGGCTTTCATCACTGATTTCTTTACAAAGCGATGTCGCCCAATGACCGAACTTAACCGTTTGCAGGCAACTGTTCCGAGTAAATGCACGTATTTGCACAACAAAACGGGTACTGCACCAGGAATGTGGATGCAAAAAAGCACGGCAAGCAACCGCCCCGTAATTTTTGTTTCGATGCCTGGCGTGCCGCACGAAATGAAGTATTTGATGAGTCACGAAGTACTGCCCCGATTGAAAGCGTTTTTTGAAACACCCATCATTTACCACAAAATGATTCGGACGATTGGTGTTGGAGAGTCGTTTTTGGCCGAAAAAATCGAAAACTGGGAGGATAATTTGCCTGAACATATAAAATTGGCGTATTTGCCAAGTTTTGGACAGGTTCGTTTGCGTTTGACGGCGGTCGGGTCGGACGAAGAAATTCTGAAACAGGAAGTTCAAGTAGAAATTGAAAAAGTGCTTCCATTGATTCAAGAGGCTGTTTTTGGTTATGATAATGATGATTTAGAAATTGCGATTGGGAAAACTTTAAAAAGAAAAAACCTCACCATTTCAGTTGCCGAAAGTTGCACGGGTGGTTTTATTTCGCATTTGTTTACGAAAGTTGCGGGAAGTTCGGCCTATTTTATGGGTAGCGTGGTGAGTTATGATAATTCTGTTAAAATAAATGTGCTGGGCGTCGATGCTGATACTATTGCTAAACACGGTGCTGTTAGTCAGGAAACCGTAACTCAGATGGCAGAAGGAGTCCGAAAGTTATTAAAAACTGATTTTGCGATTGCTACAAGTGGCGTAGCTGGCCCCGATGGTGGTACACCCGAAAAGCCCGTTGGCACAATTTGGATAGCTTGTGCGATGGAGGGTCGAACGATTGCCCGAAAAGTACAAATGACTAATCAACGTGATACTAATATTAATTATGGTAGCGTTGTGGCACTAAATCTACTCCGAAAAATGTTAAATGGAGATTATGAAATGCAGGGAATTGGAGTTAAGATTTAAGAAAAGGGTTTTTAATATTTTACTTAAACTCAAAACTTAATTGATTTCATATATTTCCTATATCTTAACCCTAAAACCTAAGTCCTAAAACCTAAAAAAATATGGCTCTAATTGAAATGATAATGCCCAAGATGGGTGAAAGTATTTTTGAATGTACGGTGTTAAGTTGGCTGAAAAACGTTGGCGACCAAATCGAAGCCGATGACATGATTTTGGAAGTTGCCACTGATAAGATTGATACCGAAATTGGGGCATCACACAGCGGAATCCTCAAAGAGTTGCTGGTACAAAAAGGCGAAACCGCCGCCATTGGCAAACCAATATGTATCATAGAAGTTG
>JANNEN010000180.1:0-8344 GCA_031378715.1 Emticicia sp.
CCGAAAGGGTTAATTTGAAGATTCAAGAAATAAAAAGAACTGCAAAAGGGTTTAGAAATATAGAAAACTTTAAATGTATGATTTACTTTCACCTCGGTAAGCTAAAATTCAATACCCACTAAAAATGGCGAAGAACCAAAATTATTAACAAAATTCAACGGATTTTGTATTTCGTGAGCAATGCCTGCAGTGAGTTCGCCCAAAGAAGCGAGTTTTTCGGATTGGATGAGTTGGGCTTGGGTGGATTTGAGTTCACTCAATGATTGATTTAGTTTAGCGGTTCGCTCATCCACTTGTTTTTCTAAATATTCATTTTGAGTTGATAAAATATGTTGTTTTTCATCAGATAGTTTTTCAATTTCTTCGAGTTTCATTTCGAGTGTTTTCTTGGTCAGCATATTACTTTTCGCAATTAAAATGCACAAAGTGATGGGTATCGTTATGTAACACAATATCATAAAAGAATTTGCTACGTTTCTACCAGCTTCAACACCAAAATATATTTCAATTATTGGGGCAAGCACATTTCTCAACACAAAAGCAGTTGCCATGACACCAATAGAAACCAAAAGCGTGGAAGCGTCTCTTTTATGTATTTTTTTTGCTTTGATGATTTGGCGAATTACTTCGAGAAACATTAATATAAAAATAGTCGTATCCGCCACGTAATAGACCCACTTATACTTAAAGTCTATTGATGAAAATAGCATGGAACTAAAAAATAAGATAACTAAAGACCAAAATATTTTAGTTCGAGGTCGTTGTAAATAAACACAAATTATGTATCCGAGCAGCACAAAATATACTCCAACAGTTACATCCCCAAATATATGATAGTATTCGGAGAGAAGAGGATTCTTTGTATTAAAAGCTGCAAATGCAAAAAGAAAATGTAATGCGTCAAATGATAAAGCTGCTGCAAAAATTAAATTAACCCTTACTTTTTTGTCAAAAAAGTATAAAATAAACTGAAAAATACACATCATCAGAAAAAAACCAAATAACGACATATAGTATGTTGTCATATAGGTAGTTCCATCAACCACCCTCTCATAAAAACTTTCAGGACTACTTATCCAAAGGGACAATGTCTCACCCTTACCATTTAATGAGAAAGGGAGAATATAATTTTTTTTAGAAAAAGAATATTTGACCGCCAAAACGTGCTTTCCAGGTTTGTTGAAGATAATTGAAGATGGTGTACCAAATGTGCTACTTTGGATAACTTCTTTTGATGAATTTAAACTTACTACTCCCAATTTACGTATCAAAATGCCGTCAAGATATAGCTCAGAAGCTCCCATTTGGCTTACTATCAAGAATAACGGAATTTTGGTTACAGATGAATCAATCTCTAATGTTAGCCGAAACCAAACTAATTGAGCTTCTGTAATTTGCTTTAGTTTATTAATCGGTCTTTGTATATTCATTGTATCCCATTTTGAATCATCAAAGTTGATTTCTGCGTATGAGAAGTTATCTCCTTCATTCCATTTCCAGTTTTTGTCGAGTACAATACCTTGTTTTGGTAAAGAATCAATGTGGAATATATTTAATTTTTGGGCAAAACCAACATTACAAATAAGTGCAAAAAGGAGAGTAAAGGTGTGTATCCTCATCATCAAGCGATTTTAAAGGGTAGAAAAATAATAAACGTAGTTCCTTCTCCCTCAACACTTTCTACCTCAATGGTTCCGCCGTGTCCTTTGGTAATGATGTCATAGCTCATTGATAGCCCCAAGCCTGTACCTTGCCCTGTTGGTTTGGTAGTAAAAAAGGGTTGGAAGATTTTGGCTTTGGTAGCTTCGGACATTCCTTTGCCATTGTCGGTTACTCGCACCTGAACCCCACCCCGACCCTCCCCGAAAATGGGGAGGGAGCTTGTTGCAACTGTTACTTTTGGGGCATATTCGTTTCGGTCGTTGAGCGAAGCCGAAACGCCCGAAGACACTGCGTAAAAGGCATTGTTAATAATATTCAACAAAACCCGCCCAAAATCTTGCGGGATTACTGCGATTTTGGGTAAATTTTCATCAAAGTCTGTCTGAAAATCGGCATTAAAAGACTTGTCTTTTGCTCTTAAACCGTGATAGCTCAACCTTAAATATTCATCAGCCAAAGCATTAATATCGGTGAGTTCTTTCTGCCCCGTGCTGGTGCGGGAGTGCTGCAACATTCCCCGTACGATGCTTGCCGCACGCTGCCCGTGATGCGTGATTTTTTGTTGATTTTGACTTAAATCAGTTAGTATTTCAATAATATAGGTTTTGTCAAAATCGGGTTTTTCGAGTTCTTCGGTTATTTCTTGACAAAGCTCAACCGATACCTCCGAGAAATTATTAACAAAGTTCAATGGGTTCTGAATCTCGTGGGCAATGCCTGCCGTAAGTTCGCCCAATGAAGCCATTTTTTCGGCCTGAATGAGTTGGTTTTGCGTAGTTTTTAGTTCTTCGAGGGTTGCTTCGAGCGATTTTTTTTGTTTGGTAAGTTCGGCTGTTCGTTCGGCAACTTGGTATTCGAGTTCTTGTTTTTTTGCTTCGCTGATGAGCCTTTCTTGGTCGGCCTTGTCACGAATCACTTTATCCCGCTTGGCTTGGCGTTGGGCATAAATCGTAAATCCGATGACCCAGAAAAACGAAAATCCTTTGATGTTTTCAAAAAACTCTTGATTATCTTTAAAAAAATTGGGCGTTATCAACTGAAAAGCGTCCGAAATGACGAAAATAATCACAAACGGCACAAAGGCAATGCCCAGCATTCGAGCGGGCGGAAAACCCTTTGAGCGATGCAAAGCATAAAGCACCATCAAGCCAGTGATGGTAAAGTATGAAGGCACGAAGCCCGCCATCGTAATGAATATCGTAAGTACCATCATGCCCAACCATGAGAAATTAAGTAGGGTATGCAGCTTGGGGTCACGGGTTTTGGTTTCCAGTATTTTGGAAACAATACTCATCACAATCACAATCGTAGTAACGCCCTTAGCGACCTCGCCAAAATCAATATTTTCCATAGATAATGTGTTGATTTAAAAATTTAATATGATTATTATCACCCCAAACCCCGAATCTTATCATTTTGTGTACGGATTCTTTGGCACAGGATTCTTAGTACGCTTCGCAGCAGTTCGTTGCGTTCTTCCATCAAATCATAAAAATCTTCTTGGTCGATTCTGAAAAGTAGCACGTCACTCACCGCAATTGCTGAAGCCGAACGTGGCTCGGCGTCGAGTAGGGCAAGTTCGCCAAAAACATCGCCTTTGGTAAAAGTTGCGAGAAGGGTTTCGTGGTCATAAATACCGATTTCACCCGCATAAATGATATACATGCAATGACCGATTTCGCCTTTTTTGAATATAGTTTTCCCCTCTTCAAAGCCGACTTCCTTCATAATCGGCACAATAGAGGTAAGTATGTTTTCGGGAGTTTCGGCAAAGAGTACGGTATTTTTCAATACAATCACTCGTTCGAGTTCGGAAATTGTAGCTTTTTCGGGTGAATGATTCATAGCAATCAGTTTAATATATTTTTCAAATTCGGGTTGTTGCCTGAAAACTTCGTTGGTTAGAAGCACTTTGTAAGCTGCTTCTTTTAGTAATGTTTTTGGGTGATTGAGATAGAACGCAAAAAGACTAACTTCGCCCACCGACAACTTAGTTTTTACAGGTTTCCACGCCTGCAAGGCCTGTGCGATTGTCCAAGTGCCAAATGCCCGTTCGCCTTTTTCCAAAATCAATGGCACGATTGGTTTTGTTTCGAGTTTTTTTTCAAAATATCCCCCAAAAGTCGCTTTTTTCTCCACATTACTCGAATCATCGAGCAGTGCGTGCAGGCATTTATAAATCTCTCTTGGAATAATATTATCCAAGATTTCGAGGGCATTGGCACGCTTTTCTTTCGACGAATGTTCCACGCCCTGCATGGCATCTTGCACCATATCACGATCGTAGCGTAACATCAAGATAAAGAAAATTCGGTCGGAAGTTTGGTCGATTTCATGTTGGAGGGTATCATTGGGCAAAGTTCCATAACCATTCAAAAGTTGGTAGGTATGCTCAAACTCTTGGTTGAGGATTCGCTCAAAATACGGTTGCTGGGCATCATCTTTTGGGTAATTCCCAAGGGCTTTTAGGGCGGTGATGCTAATTTCCCAGTTTTTGTTTTCTACAAAATCAAATAATATTTTTTTGCTTGCTTCTGACTGGAATTTATCACAAAATGACACTATTTTTTGCAAAACAAAAACATCGTTTGTTGTTTTCAATGCCCCGATTTCGCCCAAGCTCGCCTCACCGATGGCAATTAGTTGCTTCAAGGATTTTTTGGCAACCAAACGATTTGATAACAAGTTTGCAAGTGATTTTATCAGATTAGTCGTAGCTAATTTTCCTGCCGTTTCGATAGCTTGTTCTTGAAGATTTTTATCTCCGAGTGATTCCAAGACAAACGATTCGTACGACAATAATTTTAAGGATTTAATTACACCCAAAGCGGCTTTTTTCTCTTCAAAAGTGCTTTTTTCTTCACAAAGTGCTTTTAAATGGACTTCACCCAGCAAACTTTTGACCGATAAACTTCCAATCAATACACCCTCAACCAGAGCAATATCGCTCGAATTAAGCAACTCTTGGAGCTTTTGAGCATCAAACCTTTCTGTTTTTGCCAAAATCTGCACGCCCAATTTTCGGCAGTCAGCACTTGTTTCTTGAAAAATCTGATTCTCCAAAGTTTCTAAAACACTGCTTACGGGGTTGGTTTGTTCTAAGGCTTGCAATGCTCTCAACCGTACTTTATCGGAAGAGTGTTGTAGTAAATTTGGCAATACTTTCTCAAATTTTTGGGCATCGTATCTCAAAACCCAGTCAATCGCAATTAGTACTTCTTCGGGATTTTGGCTTTCGATATTCTTCAAGATAACCTTTGAGGCATCTCCCTGCATCACTAAAGCATCATTATTCAAAAAACGCTTGCTGAGAGCGGCTTTCAACTCCATGATATAATGCCGAAACGCCCGATTCAGATAATAGAAAGCAATAAATGCCGAAAGGACAGTGAATCCGAAGTGAATCCAGGTGAAAGAAAAATCAAAATAATACTCGGCCAGCAACAAAAGCCCCGCAATGCCCATGCCCAGTGGCTCATAAAATCCCTTAGCGAGGGTGTGTCCTTTGAGGCGTTGGTGCGTAGAAAGTGGCTGAAACATGACTAAGAAAACGGGGTCAAACATCGTTCGTCGCATAACTTCAAAGAGTAGATAAGCGGCACTAAAATCCATCAAAAGTGACGTTTCATCGTTTTTAAAAGAAGATAAAACAACTAAAATAACCGAAATAGCCACCGTTCCGACGGGTAAGAATAGTAAAGCGTTTCGTAAGCCAAACCTATCAATAACTCGGCTCGAAATGGCTAATTTTACAACCGTGGCAATCGTGTAAGTAATAGCCAACATATAGCCCACAAAGGCAATAACATCATGTTGGCTATGAAATTTGTACTTGACATTGACAAAGAAATTGTACTCAATCCAAGTGGCCGAGATTGCCACCGCTACCAAACCAATACACATTTCAAAAACCAATCGGCTACCACCAAAAAGCCGTGCAATGTACTTGGATTCCTCCTTTTTTCGTACACGGTCGGGGGCAATAATGGGCATTTCGGTTAGTTGAAAAGTACGTTTTTGGGTGAAAAAAGCGAGTAAAAACATCAAAAATGCCACCGAAATCAAAATTGCCAACACCGAAGTCGAATGAATAAGCACCGTCAAAATCGCTCCGATGGCTTTGGCTGGCACATCACCCGAACCAATGACACTAAAAATACGCTTGCTCTGTCGCACATCAAATACTACCGCTGAAACACCCCAAAACTCTAAGTTTACCAACAAATAAATGATACGAAAGCCAACCATGATGCCGATTGCCGTAAAAATAGAATGACTCAAATAAACTATTAAACACATGAGCAGCGACATCATCAAAACCGCCAAAAGCACTCGGCTGCTGAGTTTTTGGAGCAAATAATGGTGTTCGTAATATTCATAAATCTTGCCCACGCCTATCATGGCGAGCGTCGAGAGGACATAGGCAATGGGCAAAGAAAATTCGGGGTGATTTTCGAGCAAAATAATATTTGCCGAAACATAGACCAAAACCGTTCCGATGCTAATAAAAAAATTATGAAAAAAGAATAAAACTAAAGTCGATTGCTCTTTATTTCGGGTAAACAAGTTGGTCATTGCTGGTTTCAAGGGTGAACATCGCAAGTTAGGAATTTTGTACGAAAAACTTTTGAAATCGCCAAATGATTTGTAATATTGTGCATCTCGACGTTAGGTTTAAGGAATTAGGTTTTTGTCAGTTACCAACAAAAGAAGATTTTTATCAATCTATCGTCCAAAATACCCCATTAAAACCAATCCCTAAATCCTCAAGCCTAAATCCCAATTCCTCAAACCTAATGAACATATTTGTATCCTCAGAAGTTGGCACCTTGCGTCGCCTTATTATTCATAGCCCTGACAGTGGCTTAGGTAAAGTTGTACCCTCAAAGGCCCAAGATTGGCTCTTTGAAGACATCGTTCATCTCGAAACTATGCGGAGAGATGAGTATGATTTTTACGTAAAAATTCTTTTGTATTTCCTTGATAGTCAGAAAGTTAAGGGTAAACTCTGCGAGATTGATGCCGATAAATCGAGGGATTTTTATAAGCCAAACAATAAAAAATATTTCGCTTCCGAGAAAGTACTGGAATTTGAAAAACTCCTTGCCGATATTCTCGAAATGCCTTCGGTACGTACCCAACTAATTGCGGCGGTTTGTGCGGTTGAAGAATGTTCGTTTCAGTTTCAAAACGAAATGGCCAAAATGCTCCCCAACGAGTTAGTAAAGGTATTGATTACGGGTATTCTGTCGAATAATAAAATGCTTTTCCCACCGATTCCAAACTTGATTTTTACCCGTGATATTGGCATCGTTGTAAACGATCATCTATTGCTCAACAAACCCGCCAAATATGCCCGTACTCGTGAGTCACTTTTGGCAAAATACGTCTTTTTTAATCACCCTATTTTTAGTGATTTGAAAGGTAAAATTATCGAAATAACGGACGATGAAAACCACTTTTTACTACCCGAAGATGAGCAAGCGGGGAGGCTAAACACCCTCGAAGGTGGCGATGTGATGATGGTTGCCCCTAATCATTTATTGATTGGTGTAAGCGAACGAACTTCGGTAGAAGCCGCCCGCCAAGCCATTGATTTATTGTTCGAGAAGAACGCCGTGCAGAAAGTTACGATTGTGAAAATCCCACAAAAACGTGACTATATGCACATTGATACCGTTTTTACACAAATCAAACGCAACGTTTGGGTGCTGCTCGGTTCGCTCGGCAGGATTCAGGAAGAAGTCGAAAAACAAGCTATTTGGGAGCAATTAGGGCAACAGCCAAGCTACGAAACGCTGATTATCAAACAATTTATCAACAAAAATGAGGGCATAAAAACTCGAGATTTTGCCAATCTCGAAGACCTCCTAACCTCCATCACCAGAGAAGATTTGAACTGTTTTGATGAAATAAAGTTTGTGTATTCGGGCAATAATCAGTTCCCGTACGGAGCAAGAGAACAGTGGACAGATTCGTGTAATTTGTTGGTCATAAAAGAGGGAATCGCCATCGGTTATGACCGAAATGACAAGACCGCCGAGGCATTTAGAGAAGCAGGTTTTCAAACAATCAAGGCGGTGGAATTGCTCGAAAAGTTTGAACGAAACGAGCTTTCACCCGAAACCCTGACCGATACAATCATCATGCTACCATCGGCCGAACTATCAAGAGCCAGAGGCGGGTCGCATTGTATGAGTATGCCGATACTTAGGAATTTTGAATGAGTGAATGAGCGAATAAGTAAATGATAGAATGGGTGAATGAGCGAATGAGTGAATAACTATATCTCGCTCGCTCGTTCTATCATTCGCTCAGAATTAAAACATTCACTCATTCACTCATTCACTCATTCTATCATTCTATCATTCACTCATTCTATCATTGAAACATTCACTCATTCTATCATTGAAACATTCACTCATTCTATCATTGAAACATTCACTCATTCAAAATTAGCTTTCATGCAATCACAAACCACTTCCAATATATTAATGATTCGGCCCGTGAGTTTTGCTTTTAATGAGCAAACGGCCGAAAGTAATGCTTTTCAAGATGTAAAAGCGAAGTCATTGACCAATGCCACAACCCAAGCCGAAGCCCTCCGAGAGTTTGATGCGATGGTGGTTCAGTTGCGTACCGCTGGCGTAAATATAATGGTTTATGAAGATACACTTGACCC
>JANNEN010000193.1:0-4011 GCA_031378715.1 Emticicia sp.
TACAACAAAGCATTAAAAATTGGCGACTATTATACTACGGTACAGATTGTAATCTCTTTACGCGCCAACAATTAGATGTACCCAAAGCACCTTTTATTTTCCTTCAAATTTCTCTTTATTTTCCCTCCAAAAATTTTTCCCCTTTTTATTTAGCTTGTATTTTAAATCCACCTTGATATTAAAATAAATTACGATGAATAATAATGACTCCACCATAGAAACCCTTTTTGAAAAAGCAGAAAACTACGGCAAAACAACCATTGAGCTATTGAAACTAAAAGCGATAGATAAATCGGCGGACGTTGCCTCTTCGCTCGTTGTTCAGATAGCTTTCTTGATTATCGTTGTGTTGTTGGTAATCACCCTAAATATCGGGCTTGCCCTCTGGATAGGCGAGTTGTTGGGCAAATCCTACTACGGTTTTTTTGCTATCGCAGGCTTTTATGCCCTCATGGCTATTTTGATTCGGTCGGTTTTGCGTCAATCAATCAAAATTGCGGTCGGTGATTTTATTATTAAACTTATGCTCAAACAAAAAACGCCATGATCAACAAAACAGATGCCCTAAAAGAAGCCATTGATATATTAGAAAACAAACAAAAATACGAATTGAGCTTACTCCGAGAGCAGTTTCATATTACCTCCCAAAGTTTGAAGCCAATCAATCTCATCAAGCATACATTCAGTGAAGTAGGTGCATCGCCCGAAGTAAAAGACGGAATACTTAGTAATGCAATCGGCTTGACGACGGGGTATCTTTCAAAAAAAATCTTGTTGGGAGCTACCCGAAACCCAATAACCAAAATGCTCGGAACGGTCGTGCAATTTACGGTTTCTAACTTTGTAGCAAAAAATTCTGGTACTATCAAAGCATTGGGAGGTTTGGCGTTGAATAGTATTTTCAAGAAGAAAAATAATGCCAGAATATTGGACAAATAAATTAAAATTCAGCATCACATATCCTTAATACTTATAAGTGCTGGTGTACGATTATAGTAAAGTATTGTATCGCAACATACTGATAACAAAGGCATTAGCACAGTTATTTACACACATTTAATTTAATATTAAATCCAATTTTAATTATTATGGAGAAATCACCCATTCATTCGTCAGTAACAAAACGTTCGGTTGCCAACATGGTACCTTCGGCCGATCGACGCAAATTTTTACGCAATGCAGGTCTAACGACCGCCGCAGGAGTTGCTTTCTTGGCCGTTGGCTGTGAAGACACCAAAGATGTGCCTATCATTAACTATCCAGTCGTAGATCTGGGAAAAGATGATATCGGAATCTTAAATTATGCCTACGCACTTGAGCAATTAGAAGCCGCTTTTTACACACAAGTAATTGCTACTCCCTACACAGGCATTTCGGCTGCGGAGCAAACCCTATTGACCGAAATTAGAGATCACGAGATTATTCACCGAGATTTTTTCAAGACCGCTTTGGCTACAAACGCAATTCAGGCATTAGAAGTAGATTTCTCGACCATTGATTTTACGAGTCGTGCCAGTGTTTTGGGAGCAGCCAAGGTTTTTGAAGATACGGGTGTTGCTGCCTATAATGGAGCAGGAAAACTGATAAAAGACGCTGGCTATTTACTTTTGGCGGGAAAAATCGTTTCGGTAGAAGCCCGCCACGCCGCCGCTATCCGTGACTTATTGAGTCCACTTTCAGCATCTTTCGCTGGTGATGACATCATTGACAAAGACGGCTTAGATGCCGCCAAAAAACCTGCGGACATTTTGACAGCAATAAAGCCTTTCGTAAAAGCAAACTTAAACGGAGGTAATCTACCAACGGGTTAAGTACCACTCAATTCTCGGCAACTCATTTTGTATTTTCACAACATTAAAAAAACAGATTATCATGAATATTTTCAAGATATTAACAGACATAGAAAAAGTCGATGGCGAAGTTTTTGAAAGACTCGAACACATCTCTCGCCGTAGTATGTTCAGCACATTTAGCAAGAAATTGGCTGCCGTTGCCGTGCCAACTGTCGTGGCGAGTATGCTCAATAAGGCCTACGCTGCTACGCCTGGGGCCGTTGCAGTGCTAAATTTTGCCTTAACCCTCGAATACCTCGAAGACGAGTTTTATAAAAAAGGTGTTTCGACGACGGGTTTAATTCCAGCTACCGACCAAGCGATATTTGCCCAAATTAGCAAGCACGAAACCCAACACGTCAATTTCTTAAAAGCTGCTTTGGGAGCAAGTGCCGTAGCCAAGCCTAATTTCGATTTTACGGCCAAAGGGGCTTTTGCTGATGTGTTTACTAATTATAAAACATTTGCGATTGTTTCTCACGCTCTCGAAGATACGGGCGTGCGAGCCTACAAAGGGCAAGCAACTAATTTGATGGCCGCCGAAGACAAGCCTTTGTTGGAGTATGCCTTACAAATTCACTCGATTGAGGCACGCCACGCATCGGTTGTACGTCGCTTGTTAAACACAAGAGGCTTCGTACCTGGCCTAAAAGGCTGGATTACTCTGAACCAAGGTAGCCCTGCGGCTGTCTATGCGGGTGATGAAAACTTGATTCAGGGCGGGGTAAACTTAGCGGGTTTGGCAGGAAAATCTAACGAAGCCGTCAGCGAGGCTTTTGATGAGCCATTGACAAAAGAGGCCGTTTTGGCTATTGCCGCACCGTTCATTGTTTAGGCGTTAATTACTAATAAAACAGGGTTAGTTCTTTACGAGAATTAACCCTGTTTTACGTTTAAATATTTGATAATAAGCTTAATAGCCCTTTAATGACACTATCCAAATGTGTGAATGATGTAAGGATTTTCAAATATTGTATAACACTTATCAAGGCCGTAGTACCGACCTTTGTAGTGTAATTAAAGATAATCATTTATACAACAAAAACAATGGCAAATCTAACAGAATTAAAGGGCAACTGGAATGAAATCACGGGCAAATTAAAGCAACAATTTGCGATGCTCACCGATGACGACTTATTATTGGCCGAAGGAAAGCAAGACGAAATGTTGGGCAGACTTCAAACCAAACTTGGCAAAACAAAAGAAGAAATCCACGAAATGATTTCGAAATTATAGTACCCGTAACATACCAAATTTTAAAACTTCAAAAAATCATCAAAATGAAAAAATCAATTATCGCATTAGCCGTTTTTACTTTCATTGCCGCTACTGCAATCACAAGTTGTAATACAAAACCTTCCGAAAAAGTAGAGGAAGCAAAATCGGAAGTAGCCGAAGCAAACCAAGATTTGAAAGAAGCAAAAGAAGAATATATCACGGAAATCGAAGCTTATAAGAAAGAAACTGCCGACAAAATCACGGCTAACGAAGTCAGTATTGCGGAGTTTAATGCCCGAGTGGCTACTGAAAAAAAGGACGCTCAGGTTGAGTACAAGCAAAGAATTGCTGAATTAGAGATGAAAAATACCGACATGAAGAAGAAAATGGACGAGTATCAGCAAGATGGAAAAGAAAATTGGGAGAAGTTCAAGACTGAATTTAACCGTGACATGGACGAGCTCGGAAAATCCTTCAAAGACTTTACCGTAAAAAACAAAAAGTAAGCCCATAAGTGGATAATAACCGTTACGACACACAACTTTTTATAAAAAATCATGAAAAAAATATTTTTATTCGCAGTCATGGCCTTAATAGCCAGTAGTAGCATTGCTCAAGAAAGCAATACCGATTTTCGCAAAAAATTTCAGATGGGCATAAAAGTAGGCACCAACTACTCAAATATTTATGACACCAAAGGCGATAAATTCGATGCCGAAAACAAATTTGGTTTGGCGGGTGGTGTTTTCATTGCCATTCCCATCGGAAAGGTTTTTGGTATTCAACCCGAGATATTGTTTTCTCAAAAAGGATACAAACAAACGGGAAATTTTCTGGGTAGCACCTATAATCTCACTCGCACGACCGATTATATTGATATTCCGTTGTTGCTGTCTATAAAGCCAATCAAGTTTGTGACTATCCAAGTCGGGCCACAATACTCGTATTTGCTCAAACAAAA
>JANNEN010000203.1:0-3706 GCA_031378715.1 Emticicia sp.
TTTTGTTTCTTATGCCCCCCTCCATATTGGGGAGGGGTTGGGGGTGGGGTTGAACACTCTTTTTAACCCTTCAATAATGGAAAAAATCGGAAAGTACCGCTGGACAATTTGTGGTCTGGTCTTTTTTGCAACCACCGTCAATTACCTCGACCGACAGGTAATTAGCCTCTTGAAATCTGTCTTGTCGAAAGACCTTAGTTGGGACGATGGCGACTACGCCAATATCGAAATCGCATTCAAAATCTTTTATTCCTTCGGAATGTTGGTGGCAGGAAGCATCGTCGATAAGCTCGGTACCAAAAAAGGCTACGCTTGGGCAACTGGACTTTGGAGTTTGGCGGCCATCGGACACGCATTTGCCAATTCGGCCTTTGGGTTTATGATCGCCCGTGCGGGTTTGGGCGTGACCGAAGCGGGTAACTTTCCAGCGGCTATCAAATCTACGGCCGAGTGGTTTCCTAAAAAAGAGCGGGCCTTAGCCACGGGTATTTTCAATTCGGGAACTAACGTCGGAGCAATCATTGCCCCGCTTACAGTACCTTGGATTGCTGCGGAGTATGGTTGGCAGTGGGCGTTTATTCTTACGGGTTTGATTGGCTTTGTATGGTTGGCTTTATGGCAAAAATACTATACTTCGCCCAAAGACTCGAAGCAACTCAGCAAAGCCGAATACGACTATATTCACTCCGATAAAGAAGAAGAAGAAAACATCAAAAACGAGGAAAAAGTGCCGTGGATAAAGCTCTTGGGCTTTCGCCAAACGTGGGCTTTTGCTCTCGGAAAGTTTCTGACTGACCCCGTTTGGTGGTTTTATCTATTTTGGTTGCCCGATTTTTTGCAAAGCGAATACAAACTTACACTAATCGAAATTTCGATTCCTGTGGCGGTGGTTTATATTATTTCTACCATCGGTAGCATTGGCGGAGGGTACTTGCCAATGGCATTTATCAACCGAAATATGCCCGCTTTTAAAGCCCGCAAAACGGCGATGTTTATCTTCGCTTTGTTTGTACTTCCAGTAATTTTTGCTCAGTTGGCGGGCAAGGTAAATATGTGGTTGGCGGTTTTGGTGATAGGCATTGCAGCAGCAGCTCACCAAGCGTGGAGTGCCAATATTTTCACGACCGTATCGGATATGTTTCCCAAGAAAGCCACGGCTTCGGTTGTGGGCATTGGCGGTATGGCTGGCGGCATCGGTGGTATTTTGCTGACGTGGGTAATACAAAAAAATATGTTTGTTTATTATCGCAGCATCAACCAAATCGAAACGGCATACTATATCATGTTTGCTATTTGTGCGGGGGCATACCTACTGGCGTGGCTCTTGATGCACCTTTTAGTACCAAAGATGGACAAAGTTGATATTTAGTGTTCGATAAATGTTAATTTGTCGGTTAAACCCCACCCAACGGCAGCGGCCGACCGTCCTCCCCAAAAGGGAACGGTACGCCGCTGCGGGGCTAAAAGTCCCCACTCCTTTTTGGAGAGAGGATTTAGGGACGGTCGGCCGCTTCCGTGAGGTAAAACGGTCAGAATAACATTTATCGAACATTAGAATATGTATGATATGTGAGGTATGATGTATAACTTTTTTACTTATCCTTTGAAATTTAATCAATGAAAAACCTCCTAATTTTAGCATTTTCGCTACTCCTTACCCAAACTATTTTCGCCCAAAACACCAAAGCCGACGTTGAAGCCCTCGAACGCAAACGCTTTGCGGCACAAGTATCAAAAGACTTTGATTTTCTCGAAAAAATCTTTGCCGATGACTTGGTTTATACCCATTCAAACGCAAAAGTTGATAATAAAATCTCCTACATAGCTTCCATAAAAGATGGAAAAAGTGTTTACAAAAGCGTTGATTTACAAGAAATTAGTGTGCGTGAGTACAATAAAATCGCCGTAGTGAACGGAAGGGCGGTTATTGAACTCGGTTCGGTTGATGGCAAGCCCAATATTTTAAATCTACGTTATACCGTAGTTTACGCAAAAAATGGTAAAAAAGGCTGGCAAGTCAATACATGGCAATCTACGAAGTTGCTTTAAACTTGCTATACCCAAGGATTTGATAACGCTCAAAATTTATCAAATCTCTCTCCTACCACCGTTGCCTGTGTCCGCATAGGCAACTTTTTTTTAAAATATTTATGAAAAATCAAAACCCGATGAAAAACCTATCTATTTTTCTCTCTTACCTATTTTTATTCTTTGTAACAGGTGTAAACGCCCAACTTCCGCAAGTATTTACGTTTGCCAAAACGCCCGAGGAAGGTGGTTTTTCGAGTGAGCGATTAAAGCGATTAGATGCCTATTTCCAAGAAGTGATTGATAAGGGTATTGCTCCGAATATTGTTACTTTCGTAGCAAAAAAAGGCAAAATTGTGCATCACAAAGCATTTGGTTACAGTAATTTAGAAACCAAAACTGCTCTGAAAAAGGACGATATTTTCCGAATCGCCTCCCAAACAAAAGCCATCACGACGGTCGGACTTCTGATGCTTTTTGAAGAAGGAAAATTCCATTTGGACGAACCGATTTCAAAATACATTCCTGCTTTCAAAAATCCAAAAGTGCTTGTCAGTTTTGATGATAAAGACCCCACAAAATACGTAACTCGTCCAGCCAAATCCGAAATCACGATTCGGCAACTTTTAAGTCATTCGGCGGGTATTCCTTACGAACACGCTCTGCAAGATTTGCCCGAATTCAAAGTGCCGTTTTTCTGTTCAACCGAAAAAGATTTATTGAAAGACATAGTTGATAAAATTGCCGCTCGACCACTCACCGCCGACCCAGGCACACAGTTTGTTTACGGACTAAATACTGACGTAATCGGTCGCCTAATCGAAGTGCTTACGGATATGTCTTTTGACAAATATTTGCAAGAAAAAGTGCTTGCTCCACTCGGAATGAAAGACACCTATTTTTATCTACCCGATGTCAAAGCCCCTCGTTTAGTTGAGCTTTATTCGAAGGCCAAAATTGAAGATAAACTAAGCCTGCACGCCAACGAAACTTACAGAAAATATGCTATTTCGGGCGAAAAAAGCTACTTTTCGGGCGGAGCGGGCTTACTAAGTACGATTGAAGATTACGCTAAATTGTGCCAGTTTTTACTAAACAAAGGCGAGTTCAATGGCAAACGATTACTGAGCCGCTCGACCGTTGAAATGATGGGACGGAATCAAATTGGCGAGAGTTTTGTATGGGATAGAAATGATAAATTCGGTTTCGGTTTGCAGATAATCGGAGCCGATTCGCACTACGGCGATAATGCCTCACCAAACTCGCTCACGTGGGGCGGAATGTACTGCTCCGAATATACCATCGACCCAAAAGAGGAAACAATCATGCTGGTTTTTACCAATATTCATCCGTACGCTCATTACTCCGATATTGTACGAAAATTTAGAATTTTGGTTTATCAATCAATGCTTTGAGGTTGTGCAAATGATTAATCTGTGGTCTAATTTTAGCACAAGGATAACCCATGAAAGGGTCACAGATGCGTAAAATCAGTTAATAAAACAACAACTAAACAAAGCATAAATAAGCGAAAGGTATTAAAGCAAAAAAGAGTGTAAAACGCTGATTATTAACGTGTTACACTCTTTTTGTTTGGTTCTTGTTACCCTGTTTTTAGGGTAGGTCGTACCGAGGACGGGAATCGAACCCGTACGAGTTTAAAAGCTCACAGGATTTT
>JANNEN010000208.1:0-12375 GCA_031378715.1 Emticicia sp.
CCTGCTCGATACGCAAACGGCCAAAAAACAATGTGGCGGTCTGTTTCGGGGGTGATGGCGGCCTTGATTACGTTCCAAGATTGAGCAGTTGGCTGGGCTTCATAGGTTTTAAATTTGGCAGAAAGGTTGGTTGAGATCTGAATTTTATCCCAAGACTCGGCTTGTGGTTGGGCTTCGTAACTGTCAAATTTTTTAGTTAAATCAGTGGCAAATTTTATCTCGCCCCAAGTTTCTTCCTGCGGCTCGGCTTCGTAGGTTTCGAGTTTATCTTTCAAATCAAGGGCAAAGCAAATCGCTTCCCAAGATTCGTCTTGGGGCTGGGCTTCAAAATCCTCGAATTTTTCAGATAAATGTTTCCTTATGTCGTCGTTTGATTTCATATTGGCCAATCTCAGTCGAGATTTAAGCATTTTAATTGCGGAACGCCGCCCGCTACATTCTTAATTAAACTACAACCCCCATTTCTACTAAATTTTTGCGTAAATGTACCTTTGCCCGTGAGAGTTGCGACTTTGAAGTGCCTTCCGAAATACCCAGGATTTTGGCTATTTCGTTGTGTTCGTAGCCATCAATCAGATACATATTCACCACCATTCGGTAGCCATCGGGTAGCTGATTGATTACGCCAATGATTTCTTCGTGGCTCAACCGAGAAATAACCCCAATATCGACTTCACTTTGATTCTCAATCGCCTGATAATCAACGAATTGGCGTTCGTGGTTGCCTTGTCGGTAGTGGTCAATGGCCGTTCGGACGACCAGCGATTTCACCCAATATCCTGCCGATTCGGGTTTTTGTAAGTCATTGATTTTATTGAAAATCTTTATAAACGCTTCCTGAAAAATATCTTCGGCTTCCATCACGGTTCGGGCATAGCGGCGACAGACACCCAAAAGTCGACCCTTATACAAATCGTAAAAGGCGGCTTGGGCTCTGGGGTCATTTCGCTGACAACCAAGAACTAATTCTACTTCGTTTCGCATCCGAAAAGGCTTGCTGTGTTTTTAGGATTCAATAAAATTTTTGAGGCATTTTTTCAGCCCCGCCGAGCCGAGATAAAAGCGGCGTTTGCATCAAAACTTACATAATAATATTCATTTCCGACCTTAATTGCTACGATATAGCCCAAGATTTTATTTTCGATATAGGCTACGATTCCCTTCTGAAACACCCAAAATTTGTAGTTTGTATCCAAGTAATCCTTTGCTTTGCTTGGTACGTCTTTTTGTTCGAGGGGTTTATCGGTAATTTTATTTTCGGGAAATTTCATTGCTATTTCCTTCATGTTCAGCAACACTCCCTTGTCATCAAAGGTATAATCGAAGGTAATATTGTTATTGTTTAGAATCGTTACCCAATAGATTTTCTTTCCTTTGTCAGTAATGATAGCCGCCTGAATGTACCTAAAATCTTTGTGTTTGCTTGCCAAAAAAATGCTAATCGTTATGGGTAAATCTCGGGGCTGAATCAATTTTACATCGTATTTATTATCATTACCCCCCGACCCGATTTGCTCTCGTTTTAGAAAATTGCTTTCGCCATCAAACTGAATCGAAAACTGTTTTCTATCGTACGTTATCAATACATTATAAACCTGCACTATACCATTTTGCGAAAATGACACGCCTCGCTCAAACTGCCAGCCTTTGTATTCTTTGTCAAGATAAACCTTTATTTTATTCGTCAAATCGCTGATAGTAAGTGGTTTATCTTCTATTCGTCCCGTGGGGGCATTTATGCCAAACGAAGCGAATTTCAGGATATTTCCTTTCTCATCAAAAAGATAATCATAGGTAGTCAAGTTTTGTCCAATCACGACCGAATAATTTTTGGCATCGTTTTCGATGATTACACCAACTTTTATGAATCTAAAATCATCGTATTTTTTGGTCAAAAAATCTTTTATCACAACTGGCAATTCATTCCTATCAATGAAGTACAATTTCGGCGGAAGCGTACCAACGGGCGGGGGAGTTCGATCATCGGTCACGAGCATAATGAGCGTACCCGTTGTGTCAAACATCAACGTGATGCTTTTGCCCTCTTTTTCTTTGATGCTTATTCTATAACCTTCTATCTTGGCATCTCGGTTGATTTGCTGAGATACATTGATGATTGCGGCATTGGGGTAGTTGCTGGCCAGAAAAGTCTTGATATTATCGGGTAAAGTCACGACGGCCGTTTGGCGATACATTTCTGAGATAACCCCCAGATGATTCACCACGGCTGACATTCGCTCCACTCGTACATCAAAATCGGATTGAAAAATTCGGTTTCTTTCAATCGTCGAAAAACGTACCTTTGTGGCTTCGGGGTAGTTTTGCTTGATGGCATTAATCGTGGCCATCGGAATAGCTTCGTCGAGGTCACGTGCTGGCTGTAAGTCCTTCACGCTGTCGCAAGCCCCCAAAAGTCCACCGACAAAAAACAGTAGAATGTATAATTTTTTCATTTTTTATTCGTTTCCAACGCCTACTGTTAATATAGACGCAAGGGCGTAAAATTTAGTTGCATTTGTGGTGGGTAAAGAGCAGTGTTGAATGAATAAACTATACTTTTGGTAAAAATACAACTCTTGAATAACAACAAAACTATGCTCGAAAAACTCGAAGATGCCCACAAATTTAAGCTATGGAAAAACAATTTAGAAGCTAATGGCCTGAAAATCAATAAGATAGACGAGCATTATACCCGCCACCGCTACAACGGGGAGGTACTATTTTCGCTGCTCATGCTCGATGCTGAAACGCCCGAAGGGGACAAAATTCCGCCGATATGTTTCCTCAAAGGAGAAGTCGTATGCGTGCTTATTTGTTTGATTAACAGAGCCACGAAAGAGAAATTTTTGCTCTTGGTGAAGCAGCGACGCATTGCCGAGGGCGGCTTCACCTACGAGCACCCCGCTGGCATGGTCGATGGCAGCATGACACCCCTCGCTATTGCGGTGCAAGAAGTGCGGGAAGAAACGGGCCTGCATATTTCGGAAAACCAGTTGATGGATTTGATGGCGGGCAAACGGGGCTTTCCTGCTACTGGAACGAGCGACGAGGCGATTTATTTGTATGCCTGTGAGATTGAAATGACCACCGAGCAAATGGAAGCTATAAATAACCAAGCCATGGGAACCGACTACGAGTTTGAGCGAATCACGACCCACGTTGTGCCATTTGTGGCGGGGCATCGACTCATCAATAATACCAACGCATTGCTGCTCAACTATATGTATCTGACCCGAGTTGGCGATTTTGAGCTACTGAAAATGCTTTGATAGTGGTTGCTTTAATTTGCCCCAAACAGATTTTATGACTTTATATTAATTAATTTTTTTATAACTAACTGATTATCAGTTTGTTATGTTTTTTATTTGAATTGAGAATTGTTTGGAATCTATTTTTAGACTTCGTGACAAGACATCATCTATTTTTGTTAATACTTCTTAATAGAACCATTCACAAAGTTGCAATGCTTATCTTTGTGGATTATTAATTCGTTAGTTTGCATGAATATTATTGATAAATATCTGATAAAACGTTTTCTGAAAACATATTTCTTTGCCGTATTGGTCATCGTACTGATTATCATGGTGATTGATTTTGTAGAAAAAAACGATAATTTTATTCAAAAAAAAGCCCCAATGCGGGCGATTTTGCTGTCGTATTACGCCAATCTTGCCCCTTATTGGGCCAATTATATCAGTCCGTTGATGATTTTTATCTCGACGGTTTTCTTCACTGCCCAAATGGCGGCTCACACCGAAATCGTAGCGATTTTGAGTAGCGGTACGAGTTTCCGACGCTTGATGTTGCCCTATTTGATTGCTTCCTCAATGGTGGCTGTGCTATCTTTTGTGATGGTCGGCTGGATTTTGCCACGAGCCAATAAAGTGCGGCTCGCTTTCGAGAGTAGTTACATCAATGATAAATTTTATTTCTCCGACCGAGATTTTCATACCGCCGTAGCCCCCAATACCTACGCTTATATGTCGAGCTATAACAACGAAACCAAGACGGGCTATGACTTTACGCTCGAAAAAATAGTAAATAATAAATTAATAGAAAAACTTTCGGCCAAACGCATCGAATGGAACGATAGCACCAAACGCTGGAAGATTGCTGACTATAAAATCCGTACGCTGGGTATTATGAAAGATAAGTTGATCTATAATACTGCCACCAAAGATACAGTCATCAATCTCACGCCAAGCGATTTTGAAAACGACCACAATGTCTATGAAACCTACACGATTCCAGAACTTCGTAACCGAATATCGCTCATCAAAAGTCGAGGGGCGGAAGGCATCGAATCCTTTGAGATAGAACTTTACCAACGCATCGTTACGCCCTTTGCGGTCATTATTTTGTCGCTGATGGGCCTGATTGTGTCGGCACGCAAAGCCCGTGGGGGTGTTGGTTTTCAGATTGCGATTGGTTTTGTGTTGGCTTTTGTCTATATTTTGTTTTTTATTATGTCGAAAGGCATTGCCGAATCAGGTAATATGCCGCCACTTTTGGCAGTTTGGTTGCCCAACATTGTCTTTGCCAGCATCGGTACGTTTATGTATTTTACGGTGCCGAGATAATTTTCAATGAATGAATGATGGAATGAGTGAATATTTACCGAAGTATATGTTAATTGTAATGTTACATATGCTATCATTCATTCACTCATTCTATCAGTCACTCATTGATTTTACCTTAATAAATCCTATTTTTGTGTAAAGTTTTGTTGAAATTTAAAAAAATTGCTCGCTTTTGGGCAGAAACTGAGTTTATGAAAGTTGTTTTGGCATACAGTGGAGGCTTAGATACCTCATTTTGTGTAAAATATTTGACCGAAGATTTGGGCCATGAAGTTCATTCAGTCTTGGTCGATACGGGCGGATTTACCGAAGACGAAATCAAAGATATTGAAACGAAGGCCTACGAATTGGGTGTAAAAAACCACTACACAGCCCGTGTTTTAGATGATTATTACCAAAAATGCGTCCGATATTTAGTTTACGGCAATATCCTCAAAAACAATACTTATCCGCTTTCGGTGAGTGCGGAGCGAATGTTTCAGGCAGTAGCCGTGGCAGAATATGCCAAGCAAGTGGGTGCCGAAGCCGTGGCTCATGGCAGTACAGGTGCAGGCAACGACCAAGTACGTTTTGATATGGTTTTCCGAATCGTGCTGCCAAATGCCGAGGTCATTACGCCAATCCGAGATTTGAAATTATCTCGTGAGGCCGAAATCGAATACCTCATATCTAAGGGCGTAGTGCGGGAATGGCACAAAGCGGCTTACTCCATCAATAAAGGTTTGTGGGGAACGTCGGTCGGTGGGCGTGAAACACTAAATTCGTATGATTTCTTGCCCGAAAGTGCCTTCCCGACCCAAGTGAGCAAGACGGGTACGGAAGAAATTACGCTACAATTCGTTAAAGGGGAGCTGAGAGGTGTTGCGGGCGAAAGTTTCAAAAATCCCGTTGATGCCATTCGTAAATTATCGGCAATGGCTTCTCCTTACGGCATTGGGCGAGATATTCACGTGGGCGATACCATCATTGGCATCAAAGGTCGGGTAGGTTTTGAGGCGGCCGCACCGCTGATTATCATCAAAGCACATCACTTATTAGAAAAGCACGTACTATCAAAATGGCAACAATATTGGAAGCAAAATTTGGCTGAATGGTACGGAATGACCCTCCACGAAGGGCAGTTTTTGGAGCCGTTGATGCGAGATATTGAGCAGTTTTTGGAAAGTATGCAGTCGCACGTAACTGGCGAAGTTCGGGTGCATTTAGCACCCTATAATTTCCAATTATTGGGTATAAAATCTGACTATGACTTGATGTCGCCAGTGTTTGGCAGCTACGGCGAAATGAACAACGCTTGGAGTGGCGATGACGTGCGAGGTTTCTCAAAAATCATGTCGAACCAAGTGATGATTCACCAAAAAATTACGGAATTAGCCGAGAAGAAATAGTTAATACGCAATTTTATTTATTTTATGCGAATCACGGGTTAAAAATATAGTTTTTTCAATAAAAACAGCTTTGATTTAGATTTTTCAAAGAAATACCGAATTTATTCGGATACTGAAAAGCAAAATCCTTTGATTATTTTAGCAGCCGATTTAAATCGGTTAAAATCGAAAAAAAGTCTTGAAATAGTACAATTTTGAACTAAAATTTGTTCTAAAAAAGCAATTCTTAACCCGTAATTCGCATATTTTAGGCATAGGTTCGTTGGGCGTATGCCTATTTTTTTAGCATGGCAGCTACCGCTTTACATTTTTTAAAATCTGCCTCATAAATCTCGTATTCGCTTGATAATGAGGCAATATCCACTGGGGTAGTTGTCATGCTTACATCAGGTTTGCGGAAAATCATTTTACTTGCTTGAATACTCCTGCCCGTCATGTGTAGTGCGTGCACACCAATATCTAAAAACTGTCGGGCATTTTGGGCGGTTACTCCACTTCCTGCCATTATTTCGATGCGGTTATTAGATTTTTCGACTAATGTTTTGATCAAATCAATTCCTTCGATGGCCGTATTTTTTTGTCCAGAGGTCAAGATTCTTTCGCAGCCACATTCGATAATATCCTCCATGGCTTGAATGGGGTCATTGGTCATATCAAATGCTCGGTGGAACGTAACGCCCATCGGAGCGGCTAACTTGACGAGCTTAGTAGTCCGTTCTTTATCAACGCTTCCATCGGGGTTCAGCATTCCCAACACTACGCCGCTTGCACCCAGATTTTTGGCCGTACGAATATCGGCTCTCATTACCCGAATATCATTTTCTGAATAACAAAAATCTCCGCCACGTGGACGAATCATGACGTAAACTTGTACGTTAAGAAACATATTCTCAACCGCCAAGCGAATCAATCCAGCCGATGGGGTTGTGCCACCTTCTGCCATTCCGCTACATAACTCAATGCGATTAGCTCCCGCATCTCGGGCTGTTTCGCAAGATTCCAATGAAAAACAACAAATTTCGAGCATAATTTAGTAACACAATTTTCCCAAATTGTGTATTAAGCGGTTAATTTTCTAAAAATTTCTTCAATGCCCTTTCCGCCTTGTTTTAGTTCGGAAAGTGTGCCATTTGCTACGATTTTTCCTCGATTGATAATCACCACACGGTCGCAAATGGCTTCTACTTCCTGCATGATGTGGGTGCTAAAAATCACGGTTTTGTTTTTACCAACCGATTTTATCAACTCTCTGATTTCGACCAACTGATTGGGGTCAAGTCCTGTCGTTGGTTCATCTAAAATCAGCACATCGGGGTTATGAATTAGGGCTTGAGCAAGCCCCACACGCTGACGATAGCCTTTCGATAATTGCCCGATTTTCTTGTGTTTTTCGATGCCCAAACCCACCATTTCGATGGTTTCGGCTACTTTTATTTGTAACGTTTTACCTTTTAAACCGTAGAGCGAACCCGCAAACTCCAAAAACTCACGCACGTACATATCCAAGTACAAAGGGTTATGTTCGGGCAAATAGCCAATGCTATTCTTGACTTGCATCGGTAAGGTTCGCACATCAAATCCATTGACTTCGGCCGAGCCGTCGGTGGCGGGCAAATAGCCCGTCAGGATTTTCATGGTTGTTGATTTTCCTGCACCATTTGGGCCAAGAAAACCGACAATTTCACCTTTGGCTACTTCAAACGATATATTATCAACGGCACGTTGCGTGCCATAGGTTTTGCTCAGGTTTTGGATTTTTATTGACATTTTTTAACCGAAATTACCCTCAAAATATTAGCAGTGTTACTTACCAAATATGCGAAATGGAATTTCGCACCACAATTATAACGTAAAAATAGGTTTTTTGATGAAAACTTTCGTATAAAAACTTCATCTATCTCGCCCCGACAAACTCACTAACGCTCGAAACACCGTTTTCATTAAATGCTTCGATGGCAAAATAATATTTCTGTCCAACCGTCAAGGCTCGCAATTCGAGATTTTGGGGTGCATCTGCCCATATTTGGTAAGTCTGATAAAGTTTGTCGGGAGCGATTCCCCATAAAATATTATAGCCTACTGCACCCGATACTTTTTGCCACGAAATGTCGGCGTTTCGCTCATCTTTTTGGCGAGTTACGCTCAAACTTTGCGGTATTTCTGGGTTTTTTCCGAAACCATTACCAAAAACTCGAATATCGCTAATGGCCAAATTAGGCATCGGCACGTAGATATTCTCAAATTTTATGTAACGAGCTTTTACTGGTTTTGCCAATTCTTCGTAGGCGTTTGGGCGGTCTCGTTTTTCGTTGGTATTATCAGCTACGAGTGTCCAAGTTTTATTATCAAGCGAGGTATAAACCTTGTATTGAATATAAACTTTGGGCAAAGCACTATCATAAATATCCGATTTGTAGTCGGTATAATTTATCTGAAATGATTTCACTAAGGTCTCTTTTTCTAAATCAATCGTGAGCGTTTCGCCTTTTTTGTTGGTATTTGCCACCCAAAAAGTGCGTGGATTTTCGTCAGTGACTAAGTTTGCTGAAAACTTATTTTCTTTTTCAGATGAGGCCGTACAAGGCTTTTTATAAGAAAGCAGCAGCCAACCCGCAAAAAATTCATCGCTTTTCTGCCATTTCTTGGTTGGTAATTTCTGCGGAAAATCAGCAAAACGAGTATTGGCAAACATCACGCCATCGGCATCAAAACCCGCAGGCACCATCTCTATTCGTCGCTCGAAGTTCCAGTTTACGGCAATCCACGGCGTGCCTGTATTCCAGTAGTTTCCGTACAAATCTTGGAATGTATTGCCGTGTCCCATGCCCGTCATAAATCCCCCAGGTTTGTACGAAACGGGGTTATATGGGGCATACGTGAACGGCCCAAGTGGGTCGTTGCCTACGTAAGTTCCGTTGGCATAAACATTAAATTCGGTGCCTGGGGCTCCGTATTGTAGGTAATATTTGCCTTTGTGTTTGGTCATCCAAGCTCCTTCGGTAAACGGCTTGATGGTATCTCGGTGGTCACGCCCGAAACGTTCCCAGCCGTGGAGTTCGGGGTGGAGATAAATTAGCCCTTTGTAATCATCTTTGTTTTTATAGGTCAAATTTTTCGATTTATCTAATTCTGCTCCAAACAGCGGGTATAAATTTGACGAACCCCAGTACATAAACCAGCGGTCGGTGTCGGGGTCATGGAAAAGTGCGGGGTCCCACGGGCCAATGTCTTTGGGCAGGGCGGGTAGCCAACGGTTATAGAAATGTAGTTTACCGTTTTGGGGCGTAGTTGTATAAAAAATAGGGCGTTGCAAAAACGTTGATTGAAATAAATAGAGCGTATCTCGTACCGAAATTGCGGCAGGGGCACACATATCTTCCATCGGCCAACGGCTCGGCACGATGTAGTGCCAGTTCAATAAATCTTTTGATTTCCAGTAGCCCCCTTGAATGGTATGAAAAAGATAATATTCGCCACGGTGCGTAATAATCACGGGGTCAGCACCCGAGCGATAGGATATTTTTTCGTTGGTTTGTTCCCAATTATACTGATAATTAATATCCATTGGGTTGCAGAATGTTTGTTGCTTGAAAGGTTTCGGTTTTTCAAGATTGAGTTGCGGGCTTTGGGCAAAAGTGAGGTTTACCCAGAAGACTAACGCCAAGATTTTTTTCATGTAGCTGGAGTTTTTACAAAACAAAGATAAAATATCTAATGGAAAATGAATTGAACCTGTTTAAATCGGCTCGCCGATGCGATATTATTTTACACGCAAAGTACGCAAAGAAAACAAAGAAAAATAGAAAGATGCTTTGTGTTCTTTGCGAACAACTTTGCGACCTTTGCGTGCAAATTTAATCCGTTTTTAGAAAAAAACTAAAATTGAATCGGCAAACCGATTTAAACAGGCTCATAATATTGAATGAATAATTACTCAATAATTCGAGTTTCGCTAAAAGAAAATCCCCAAGACAACTTTTTAACGTTGTTTTGGGGAGGTTCAATTAATTCCAAGTTTGCAAATTTCAATTCTTCAACGCCATTCCTTTTTGCTGAATTACGTCGTTCATCACGTTGAGGGTTTCGCCCAGATAGACATCTTTTTTTAAGTATTTTAACCAAAAATCATTGCGGTCTTTTTTCAAAGAATCGGTATTGATGAGTGATAAATCGCTTGATAAATTTGCCACCGAAAGTTCATCTTTGAGTTGAGTAAGCCCCCGTACTTTGGTCGAAATCTCTCTTACTTCTTTCTGTTGAATTTTGTATTTTTGAATCTCCAACGAGCGAGCAGTGCGGCGACCGTCAGCCAGCGTATTGGTATTGTCTTTTATTTGCTTGAAAACCTCGTTGGTCAGCAAACGCTCATTGTTTTTTTGTTGTAGCACTGTCAAATCGGGAGCTGCAGTCCAAGTATTATAGGTTGCTTTGGGCATTTCGTCCCAAACGAGAGCGGTCGGGCTATCTTTTTCACGTATTTTGTAAGCCTCATAAAGTCCAGGCAGCACGATGTCCGACTCTACGCCTTTGAGTTGCGTAGCACCACCATTTACTCGATAGTATTTTTGTAGCGTCAAATGCACCGCTCCCATATCACCCGCACCGCTACCGTTGCCATTGCCCCCGACGGGGAACGCTCGTTGTACCGTTCCTTTGCCAAAAGTCGAACTTGAACCCACCACTACGCCACGCTTGTAATCTTGAATCGCCGAGGCAAAAATCTCCGAAGCCGAGGCACTCCGTTCATTGACCATCACCACCAGCGGGCCGTCATACAGCACCGATGCGTCATTATCGGCCATTTGCGAAGGGCGACCCGAGCGGTCACGAATCTGCACTATTGGGCCAGTTTTGATAAACAAACCCACCATATTTACAACTTCCTGCAAGCTACCGCCGCCGTTATCTCTAATATCCAAAATGATACCTTCTACACCTTCGGCTTTCAAGTGAGCCACTTCTTTGGCTACATCTTGCGAGCAACGAGCCGCTTGTGGTCGCTGAAAATCGGCATAGAATGCGGGCAAATCAATGAGTCCGATTTTGTGTTTGCCACTGCCAATAATCACACTGCGGGCGAAGGTTTCGTCTAATCTCAATTCGGCTCGAATCATCGAAACGGTTTTGAGTGTTCCGTCGGGTTTTTGTACGGTTATTTTTACTTCCGAACCTTCTGCCCCTCTGATGAGCTTTACGGCATCTTCGGTGGTATAGCCCGTTATATCTTCGGCATCGCCCGTGGCTTGCCCTACTTTTACAATAAAATCATTGGCTTGAATTTCGCCCGACTTCCAAGCGGGACCGCCCGTGGTTACGGTTTTGATTTTTATTTTGTCGTCTTCCTGTTGCAATAAAGCCCCGATTCCGAAGAAACGCCCACTCAAACGCTCATCAAAAGAGCGTTTTTCAACGGGTGGAAAGAAATCAGTGTGCGGATCCATTTGGTTCGTAATGGTATTGACAAGCATCGCAAAACGCTGATTTTCATCAAATTTATTACGCAAACGGTCAAAATATTTGTCCATCGCTTTTTTTACTTTCGCACGGGCTTCTTTTTCCAATTCTTGGTCAGATTTTGCCACAAAATCTTTTTTGTCTTTGTTCTTCTCTCGTTGATCTTGGGCATCAATGTAGCGGTCGAGGGTTTGCCACTTCAAGTATTTTCTCCAACGATCTTTACGTTCGCTGTCGTTGGCGGCAAAATCAATTTTATCGGGGTCTGATTCCAGTACATCATCTTTGGTAAATTCAAACGGTTTTTCGATGAATTGCTTGTACATTTCTTCGGCCTCCAATATACGGTTTTTGTAGATTTCATCGGCTGCTGCAAAAAAAGTTAGCTGCGAGCCGTGGATTTCGTCATCAATCATGGTTTCGTATTTGCGGAGTTTGCTAATGTCTTTGCTCAACATGATACGCTTGCTGGGGTCAAGACGCTTGATGTATTCAACAAAAATTTCTTTCGAGAATGCATCGTCAATTTTCTTAGGGCTGTAATGTCCCTGTTCGAGCATTGCTCCCACGGAGCGTAAGATGGTTTCGTTTTTGGTTGGTGGGTCTTCGTTGAGTGGCGTTGCCGCCACGAAAATAACTATCAAACTAAGACTAAAAAATGCCGTTGAAAACAAATTTGACTTCTTCATATTTTAAAAAGATATTTTTTCTTAAATAAGCAAAATGTAATGGATTTTGTTCAAAGAATGCGTTGGTGAAAATAAAAAACCTGCAAAAATCAATCCAGTATATAACGTTTTTGCACTAAATAAAGGGTCTATGTTGAATAGCGTGGGTAATTGAATTTGAGTTTACCAGCAATGAAGTAAATCATGTTGATAAGATTTTTGATATTTCTGAACCCTCTCGCTCTTTTTTTTGCAAGTTGAATTTTTGCATTTATGCTTTCAAGT
>JANNEN010000222.1:0-11141 GCA_031378715.1 Emticicia sp.
AAAACAATATTTGTAATTTTTGAAAGCTCAGAATCGTGCAAAATCTCGACTCCGTGGTAGCGATCCTTGCCTTCATAATACTTTGTGTGTTCGCCCAAACCCGCCGTCGGAATATCGGGAATGAGTGTTCCACCCAAGAAAACATTGACCAACTGCAAACCCCGACAAATCCCCAAAACGGGTACGGAGTTTGCGAAAATATATTCACAAATTTTCCACTCAAATTCATCACGGCGGTCGTCCATAAAATCTGGATTGCAGAGATTTATCGCTTCGGGCTGACCGTAGTACTTTGGGTGAATATCCTCACCACCCGTCAGCACGATGCCATCGCATTGTTTGATTTGTTCAAAATTATCGAACTTGTAGCCCAGTCTAATGGTTTCGATTTGGGAGAAACCCGCCATATTTTGCGACAAAATCCAGCGTTCGTAAATCGGATATTTTTCGCCGCAGTCAGTAATGCCTATTTTTATCATAGTGCTTCCAGATACAAGTTTCTAAAATTTTCTCGGCTCACAGGTTTCGGATTATTGGGGTGGGCAAAATCGGCCAAAGCCAAATCCGAGAGCGTTTCGATATGCTCCGACCGCACGCCAATATCTCGCAAACGGTGCGGAATATTTATTTCTGAATTTAGGTCAAACAAATACTGCACAACCGCCTCACCCGACTCGTCTTTGAGGTCAAGTGTGCGGGCAATTCGCCTGAATTTATCCTCAAATCCTGCCACATTAAACCTCATTCCGTACGGAATATTGACGGCATTAGCCAAGCCGTGGTGCGTGTCAAGCAAGCTCGAAAGCGGGTGTGCCAGCGAGTGTACTACGCCCAAACCCTTCTGAAATGCCACCGCTCCCATCAAGGAAGCCAGCAACATTTTACTGCGAGATTCGAGGTCGGGCTTGTTTACTGCCTCACGTAAAGAGCTATGTATCAGCGAGATACCTTCCAAGGCAATGCCGTCACACATCGGGTGCCAGTTTTTTGCCAAGAATGCCTCCATGTTGTGCGTCAGTGCGTCCATGCCCGTAGCGGCCGTGATAAATGGCGGTAGCTCCATGGTCAGCATTGGGTCGGCAAATATAATTTTCGCCAAAAGTTTTGGCGAAAAAAGTATCTTTTTTTGGTGCGTTTCATCGTCGGCAATGATGGCACTGCGGCCTACTTCGCTGCCCGTGCCTGCCGTGGTCGGAATGGTGATAAAATGCGGCACATCGTTGGTAACAAACACATCGCCACCGATTAAATCGTCATAAACGAAAAGGTCTTCTCGGTGATTAATTCTGAGCAAAATCGCCCGTGCTACATCAATCGCCGCCCCGCCACCGATGCCAATGATGCAATCTCGGTGCGTGCCGTGATAGGCTTCGTCGCCTCGATAAACGTCCGACTTAACGGGGTTTTTATGAATATCACTAAAAACTTCGGCACTGATGCCGTTTGCGGTCAAATCTTGCACAATTTGCTTGAAAAACATCAAATTTGCTACATTTGGGTCAGTTACGAGTAGCGGTTTTGAAAGGTTATTTTCTTTCAAATAAGCCGAAAGTTCGGTAATTACGCCCGCCCCGAATCGGATTTTGGTGGGGAAATTGAACTGAGAGATGTTGTTGAAGTTCATGGGTTTGGTTTAAATACCTAAATCTTTGTGTAATAAATTGAGAATTGACGTTTGTTTTTCTTGGATATAATTTTCATCAATTTTTGAAATATTAGCTAAATCATTGGTCAATTTGAGTTTCGTTTGGGCATAAATCAGTTTTTTCTTGTCAAAATCATAGTTTTTTGCTGCCGAGTTTTTCGTCTGCGTCAGTAGCGTCATGTTACCTAATTTATAAGTATATTCTTTACGAAAATCTCTCGAAAAATCTCTCGTCCAACTACTTTCAGCGTTTGGGTTCTGCGGAATAATATGCTCCAGTGTTGCTTTATCATAATCTAATATCAGCGAAATAACATCAGTATCTACTTGATTTTCATTGGCCCAAAAATACCGAGCAATCAATAATTTTGCGGTGTCGTTGTCTTCAATCGGCTCACCGAGATTATAACTAAGTTTTTGTACTTCTTCCGTTGAAAGTTCAAATATTTTCAATGCTTCATCAAATTTATTTCCATTGAGTAGCTTGATAGCGTCATAAATGGTGCTTGACTTGAATCTCTTGGCGGGGCCCAAAAGGATATGAATAATGTACTTTTCAAAATTTTTTAGGAAAGCAAGTTGCTGTATTTCGTCAGTTGTATTTCTAAACAGAGCCATCAACAGATTTAAAATATAGCTCGAATTACCTGACTTTGTGAGGAACGCTATTCTATTTTTTATATTTTTTGCTTCAAAGTCCAGATTAACTATTCTTGTATAGATGGCTAAGTTCTTTTCGATGTCTTCATAAAAAAGTTCAATTTTGCTTTGGGTGAGTGTTTCCTTAAAATCTTTTTTATAAATCTCTTTTTCTAAGTCATTAAATGCCGAATACTGCTGTTTTCCCCCTCGTTTACTTTCAACGTAACGGCTAATAAACTCGGCATCTAAATCATAGTTTGCGTCCAAAAGCCGCCATTTTTCATTAGGAATAATTGCCTCGTACTTTTGTTTGTTTTTTTGTTTGAGGGTACTAAACTCGCTTATCAAAAAATTTCTAAACAAATCTTTGTTCGATAGCGGTAGCCCACGATTATTGAGTATTTCAAATATTTGGTAAGCAACTTCAAATCTGGGGGCTCTAATCTGAATGACCGTTACTTTGTTTTTCAAAAAATCAAAGAAATTTGCTAATTCCTCCGCCTTTTCGTTGGTAAGAATTCTATTTTTATCCAAAAATTTATCTTTCAGTTGCTCAATAAAATACTGCCTATTATTAAAATACCTTTGGCTTACAATCACTTGTTCGCTGGTTGCATCTTTTAGCTCAATCGACGAAATATCTGTACATTCAATAACGGTCTTCAATACATTATCATAATTAAAGCCTTCCAAACGAGCGATTTTAACCTTTTTTTCTGCACTCGAAAACAGCCCACTTCGTTTTTCATTAAAAATTAGCTTATCAACGTTATCAGCCGATGCTCTGATGAAATTCAGAAATTCATTTTTATTTTCAGATTGGATATTTTCATTTGCTTTAATTTCCTGCAAAAAACATTTAATTGAGGTCAGTAAAATGGTGAGCGTAGTGAGTCGTTGCTGCCCATCGACGACTTCAAATTCTCGTTTTGTGCCATCACCAATGACCACCATCGAACCCATAAAATAAATATTTGGGTCTTTGCTTTCGTAAAATTCAATCAAATCCTGCCACATAACATTTACTTGGCTGTTTTTGTCACTTTTCCCGATACAATCCCACGAATACGGGCGTTGATATTCAGGGATTATGTAAGTAATATCATTTCCGAATAAGTCATTTAGAACCTTTTGTTCTGGCGTAAATTCCATAGTAAAGTTTATTTGAAGAAAAAAACTACAATAATATTGTTCACGAATGTACAAAAAAAACCACGAATCGAACAAAATATATTTGTTAAATCCGTGGTTTCTGAGAGGCAATTTTGAAAAACTGCTCTGCGATTAATCCCTTCTGCCCAAAAACATACTCAAATAATAAAGCAAGTTGGCTACTGCACCTGCGGCCGCTACAACGTAGGTCAAAGCCGCCCATTTCAAGGCATCTTTTGCCATATCATGCTCGCCCGTGGTTACGATTGTCTTCATTTCCATCCATTTCAAAGCACGGTTGCTGGCATCGTATTCTACGGGAAGCGTAATGAGCGAAAACAACGCAATGGCGGCATTGGCTACTATCAAAGCCAAAAGTACGGTTTGTGCCATGGCCGTATTGCGAGAGAAAATATAGCCCATAAACATAAATCCAAACATATAGAAAAGATTCATGCCTTTGGTGGCGATATTGACAATCGGTACGAGCGACGACCGCATTTTGAGCGGTGCGTAAGCCACGGCGTGCTGTACGGCGTGTCCGCACTCGTGGGCGGCTACTGCGGCCGAAGCGGCACTATTGCCCGCATAGACATCATGGCTGAGGTTTACAGTTTTTTCCATCGGGTCGTAGTGATCGGTGAGCTGACCTTCAACCTGAATGATGCGGACATCATATATACCATTGTCGTGGAGCATTCGTTGGGCTACCTCGGCTCCCGTCATGCCATTTCGCAGAGCAATTTGCGAATATTTTTCAAATTTACCTTTCAAGCGTCTTGATACCAACATTCCGAGTAGCATAAAGACAATACTGATGACCATTATCATATTTTTTCAAATTTTGAGTGATAGAATGAATGAATTTTGAATGAATGAATGAATGATAGAATGATAGATAGAATGATAGAATGATAGAAAGATAGAATGAGTGAATGAATGATAGAATGAGTGAATGAATGAATGATAGAATGAGTGAATGAATGAATGAATTTTGAATGAATGAATGAATTTTGAATGAATGAATGAATTTTGAATGAATGAATCTTGAATGAATTTTGAATGATAGAATGAATGGATATGTACATAGCGATAAAAATATTCTATCATTCACTCATTCTATCATTCTATCATTCTATCATTCTATCATTCACTCATTCTATCATTCTATCATTCTATCATTCTATCATTCTATCATTCACTCATTCTATCATTCTATCATTCACTCATTCTATCATTCTATCATTCACTCATTCTATCATTCTATCATTCAACATTGATATTTTTTGGATAATCGAACTTGTTGAATAACCTTTTACCAACGAAATAGTTTTTACTTCGCCTCCATTGGCTATCACAAAATCTGCACCAACGATGTTTTCTACGGAATAATCATCGCCTTTGACCAAAATATCAGGACAAATTGTCTGAATCAGCTCCTTGGGCGTTGGTTCGTCAAACAAAATGACAGTATCCACAAAACTCATGGCGGCCATCATTCTGGCACGGGCATACTCGTTTATCACGGGGCGGCTGTCACCTTTCAAGCGGCTCACCGAGGCATCGGTATTTAGACCAAGCACGAGTTTATCGCCCAAATTACGAGCTTTTTCCAAATAATCAATGTGTCCGAGATGCACAATATCGAAGCACCCGTTTGTAAAAACGATTTTTTCCCCTTCCGATTGCCAAAACTCGACTTGCTTTTTTGTTTCTGTTAGATTTAATATTTTTGATTCGGTCATTTTTTAGATTTTAGGGCTACTTGGTTGTAAGACGAGTCTGTTTTAACCACGGAGTTAAAGGAGTTTTAACACGGAGTTTCATAGCGTTTTTTTTAGTTTTTCAGTGAAACGCTGTGTTTAACATTGTGCAACTCCGTGGTTAAAAACTTATTAAATATGCCTTGATTATACGCCTCTTTTCGGTAAAACTAATGTCAATAAAAAAGCTATAATTCCAAAAACAGCGACGAAAAATAGCCCTTGCATGGCGTGCAAAAAAGTTGCCAATGTGATGCCGTCTTGCTCCGAAAGCCCGTAAAGTACTACGATGCTGCCCACCAAAAAATGATAACTCCCGATGCCGCCTTGCGTGGGTGCCGCCATGCCGATTGACCCCATCACAAAGATTGACAATGCCGCCAACGGCGAAAGGTTAGCGGTTTCGGGCAAAGCAAAGCACAGTACGTAAGTCATCACGAAATACATCGTCCAGATTAACACCGTATGAAACACAAATGCCGCAGGATTTTTGAGATTTCGGACACTCATAAAGCCACTCGCAAAGCCACCGATTATTTTGCTAACCTTCTGATAGAAAGGTATTTGTGCAATTCTTTCTTGATTTTTTTTGAATAAATAATACGCAACCACAAGCACCAAAAATCCAATAAAAGCGTAGCCCCCAAGATGCCATGGATTCTTGAATTTTTCTCCGAAAAAATTGAAAAATACATTTTTTAGGCGGTCAAATTCGAGAATAAAATTAATAAAAATCAATATTAAAAGTACCAATACATCAATCAATCGCTCGGCAATTACGGCTCCGAATGATTTCTCGAACGGAATATTTTCGAGTTTATTCAGCGAGCCGCAGCGTGCTACTTCGCCTGCCTTCGGAAAAATCAAGTTGGCACCGTAGCCCACCAAAACCGCCAACGTTGTCCGAAAAACTGAGGGTTTGTAGCCCATCGGTTCGAGCATCAACACCCAACGATACGCCCTACTCCAATGAGCCACCAAGGCCAAAACTGCCGAAAGTCCAACCCAGCGATAATCGGCTTGTTTTATTTTCTCCCATAGGGTATTGAGGTCGATATTTCGGAATGTAAACCATACCAATACGGCAGCAACGGTGAGCGAAATAAGGTATTGAAGTGTTTTTTTCATTAAAAAGAGGTTTACGCTCCACAATTCGGGAGAATTGTGCTACATTATTTTACCACTTGGTTGTTTTCGTCAGGAAATACAATCATTGGTTTGTGGGTTTTGGCCTCTTCTTGGGTCATTAGTCCGTAGGCAATGATGATTACGATGTCGCCGACTTCGGCTTTGCGAGCGGCCGCACCGTTGAGGCACACAATACCCGTGCCACGCTTGCCTTTGATGGCGTAGGTTTCGAGGCGTTCGCCATTGTTATTATTCACGACTTGCACTCGCTCGTTTTCGACTATTCCTGCGGCATCAAGCAAATCTTCATCAATGGTGATGCTGCCTACGTAGTTGAGTTCGGCTTGGGTAACTTTCACTCGGTGGATTTTTGACTTGAAAATCGTAATTAACATTATTATTTTGGTTTGAGGATTTCAATTTTTCACAAAAGTATAAAATTGCTTTTGAAAGAAACATTTGGTGTCAAAATTAAGTTTAATTTTTGAGTTTTCTTGCAAAAAAATAACCTCGCCAGAATCGAGTCCAACGAGGTATTTGTTTATTTAGTGATTAGATTTGTACGATTTATAGTGGTTACGACGGTAATTAAATGTGTTTTTTCCTGAAAAAATTAACTTAGTTACTCGAAAGACTCCCGATTAATTTACCCCATTTTTGCTTAATTGAGGTCATTATTGGGTTTCTTTTCTTGTTAAATTCTGCTTGTTGTAGCCTGACTCGCTCCGTTTCTGCAACTCTGATATGTTCCCGAACTTTTTGTTCGTTTTGCATTCGTTTCAAAATCATCCGTGCTACTTCTTGTTCTAATGTTTGATTCATTCGCATTTCTGCTTCAAAATCGGCCTTGTCGTTATCCGACAAGCAATTCGCTACATAATCATAAATAACTTGTTTTTTTACTACGGCTTCCATCGCTTTGTTTAAAAAATACATAAAAATATTACTGTAAAAGTTTTAGTATAAATTACTCGGATAGCACAGTTTGGCAAAAATTTGTAAAGATAGCGAGTACCAAAACATCAATTATAACCCAAAATATCTTGATAGTTGTTCTTCGTTTTTAATTACGATATTTTGACTTTGACGAATGAAAAAAGTAACTGACCAAATAATATTTTGTGTAAAATTCTTTGTTAAATTATATTCATACTTATTTTAGTTTAATAAATAGCCAAATTATTTTTTTTTACAGTCTTTAAACGATGTTACAACTTTGGATAGATTAGTCGAAACTCATTGCGATTTGTTTGAAGGCATAACAATAAAAAAATATGCAAATACTTAAATATCAGTCATTTAGTTTTTATTTATACCAACAAAAGATGTAATTTTGTACGACCTTAAAATAACTTACCTTTAATCACAAAAATTATTATGGCAGAGAACGAGAAAAGTATGACCGATAAAGCAACCGAAATGGCTGGACAAGCAGCAAATGCCGCTACCGAAAAACTAACCGATTTGAAAGCTGACGCTACCGAAGCAATCGATGGCTTGAAAGCCAAAGCATCGGAACTCATCAGTGACGAAAAAATCAGCGAAGTAAAAGCCCAAGCAGCCGAAAAAATGGCCGACCTAAAAGCTGATGCTTCGGAGGCAGTTGATGCCGCCAAAGCCAAAGCCCAAGAAATGGCGGCTGGTGCAAGCGAGAAATTAGGCGATTTGAAAGATGATGCCGCCGAAGCCGTAGAAGCTGCTAAAGCAAAAGCCCAAGAGTTTGCCGCCGAAGCCTCAGCAACGGTTGATAACTTGAAAGCCAAAGCAACGGAGTTTATGAAGAGTGAAAACGTAGAGGCAATGAAAGCCGAAGCGACCGAAAAGTTTGAAGATTTGAAAGATGATGCTGCCGAAGCCGTGGAAGCTGCCAAAGCCAAAGCCCAAGAACTTGCCGCCGAAGCAAGTCAGACCGTAACCGAAGTAACCCAAAAAGCCAAGGGTTTTTGGAGCAAATTGTTTGGCGGAAAGTGATAATTGTAAGTAAGAATTTATTGAAAAAGGGTCAAATTCGCTTGAATTTGACCCTTTTTTGTGCTAATTACTTACTTTTCCAGCCAGGTCCTTTCACAAATCTCCCCGATTTTACTCCCGTATGTTGCCCATTTTTTATGGCCTGCTTTCCGTTTACGAATACATGAACCATGCCCGTTGATAGTTGGTGGGGCTTCTCGAAGGTTGCTTTGTCTCGAATTTTATTTGAGTCAAAAACTACAATATCAGCGTAATTTCCAACGGCTAATCGCCCACGTTTTTGTATTTTAAGGTTATCGCAGGGCAGTGATGTAAGTTTTCTGATGGCTTCTTGTAGCGAAATCACTTGTTCGTCACGCACGTATTTTCCGAGTAAGCGGGCAAAATTTCCGTAAGCCCGTGGGTGATTACTTGACTTCAAAAACACTCCCTCGGCACTCATCGAAGCGGCATCAGAGCCAAAACTCATGTAAGGCAACTGCATTTGTTTCTTGACGTTTTCTTCACTCATCAAAAAATAAACCACATCAACCCGTGAGCCATCACTCACCACCAAATCCATGGCGGTTTCGTACCACAGTTGTTTTTTCAGAGCGGCTACTTCGGCAAGCGTTTTTCCAATGTATTTGCGAAGCGAATCTTGCTTAAAACCAATTAGTAGCGTTTTGTCAGCTCCCGCCGCCAAGCATAAATTTTCCCAATCGTTTTGTTTTGCACTCATTTCTTTGCCTACTTGCTGCCTAATTGTACTTAGTTTTAGCCGCCGACTCCATTGCTCAAAACCCCCTTCTTGCACCCACGGCGGCATGGCGGCATCTAAGCCCGTTGCCCCCGCAATGTAGTTGTACATATCGGTCGTGACGTTGATACCTGCTTTTCTGGCACTGTCAATTTTGGAGATTACTTTGTCCATTTTATACCAATTATCTTTTCCAGCGGCTTTCAAATGATAGATTTCGGCATGAATATTAGCATCTTTGGCAATCGAAATTAACTCATCAACGGCACTTTCTAATCTATTTCCCTCACTACGCACGTGCGAAATGTACGTGCCGCCATATTCGGAAGCCACTCGGGCGAGTTCAACGAGTTCGTAGGTATTGGCATAAGTGCCTGGCGTGTAGATAAGTGCCGAAGCAACGCCCATTGCTCCCTCTTCCATGGCCGTTCGGACGTGCTGCTTCATGCGGGCAAGTTCGTCAGTTTTGGGTGGACGGTTGGCATAGCCCAGTTCGTAAGCCCGCACCGTTGATGCTCCGACAAACGAGGCAACGTTGGTCGAAACGCCCCGATTTTCCAAGTAACTGAGGTATTGCCCGAGGGTTTTCCACTTGATTTCATACTTGATATTCCCCTGTGATTTTTGGGCATCTATCCGCATGGAGTCGCTGAGTGGCCCCATGGAGTCGCCTTCGCCCATGACTTCGAGCGTAACTCCCTGCGATATTTCGCCGAGCGAACGGCCATCTTCGATGAGGCTTTCGGTACTCCAACTGAGCATATTTACAAACCCAGGGGCAACTGCCATTCCCTTCGCATCAATGACTTCTCGGGTATCGGTTTCGTTTGACAAATCACCGATGAACGCTACGGTGTCAGCCTTGATGGCAATATCGGTTTTTATTGGAGATTTTCCGTTGCCATCATATACGATACCATTACGTATAATGATGTCGTACTTGTGCGATTGTTGGCATGCAGTAAGCGATATGGCAGCGACGAGAAGTATTAGATAATTACTGATTTGTCGGCAGACCTCTCCTAAATCCTCTCCAAAAGAGAGGACTTTGAACCCTTTCTTGTGAAAGATTGAACAGAAAAGATAAGATTTATTGAACAGCGGTATTATTTTGTGAAATTTCATGCAGGAATTTGTCAATTTTGATCTAAAATTAGATAAAAACTAACAGATTTCTTTTTTTGAAACGAAAAACCGAATTTTTATTTTCGGCAATACGTCAATATTGAAATATCGTATGGCGTGTTATCTCCCGACTTAAACTCTTTACGTTCGGTTATTTCAAAGAATGTTTCATCAAAAGCAGGAAAAAAAGCATCGCCCTCAAAATCTTTGTGGACGACTGTTAAATAGATTTTATCAGCAAAAGGAATCGCTAATCGAAAAATTTCCTCTCCGCCCAGTACAAAAACCTCAGCATCGTTTTGGCATTTTTCAAAGGCTTCTTCCAAACTTCGCACCACCACAAAACCTTCCTCGACAACGTAATCGGGCTGTCGGGTGATGACGAAATTACTAACTTCCGACCAAATTCTATGGGGATTATCGTAGCTTTTTCGCCCCATAATCATCGGTTTTTGGCTCGTAACTGTTTTCAAATTATCCCAATCGGCAGCAATCGGGTGCCACGGCAGGGCGTTATTCAAGCCAATGGAGCGGTTTTGGCTCATGGCGGCAATTAAAGAAATTGTGGGCATTTCGTAGGTTTTTTGATGTTTTTTTTGGAAAATTAAGGAAAATTATATGTTTGTCAATAGTTAAACTACTTCTACTATTAACAATTTCATAATACCATATTTATATAAAAGTAAGCAAATAGTAGCAATTTTGCACCAAAATCAACAACACCAGTATAATCAATTAAGTACTTACTAAACCCAAAAATCCTATGTTTGGCTTAGAAACCGACATTTTCCTCCTGCTGTCGTTCTGTTTGTTGGCCGCTTGTGCCTTCGAGTTTATCAATGGTTTTCATGATACGGCCAATGCCGTTGCAACCGTAATCTATACCAATTCGCTCAAACCAACTCAGGCCGTAGTTTGGTCGGGAGTTATCAACTTCATTGGTGTCGTTACTGGTGGTGTTGGTGTCGGTATGAGT
>JANNEN010000298.1:0-2821 GCA_031378715.1 Emticicia sp.
CGGCTTTCAGCTTGTCAGCCTTTTCCGCGTTGAACCACCAAAAATCCATCTCTCCCAACGCGTAGGGTGGCAGGGTTTCGGGGTGTTCATACTGATCATAATAGGCCACCGTGTGGGTATTTTTGTACCACTGCGGCACCCAGAAGCGGATGGATCGCAGCACCCGGTCAAGCGATTGCGTGACCACATCCAGATCTTCGCGGGTTTTCGCGCCCTCGATCAGATCGGTCAATTTATCCACTGCCGGATTGGCCACGCCCGCACGGTTGCGGGTGGAATTGTTGGCGGTCACAGACGCATAGGCCTGCTTCAACTCGCCGCCCGGCTCATACCCGCCATTCACGGCATTGCCGACAATCATGTCGAAATCAAAATTCGGCGGGTCTGTGCGCTGGCTCATCTGTGCCGGGTCGATCAGGTTCAGCGATGCATCCACACCCAAGGCGCGCAGGTTTTCCACATAGGGGCTGATCACACGCTCGAACGTCGGGGTGTCTTCCAGAAATTCCACCACCAGCGTCTCGCCCGATGCGTTGCGGCGCATGCCGTCATCGCCCACTGTCCAGCCCGCGTCATCCAGCAAGGCCGACGCGCGGCGCAGATTGCCCCGGTCCATCGCCTTGTCGGCATTGGACAAAGATCCCATCACCGGCTCATCGGTCAGGATCGTGGCAGGCAGCAACCCTTCATCCACCAAGGGCTGCAGAATCGCCGCCTCGGCCGGGCTGGCTGGGCCAACTGCGGCCATTGCCGTGTTTTCCCAGATTGAATTGATCCGCGCGTAAAGCCCGTAGAACAGGGTCTGGTTCGACCATTCAAAGTTGAACATCAACCCAATAGCTTCGCGAACGCGCGGGTCTTGAAACTTTTCCCGCCGCAAATTGAACAGGAAGCCTTGCCCGGTGGCTATGGCACCATTTGGCAGTTCAGTTTTGATCACGGACCCGTTGTTCAGGTTTTCAAAGTCATAGGCGGTCGCCCAGTTCTTCGACGAATTTTCATTACGAAAGGTGTAAAGCCCGGTTTTGAACGCTTCCAGCGCTGCTGTATCATCGCCGAAATATTCAATGCGAATGCGATCGAAATTGTTACGGCCAATGCCATGCGGCAAATTGGTGGCCCAGTAATCTGGATTGCGCTTATAGATGATCTGCTGACCCGGCTTCATGCTGTCCAGCAAATACGCCCCGGTGCCCAGAAACGGCACAAGGCTCGATTCTTCCAGATCCTGCTTGTTCGTCTCGTAGAACGCTTTGGAGATCACCGTCAGGCTACCCGCCGTGGCTGGCATATCGCGAAAATTGGTGCCGGCAGTGAAGGTAAATTTCACAGAGTGGGCATCCAGAATTTCGACACCCTGAAACTTTTCATTGAAGACCGACCGGAACTCGGCAATGCCTTTTTCGCGAAACAGGTTGTAACTGAACACTACGTCATCCACCGTCAACGGCGATCCGTCCGAAAACTTCACATCATCGCGCAGATTGAAAATCACCCAGGAACGGTCTTCTGGGTATTCCATCGTGGTGCACATCAAGCAGTAACTTGCACCTATTTCATCAGAGGTGCCCGTGAGAATGGCTTCATAAGGCGCCGAAGCCAGTGCCGCAGAAACACCTTTCACCGAATAGGGGTTCATCGAATCAAACGTGCCGGGGGCCCATTCGGAAATCTCGCCACCCTTAGGCGCATCGGGATTTACAAAATCCAGATATTTGAAATCAGCCGGATATTTCAGTTGACCAAAAGTCGAAATGCCATGCGCCACGATTGTCGTCTCGGCACTGGCGGCGGCCGCCCATCCGGCAAGGGCCATGATCAGCAAACCCGCACCCATCCAGCCTGAACTAAACACTGGCCGCTGTGCCACCCGAACACTTGCACTGAATGTTTTCGTCGCGTGCCGCTGCATCCCGATCTCCTGCCTTGTCGACGTTTCGTCTTACCACCGTTAGTTTATGCTAAATCGAACCTTGTCGATGGCAAGTTGCTTCTTCGTGATACGCAAAGCTGTAAAAATGCAAAAAGCCGCCCCAAACCGGGCGGCCTGTTCACTTTACATGGCCAATCGATTCACTTCACAGAGGCCAGATAGGCAATCACATTTGCGCGGTCTTCAACCTTGCCAAGGCCGGCAAACCCCATTTTTGTTCCCGGCGCATATTCCTTTGGGTTGGTCAGAAACCCATTCAGGTTGTCCGTGGTCCAGGCGTCGCCTGCCATTGCAAGCAGTGCATCAGAATAGCCGAACCCGGCAATGGATGCCTTGGGGCGGTCGACGACACCGTTCAGATGCGGTCCAGTTCCATCCACGCCGTCTACCTTGTGACAAGCCTTGCACTTGGAAAATACCTTTTCGCCTGCAGTCACATCAGCGGCGGCATAGACATCTGCAAAAGCCGGGCCTACTTCGGCAGCGCCTTCAGCCACTTCGCCGGCACCCGTATCAATCGTGTAGGCCTGTGCGACCTCTTCTTCGCCGCCTTCTTCAGGGCCAGTGTGATACAGCGCTTCAGCCGCCCAGTTTCCAAGCAAAAAGATCAGAAGTGATCCGCAGACCGCACCCAATACTTTGGTCATCGTCATTGTGTCGAACATGAAGCACTTCCCTACGTCGTCTTGATGCGGCTTATCTACCCGCTTCCCCCCATAGGTTTCAAGGTGTAGTAGCGCGACCAATCGCCCCGAACGGGCCTTTTTGTGATGGAGTGCCGCCAGATGCCCGGTCGTATCGCCTTTCAGGGGGAACTTGGCGCCTATTCGCATCAGGCCTGCCGCCAATCGCGCCCGGATATGGAAGCCGTTCCCTGCGCCACCTTTG
>JANNEN010000300.1:0-1932 GCA_031378715.1 Emticicia sp.
CTGACGAAGTCGGACGGAGGGGTAAAAGGGCAGTAGAAGCCCTAAAAGACAATTTCTACGCCGAAAAACCCCTCCGTCAAAATTCGACTTTGTCAGAATTTTGCCACCTCCCCTTGAAAAAAGGGGCGACCGTCGCACGGAGGAAATTAAAAAAGTGCGTAACATGAGATACTTAGTCCGTGGTTAATAGTCGATAGACCAAAGAATCATAAAACGCTGATAATCAATGTTTTGTAGATTTGTAATTTAGGAATTGAATATTTCCAATACGCTATCGGCGTTTCTCTGCGAAATCTGCGAAAATAATAAAACTGTCTAAATCAAATCTTGCCTACGTTTTGTGAGGCAAGATTTTTGATTTTGTGTCATGTCAATTTTTGGTATTTGCCTTGCTTATCCAAGAATCTGTTTTGACTTGTTGTTTTTACACGCAAAGTGAGCAAAGAAAACACCGCAAAGAACGCAAAGAAAAAATGAAATATTCTCTGCATTCTTTGCGAAAAACTTTGCGACCTTTGCGTGCAAACTTAATCTATTTTTAGAAAAAAACATATTTATCAATCACTCAAATGAAAAAAATACTTCTTTACGGTGCCGCCATAATCTTGCTATTATTGACAGCCGCCTATTTTATTTTAAACGAAAAATTACCGACAGGCAAAAACACTAAACAAGCCGACGACTTGGCCACCAAAATGCTGGCCGCTCTCAACAAACCAGCGTGGGATAGCACCAACACCGTGGCTTGGACGAGTACGGGCGGACACGATTTTGTGTGGGATAAAAAAAACGAACTTGTACAGGTAAAATGGAGCAAAAATGATGTACTGCTCAACCTCAAAGAGTGGAGCAAAGGCAAGGCGTTTGTTGAAGGAAAGGCAATTACCGATGCCGAGTTGGACGTGTTGCGGGGTAAAGCGTGGTCAATATTTTGCAACGATTCCTTTTGGCTCATTGCTCCCTACAAAGTATTCGATGCGGGCGTAAGTCGCTCAATCGTAACGAGCGAAGATGGCTCTGACGCACTTTTGGTGAGTTATGCTTCGGGGGGCGTTACGCCTGGTGATTCGTACCTTTGGATTTTGGATAAAACGGGCGTGCCAAAATCATACAAAATGTGGGTAAAAATCATTCCGATTGGGGGCGTACCAGCCACCTGGGAAAACTGGAAAACTACAAAAACTGGAGCCGTCATTGCCACAAATCATAAACTCGGCCCCGTAGATTTGATTATCGAAAACCTACGAACTGGGCAAAATTTACAGGAAATAGCGGTAAATATTGATTTATTTGACAAAATAAAATAGTATTTTCTCTCAAAAATTTCGCTCATTTTTGAGAGAAAACATTAACAAGAAGTGTACGAAGTTTTGCAGATTTCAACTTCGTGAAGCACTCCCCTCTCTTTTGGAGCTAATCTTGTAGGGGTTTTGAAAAATGAATCAAAGGTGGCCTTTTCGCTAAGAACCCCACCCAACCCTCCCCAAAAGGGAGGGCTTTTAGCTCCCCTCTCTTTTGGAGAGGGGCTGGGGACGGTCGGCCGCTGCCGTGAGGTTTTTAGGCTTAATTTTACCCTTCAATCTTACTTTTTCCAAAACCCCTACAAGATTAGCTTTTGGAGAGGGGGCGGGGGTGAGGTTAGACTTGCAAAATTTCGTACATCATCACCAGCGAATCAAAGCCGAACCCCAAGTAAAGCCGCTACCAAAAGCCGCCAAACAAACCAAATCTCCGTCTTTAACTTTACCTGCTTCCCAGGCTTCGCACAAGGCAATCGGAATCGAAGCGGCCGTTGTGTTGCCGTATTTTTGGATATTATTAAACACTTTTTCGTTGGGCAAACCCAAGGTTTTCTGCACAAATTGGGCAATTCGCAAATTGGCTTGGTGCGGCACGAGCATATCAATATCGCTCGTTGTGTAGCCCGTTTTG
>JANNEN010000302.1:0-11781 GCA_031378715.1 Emticicia sp.
GTCAAAATATCTCGCATTTTGAGCCAAGTACTCGGTACAGGAGTAAAATGTTTCGCACGATTATCCAAATAATCAACGCCATAATTTAGCTTGACGGTTTCAAACCAATCATTAATGCTTGGTTTTGCCGAAAAAACATCATTTCCAGTTGCTTTTGCAGGGCTTTCTATAAAACCCCCTTTTGGTTTTACTGGCGAATTTACCCCATCAGGCACAACAAAATCTTGTCCAGTTACGTAATAAAAGTTATTATTTGCCGAAAAAGTCTTGGTTTTATCATCATTTTCGCCAAAATCTTTTGCAGTTTTTGGCTTTTTGTCGGAATAATAACTTCGAGCAACGTGGTTCGGGACGCAATCAATCAGCACTTTGAGTCCGTTATCGTGGCTACGCTTGACGAGTGCCTCAAATTCAGACATTCGATTTTTGACATCAACCGCCAAATCGGGATTTACGTCATAGTAATCTTTGATGGCATAAGGCGAACCCGCAATTCCCTTCACAACCAAAGGATTGTCTTGCGGAATACCAAATTTTGAATAATCGGTCATCGTTGCGTGTTCGATTACGCCCGTAAACCATACGTGCGACACACCAAAATTTTTCAACGATTTCAAGGCTTTATCATTAATATCATTAAATTTCCCCGTGCCGTTTTCTTCCAAACTTCCATTAAATTTATTGGTCGTTTTGAGGTTTCCGAACAGACGGGTATAGATTTGATAAACTACTAATTTATCAGTTTTTGGATTGGGAAGTTTTTCTTTGGTCATTGTGGGTGAATTTTGAGCTACTACAAAATGGCCAAATGCCACCAAAAAAATAGCTATTTTCGTCTTCATTTTATCATCAGTTAAATTAGATTTCAAATCTAAACAGGATTTTTTTATGAAAAAATACTTTGTTTGTGTTATTTTGCTGTACAAACGAATACTTTAACTCTTATGAAAACAACAACACACCTACTCCTTCTTGTTTTTGTACAATTAGGTTGCCTTACCTACGCATCAGCACAAAAGCCTGATATTCAGCGTATTAACCCAACAAACTGGTGGGTTGGCATGAAAAACCCAAACCTTCAAATATTAGTTTATGGCAAAAATATTAGTACTTCAAAAGTTGCTTTGAAACCCTACGCTGGTGTGAAATTAAAAAAAACGCAGACTACCGAAAGTCAAAATTATGTTTTTATTGATTTGGAAATAAATAAAATTGCGAAAGCGGGGAATTTGCAATTTAGTTTCAAAAACAATGAATCATCGGTTGATGTAAACTACGAACTCAAAACCCGTACGGCTCAACCCCAGGCCGTTACACAAGCCGATGTTGTTTATTTATTGATGCCCGATAGATTCGCAAATGGCGACGAATCGAATGATAAATTTGATGATATGTCGGATACGCAAGCCGACCGAAAAAGTCCGTGGTTGCGGCACGGGGGAGATTTGCAAGGCATCATTGACCACCTTGATTATTTCAAGGAACTGGGCGTAACCGCACTTTGGTTTACACCAATCATTGAAAACAACACCCGCCAAAGTAACGAAAATAATACCATGCGTAGCTCCTATCACGGGTATCATTTTACTGACCATTACCAAATCGACCGCCGCTTTGGGGGAAACAATGCCTACCAAAAACTCATCAACGAAGCCCACAAAAAAGGCATCAAAATTATTCAAGATGCGGTCTATAATCACGTCAGTGAAGATGCTTGGTTGGTGAAAGATTTACCCGCCAAAAATTGGTTGCACAACTGGGATAAATACACAAATACTTCTTATAAAGACCACCCACTTTTTGACATTAATGGTTCAAAATATGATAAAAAAGTAACCGAAGAGGGCTGGTTTACTTCATTTTTACCCGATTTGAACCAAAACGAGCCACTTTTGGCTACGTATTTGATTCAGCACGCACTTTGGACGGTTGAGTATTTTGGCATTGATGCGTGGCGAATTGATACCTATATATACAACGACATGGAGTTTATGAATCGTTGTAACAAGGCACTTTTAGACGAACATCCACAAATGCTACTCTATGGAGAATCGGCGGTAAATTCGGCGGTCAGTCAGGCGTATTTTACTAAAAACAATCTAAACATTCCTTTTAAGTGCAACTTGCCATCAAGCTGTGATTTTGTTTTACAAGGAGCAATAAATACAGCTTTGAAAGAAAATTACGGCTGGAATGAAGGCGTAAATCGTTTGTACCAGGCGTTGGCACAAGATATTGTGTATCAAAATCCCGAACGATTAGTGCCGTTTTTGGAAAACCACGATACGGACCGCTATTTTTCGGTCATTGGTGAAGATTTTGATAAATACAAAATGGGTTTGACTTGGCTTTATACCCTCCGTGGGATTCCACAGATGTATTATGGTACGGAGTTTTTGACAAAAAACTTTAAAAATCCGACCGATGCCGAAGTCAGAAAAGATTTTTCGGGTGGGTTTAAGGGCGATACCGAAAATAAATTTATGGCATCGGGACGCAACACCAAAGAAAACGAAGCCTTCGATTTTAATAAAAAACTATTAAACTACCGCAAAACCTCGGAAGCAATCACGAAAGGGAAATTCATGCAATTTGTGCCGTTTGATGATGGCATCTATGTTTATTTCCGCTACAACGATAAGCAAACCGTGATGGTGATTACAAATTCAAAGAAGACAGAAGCGAATGTTTCGACCAAAAACTTTGTGGAAATAATCAAAAACTCAAAGTCAGCCAAAAATATTATGACCGAGGAGGTTTTGAACGATATTTCGAGCGTAAAAGTACCAGCCATGTCGGCGGTAGTATTGGAATTGAGATAAGTGGGTTCAAACCCTGTTAGCGTTAATTGAACATAAAAAAGCAAAAGAACCACAACAATGATTAAGGGATTTTTATTTGATTTAGATGGAGTAATTGTCGAAACGGCAGGTTTTCACTACCAAGCGTGGCGGCTTATGGCCAACGAATTAGGCTTTGACATTTCGGAAGAATTTAACGAAGGCTTAAAAGGCATCAGCCGAATGGAATCTTTGGACATGATTTTGCAACACGGGAAACTGGAACTTTCGTACGAAGAAAAACAGGATTTAGCGGCTCGAAAAAATGAAAATTATCTAACCTTAGTCAGTAAAATGACCGCCGCGGATATTCTGCCAGGGGTGCAAGATTTTTTCAAGCAAATTAAACAAACTGATATAAAAATCGGCTTAGGTTCGGTCAGCAAAAATGCCCTTATGATATTAAAAAGTGTCGGTTTGTTGCATGAATTTGATGCAATCATTGATGGTACGAAAATTTCACGCAGCAAGCCTGACCCCGAGGTGTTTTTGAAAGGTGCTGCCGAATTGGGCTTACAGTCGCACGAGTGTATTGTGTTTGAAGATGCCGTAGCGGGAGTAGAAGCAGGGAAAAATGCTGGAATGAAGGTTGTAGGCATTGGGAAAGCCGAAATTTTGACCAAAACAGATATTGTTTTTGCAGGATTTGAAAACTTGAATCTGCAAATACTCTTAAATAATTTAGGAATGAGTTAATTAGGTAACGTTTAATGATAAATGTTGTATATTTTATTGTATAAAATGCTTATAATAAGCAAGTTAGCTAAATTTAAAATGTCGATTATTTCCATTCAACAACTTACATGAACAGATTTCTGAGAAAAATATTTTTTTTAATCCTTGTACCATCTTGTGTATTTGCTCAAAACGAATACTTTTTCAATTCTTCGTGGGCTGATGCAATTGACTTAGCTAAGAAAAAAAACCAACTTTTAATTGTCTTTGTTTCTCCCGAAAAAAAACATCCCAAATGTGATGAATATTTTAAATCTATTCTCACAGAAACGAAAGCAATTCAATACCTCGCTACGCAAGCAATTTTCTGTAAAGTTGATTTTTCAAAAGAAGATGGTGATACAAAACAGTTCTTAGAAAATTACCGATTTAAAAAACCTACAATTTTCTTTATTGATGTCAATAAAAAACTTAGACAACCCATCGAGCTTGATTATAACACCTTTGACCTTGAAAATATGTATAACTGCATCTTTCAATTGTTCAGAAACAAAGACAACGTGGTAGAAATTGCCAGTATATTCCACAAAAAACCAGATGATTTGGTGATTCTAAAAAAATACCTCGAATTTCTGAATTATACTTGCAAAAAACAATGCGTTGAATCAGTATTAGCGGAGTATTTTAAAGCAATTTCTAAAGAGAAACTAAACTCTGATGAATCCTTTCAGTTATTGCTCAAATATCAACCAAGCATCAATACTTTTTATGAAAACTTATATTTGGGGAATCTGCAACGAGCAATGATAGAAAATGACCTCTATCAACAATTAATCATTAAGTCACTCATAGCTGCTGGTGTCGAATATACATACTCAAAAAAAACACTTTCAGCAAAAAAGACTTTAGAAAACAATTCAAATGTCATTAAAAAATATAATCAAATTTCTATTAATTTTCCGCTTCTCAATGGCGACATTTACCTGGCAAACTATGCTATTATCAACGAAAATGTAAATAAATATATCAAAGAAGTTGGCTTTTGGAGTTTAGCAAACGCTGATAAATTCAGCAGTGAAGTGTTAAAAAAGAAAGATTCAACACTAAATGTTTTGGTACAAAATTTTATACTCAACAATACTTCGTTGAGCGAAGAGCAAAAATCAATTCTTGCCTCCCAAAAATTTTTTTTTACTGAGTCTTATGCGAATATATTTTACTACTTTGCTTTAAAGGTTTATGGATTAGCAAAAAATGAAAATCAAGTTGATTTTGCACTTAAATACGCAAAAAAAGCCATTGATTTATCTCCAAATGCGTCAAGAATAGCACTTTACGGACTACTATTATCTAAAAATGCCAACCAAAAACTTGCCTACATTTGGCTCCTGAATGCCATAGAACTTGAATCAACTAAGAATGACATAATTGACAGCAGAATTTCTAATGATGTTTTTGGAACATTCTTAAATTTGCAACAAACAAAATACGATTAACAGAAATACTTTACCTACATATAAAATGGTGGCTTAGGCCAACGAAATCACAACCAAAATGAAAAATTACATTTTACACGACGAATGGAAAATCGTGGAGGAGGGCTTTCATGCCGAACATAACGAAATTACCGAAAGTTTGATGAGCCTCGGCAATGGCCGCATGGGCGGACGAGCCAATTTTGAAGAAAAATTCACTGGAAAAACCCTCCAAGGCAACTACGTAGCGGGGGTTTGGTTTCCTGACAAAACTCGGGTGGGTTGGTGGAAAAATGGCTACCCAGATTATTTTGCAAAAGTGATAAACGCTTGCAACTGGACAGGAATAAACTTGGAGATTGAAGGCCAGCAACTCGACCTAAATACCTGTAAAGTCTTGGATTTTAGGAGAACATTAGATATGCGGACGGGGGTTTTAGAGCGAATTTGTACAGTTGAAATGTCAGGAACGAAAACTTTAAAAATCCATTCGCAGCGATTTTTGAGTCTGGTTGATGATGAGGCTGGGGCGATAAAGTATTCAGTCACGCCCTTAAATTTTTCGGGTTCGGCAAAACTGACGGTTTCGCTTAATGGCGATGTTTCTAATAAAGATTCAAATCATGGCGAGAAATTTTGGCAAGAAATATCAAAAGAAACTGCCCACGGTGAAGGCTACCTAACACTCGAAACTAAGCAATCTCGTTGGAAAAACGTGCCAACATTTCAGGTTTGTACGGGAATGAAATTTGATATTTATCAAAACTCGCAACTACTTGCGGGCGGCGTTCCGCATTATCAAACATTTCCAATCAAAAACGAAAGCTATATTGCCAATGAAGTTACGCTAAATTTAGCGGAAAATCAAGCAACCGTTGTCATAAAATATGCAGCAAACCTTTCTTCGGAAAACTATTCAATCGAAAGTTTAACCGAAAATACTAAGGCGTATATTTCAAAAATATGCGAAAAGGGATATGATACAATGCTTGCCGAGCAAACAGCCGCTTGGGGCAGAAAATGGGAACGTAACGACATTCAGATTACGGGTGATGTGGCGGCTCAACAAGCCATTCGTTTCAATATTTTTCAGTTACAACAAACCTATACGGGCGAAGATGCTCGCCTAAATATCGGCCCGAAGGGTTTTACGGGTGAAAAATACGGCGGCGTAACTTACTGGGATACCGAAGCATACTGTTTGCCTTTTTATTTGGCCACGTCCGACCAAAAAGTTGCCCGAAACTTGCTCATTTACCGACACAATCACCTCCAAAAAGCTATTGAAAATGCCGAGAAGTTGGGCTTCTCGGGCAGGGCAGCCCTCTATCCGATGGTGACGATGAACGGTGAAGAGTGCCACAACGAATGGGAGATTACGTTTGAAGAAATCCACCGAAACGGAGCGATTGCTTACGCAATCTTTGATTATGTTCGCTTCACGGGTGATACAACATATTTGGCAGAGTATGGCTTGGAGGTTTTGACGGGAATTTCGAGATTTTGGTCGCAACGAGTAAACTGGTCGGCCGATAAAAACAAGTACGTAATGCTGGGTGTAACGGGGCCAAACGAATACGAAAACAATGTCAATAATAACTGGTACACCAATTATTTGGCAGTTTGGACATTGAAATATACGATTGAATGTTTTGTTAATTTATTTAACGAAAACTCAACAAGATTCCAAGAAATTCTTAACAAGACCAATCTCGATTATGCTTCTGAGTTAGAAAAGTGGCAGCATATCATCAAAAATATGTATTTACCATTCGACGAAAACCGCCAAGTTTTCTTGCAGCAAGATGGTTTTTTGGACAAAGAGTTGCTGAATGTCAGCGAAATTTCGGAACACCGCCCGATTAATCAAAAATGGTCTTGGGACAGAATTTTGCGGTCGTGTTTTATCAAGCAAGCCGATGTTTTGCAGGGAATGTATTTCTTTGAAAATGATTTTATGATTGATGAGCTTCGCCGAAATTTTGATTTTTACGAACCAATGACCGTCCATGAATCTTCACTTTCGCCTTGCGTCCATGTAATCCATGCGGCTCGATTGGGCATGAAGGATAAGGCTTACGAAATGTACGTTCGCACGGCTCGCCTCGACTTGGACGATTATAATAACAACACCGAAGACGGACTTCACATTACTTCAATGGCTGGTACGTGGCTGTCAGTTGTGCAAGGTTTTGGCGGCATGAGGGTAAAAAACAATCAATTATCTTTCGAGCCATTTTTGCCCGAACAATGGCAAGGATTTTCGTTTAGAACTGGATTTAGGGGAAATTTACTGGATATTTCAATCAAAGGAAATGTAATTGAAATAGAAAATATTTCGGGCGAAAATATTTCGGTTTTGGTTTACGGAAAAGTGGTTTTGGTTTCCAAAAATACCACAGAATTGATCGCTTATTAATTTTAATAATTTCATACAAAACGCTGTCAAATTTATATTTGACAGCGTTTTTTGATTAAAAAATATTTTCAAAAACTTAATTACAACCACCAATTTCGGCTTTGAAAACACCCCCATTAGCAACCAAAAACCCGCCTGCCATTGTTGGGGTAAGCGTTATTGAATTTCCTGCTCGATAGGTAACATTCTGCCCCGTACTTATGCGTTGAGTAGAGGTTATGGACAAATTAGCATTTTGCATTCCTGCAACCGCAGATCCCGATAAATTAAGTACGTTCTGACAGTTATTTTGGATATTGACTGGCACCGAATTATCACTTAGTTTAGCACAAATGCCGCCGTTCGTAATTGCTGTTTGAAGCGTTGAAAAAGGTTGATTGATAAACCCTGAAAAATCAACATTATCTGCCAAATAAGACATGCCATACAAGGTATAATTACCTACGGGAAAAGTAACAGCATTTCTTAAATCAGCGTTTGATTGAATGGCTCTTACTATGTTCGTTGCATTATTGACAAGTACGTAATTATAAACGTAGAATGAACTTTCGCTCGGCACGGGCTGTAGAATATTCCCCGCTCCCGAAAAATTCACTGTGACGGCTCCAACTGAGCTTGTGTTTATTGTAGAAGAAATTGTAATGATGTAAGTGGTATTTATGGTCAAATTTGCAGTCATCGAACTTCCCCAAACTGGCGAACCCGCCAAATTAACAGTTCCAGCAACCCAGTTAGTACATCCACCTGCAAAACTTCCTACATAAAGATTCAAATTTTTACTACCAACCGAACCGCCAATCGTAAATGTATAGTTACCACTAACCGAAACCCTAAAAGTATAGGTCTTGAAGTACGTAATATTTGAATAAGGCGTAACACAACTACTACCGCTATAACCCGTAAATGACATCGTTGGATCGGTCACTGCTGTAGTTCTTGATACATTTGTAGCAACAATATGCGGATATAGACTAATATTTAAGACCGCATCGCCTGCCAATGCAGAAATAGCCGTAGTGGGTGTTAGCGTTGAGGTTTCGGAAGCACAAACTGGTAGAGAATTTACTATACTGATTGGCGTATTATTTACATCAAAAAATATGAGGTTTGTATTCGTTGGCACAATCTTAATTCGACCAGTGGTAGTCACAGATGTAGGAACCGTAATTGACTGACTTCCATCGTTTGGGGTATTCGATAGCAAAGTTGTTGGAAAAGTAAGCCCATTATCACTCGAAAATAGAATATCAACATTTGTACAATTAAGGGGTGCCAAATTTGTGCCATTAACCGTCCAAGTGATTGTTTTCGTAGAACCTTGCACCCAATACGTGTTCGTATTTTGCGAAGTCACTAAAAATGGACCACTGTTATCGACCGTCAAATTGATAGAGGCACAGTGAGTTCCTCCACCCGCTGCATTATTATCTCTACCCGTCAATCTCATGGTTATTGTACGAACTACCTGCGGTAATGCCTCATCGTTATTGGCTATATTTCCAGCTAAAATGGTATTTAATGCGGGGAAAGTTCTCACATTTCCAGTCGTTGACGGGGCAAAAGTTCTAAAAATTGGCGAATCAGTTGAGCTTTGAGCATCATCAGCACCGCCACGAGTTGTACCCAAATTATATTGCTCCCAATTATACAAGATGGGTTCAGCATTGGCATCTGTCCCACTTCCTGTAAGCGAAAATGGCGTTCCCTTCGGCACAATTAGTATCTTACTGTTAGGGTTTGCTATTACTACAGGGGCTGTATTTCCAGTTGCGGTATTTACACTGCAAGTTCCTGTATTGGTTGCGTAACTAATTATGCTCTCCAAGCTATTGGTATGAAAGTAGGTTCGAACGACATCTCCACTAATATTATCAGGCGAACAACTTCCCCAATATGACATATAAGTAGAGCCACTTCCTGGCTCGTATGCCGAACCCGTCATGATATTTCCATTGCAGCTACTATTGATGCTATTAAATGTATGACCCGCCGAAAACTGATGCCCAACTTCATGAATAAAGGTTGATAAAGACGTAGTTGTACCTCCGCTCCAACCGCCAGCTTTTATGGGACTTGTGACAGCACTCAAATTATTATTCCGACATGGACCGTTCAAGTAAGCAGCTCCCCCACCACCAGGCGAATGCTGAATTGCATGGCCAATATCGTAGGTAGTAAGAGCGAAATTTGTTGGATCTGAAACCGATAATTCTCCAAAAGTTTCTGCCGCCTTGAGCGGACTCGTACCATTAAATGGATCAGTTGCGGGATCGGTATAAATCTTTGTATTGGCCAAAATAAAACTAACAGAAGCCTCTTTTTCATAGACTGCTTTTAACGAATTGACCATACTTACAATGGCTGCTTGTGCGGTAGCCACAGTTGAGCCATTGTTGGTATAAAACTCCCCCGTTGTCAGAATTGATATTCTGTAAGTCCGCAAAGTACTGCCATTACTGTAAGTTTGGGCAGCATTTTCTTTAAATTTCGACCCAAAAGTTTTGATGTGTTCATCACCATTTTCGCACTTACCATCAGCCAAAACATCATCTTGGTACAAAACTTCATGTTCACCCAATAAAATATTTTTTGGGGCAATGAGCACATTCCCTTTCTCGGTAAAAAAAAGTCCATAAACTCCACTGGGTGCCACTGTAAACAATCCCGAGGATTCACCGTTTTTTTCTACGCTAAATGCCCTATAAGTTTTTATTTTGGGAAATTTTTTCGCCAATTCAAGCGACATCAATGGCGATTCAATCACCCTGAATGATTTCTGACTACCGTCGGGCATTGGCAGTTCCAACAAAACGCCACTTGCTTCAGCTTGATTTTTTGCGAGCGAAATGCTTACTTCTTTGGGTGTATTTCTTAATTTTTCTTGAACCGCAGCCGCATCTATTTTAACTATTTGGGGTGTACTTTGTGCAAAAAGTGACAAAATTGGGGCGAATAAAAGGATTATTAGGTATCTGTTCATTGTAGATTTGGATTAGGTGGTTATTCAATACTGCAATTTCCAAAAAGAAACGCTTAAAAACAATAGACTTCATGCGAAATTCGTTTGGGGAGGGATTTTTTGGGATTGAAGATAAATATTTTTTTCAAATTGTGCGATAAATTTTAAGAAGACAATCGCAAAAGCAAACCGTTCAAAAAACAGAGCAATGAATGAATTATAAAGAGATTTTTCGAGGTTAAATTCGTGAGTTATATAATCAAATTGAGTAAGTTACTAATATTCAATAAATCTTATTTTGTCCGTTTTACCTCACCCCTAAATCCCCTCTCCAAAAAGGAGAGGGGACTTTTAGCCCCGCAGCGGCGTACCGCTCCCTTTTGGGGAGGACGGTCGGCCGCTGCCGTTGGGTGGGGTTTAACAGACAAATTAACATTTATCAGACACTAATTATCAATTCCTAAGTCTGAATCACCCCAACATTATATCGCTTTGTAATCGGGGCGTGATTGGCAGCTTCGATACCCATCGAAATAATTTTTCGAGTATCAAGCGGGTCAATTACACCATCGACCCAAAGATTTGCTGCGGCATAATACGGACTAAGTTGAGAGTTGTATTTATCGGTAATCTTATCTAAAAGTGCTTTCTCTTCCTCCTCTCCTATTATAATGCCCTTAGATTTTAGGGTTGCTGTTTGAATTTGCACCAGCGTCTTGGCGGCCGAAGCTCCACTCATTACAGCCATTTTTCCAGTTACCCACGAGTAAATCAAGCGTGGATCGTAAGCCTTTCCGCACATGGCATAGTTACCAGCACCGTACGAATTGCCCACAATAAAAGTAAACTTCGGCACAACCGAATTAGCCATTGCACTCACCATTTTTGCCCCATCTTTTATGATTCCGCCATGCTCGGAACGACTGCCAACCATGAACCCAGATACATCTTGCAAGAATATTAAAGGAATTTTCTGTTGATTACAATTCATAATAAAACGGGCGGCTTTATCGGCCGAGTCTGAATAGATCACTCCCCCCATTTGCATCTCGCCGCCACCATTATTTCCTTTTTTGGACTTTACTATTTTTCGTTGATTAGCCACTATGCCCACCGCCCAGCCGTCAATACGGGCGAGTCCGCACAGAATCGTTTGTCCATACCCTTTTTTGTATTGGTCAAATTCTGAATTATCGACTAAGCGTTCGATAATTTCAAGCATATCATAAGGTTTTGTGCGGTCGGCTGGAAGTATCGAATATATCTCATTTGGGCCTTTTTTGGGCAAAAATGCTTCTTTTTTGTCGAAACCTGCTTTGTCAAAATGCCCCATTTTATCAAAAATCTTGCGTATTTCATCTAAGCAGGCTTCATCATTCGGGAATTTATTATCGGTCACCCCCGAAATTTCAC
>JANNEN010000047.1:0-24176 GCA_031378715.1 Emticicia sp.
CCGAAGATTTTGAATTAACCAAACGTGAAATCGAGATTCTGCAACTTATCTCCAAAGGATTGGCTTACAAACAAATAGCCGAACGCCTTTTTGTGAGTGATAAAACCATCAAAAAGCACATCGAAAATATTTATACCAAACTCCACGTAAACTCAAAATACGAAGCCATGCAACTCGCCCAAAGGTATAATTGGGTGAAGTACTAAAACACTTTGGCATTAGATTTGACAAGGTTTTCTTGCTTTCAAAAACATCATGAAATGAAGAAAATACTGTTTTACACATTCGCTTTTCTTATAGTCACTGCCGCCAATGCCCAAGATTTGCACCTGCGGGGCATTGCTTCAAACTATATCCAAATCGGAAAAATCTCCAAAAAACTGAGTTATAACATTCATGTTTTGTCGGTGGTTAATACTTCAAACCTAAAAATCGGTGAAAAAACCTTTCCATCGAGCCATACACATTTTGTGCCTCATCTGCTCCTTAATTATAAATTTACCGATAAATGGAATGTTGGTGGAGGCTTGGCTTTTGGGCGGCATGATATATTTGGTTTGCGAGAAAATGAACCACGTTTTGTAATACAAAGTGCTTATAATCAGAAGATTAAGAAAATAACCGTAAATAATCGAGGGCGTTTAGAGTTCCGTAGCCCGCTCAATATGCAAACTGGGATTCGCTCAAATGCTATCATTTTTCGCTACCAATTAGGACTGAATTACCCGTTTTATGACCTAAAAAAATCAAAGTCAGGGTTTTATGCTTTGGCTTCAAACGAAGTTTTTTTGTATCTGAAAGGAGCAACCAACGGCCCAGTGAGTTCGAGAAACGGCTTATTACTCTCAGAAAACTGGGCAAATATCGGTCTTGGTTATAATACGGGCAAAAGCCGAATTGAAGTAGGTTACGGTTTTCAGTCACTGGTACGTAACCGCAAGCAAGAAATGCGGATACTGAATCTGCTTCAACTTTCTTTCACGACCTCCATCAGTTGGGGCGATTTGCAGTACTGGTATTATTGATTTGCTCAATATTTTTTTAAAATAAAACCCACCGAACATTAGGGTAATGTTCGGTGGGTTTTGTTTTTAGGCTTATAAATTCCGTTATTACGGAATAATCAAAACTATTTTAAATAATATGCCAAAAAACATTACGTACTTGATTTTGAATAAATATTTTAAAAATGACACCTTGTAATAACTTTTTAATCATAAAAACCGTATTTATAAGAATTGGCACAAGAATTGATGCAAAAAAATTAAAAATTATGGAAAATATTTCCATAAAATTGGAATTTATTTGAAAAAGTATTTTCTTTGTTCATAAATTCAAAAAACTAATATGCAGTTCGTTTAATTTACTTTAAGAATGTATAAATTTTACCACAAAAAAATGAAATCATTAACTAAATACACCCTCGTAGGGCTGCTGCTTGTGACGGCAAATGTCCACGCCCAAATGCCGCACGATGCCATTTATATGCCCAAAAAAACCGCTTGTTTGGCCGTAACGTATAGCAATAGTAGCTGGAAAGAATATTGGGAAAATACCTTGAAGCGTGAAAACTTCAATATCGGCACCCATACCACCCAAAGCGTGATGCCAATGGTGGCCATCGGTATTACGGATAAGCTGAATGTCTTGGTTGGCGTGCCTTATGTTACCACCAAAGCCAGTGCAGGAAACCTCATGGGGCAGAAAGGTATCCAAGATCTTGCAGTTTGGGGAAAGTATAAACTTGTAGAAAAAGCTGGACTATCTTTTAATGGCGTTATCGGAGCATCAATTCCCGTTAGTAATTACGTGCCAGATTTTTTACCAATGTCAATCGGGCTACAAACCAAAACCGCCACGGGTCGTTTCGTAGCAAATTATACCCACAAGTCAGGTATTTATCTCACGGCTCACGCAAGCTATATATTACGGAGCAAAGTTAAGGTTGATCGTGATGCTTATCAGGCCGACGGACGGGTGTATAATACCAATGAAGTAAGTATCCCAAATGCCACCGATGCGGCAGTAAGGCTGGGTTACATAAAAAACGGTAGCCGAATACAAGCCGAAGTTTTTGCCGAAAACTTTACTTGCGTAGGTGGCGATAATATCCGCCGCAACGATATGCCTTTTCCTACCAATAACATGACGGCAACGATGGTGGGTTTCTACGGAAAATTTCAACCCAAAAATATTGGTTTTAATGTACGTATCGCCCAAGTGATGAGCGGATTAAACGTTGGGCAATCGTTGAGTTATTCAGTTGGATTGTTGTATCAAATAAATAGCCCCCAAACCCCCAGAGGGGGCAAAGTTAAAAAAGAAGAAAAAAGATAAAAATACATTGGTCTGCGTGATACGCATCAATTAGGAATAATTTTAAAATTTACAAAAAAATGAAAAAATCACATAAAAATATCCTTTACGCTTTCGTACTGGCTCCCCTATTGGGAGCAGGGGGGGCTGTTGTTATTTCTTGCGACAAAACCGTAGCCGAGCCACTCAAAGAGGCCTACATTCCTGCAACCTTAGATGCCAATGCAGGAAACTGGAAGACCTACGTTCTCGCAAATTCATCAGAAATGCCCGTAATTGCCCCAAAAGCGGCAACCGATGCGGCATATTTGAAAGAATTAGACTCGTTGAAAAACAAAATTATGCCCGTACTGACCCCCGCCAATAAAGATGTGGTGAAGTATTGGAGTGCAGGAGCGGTCTATCGTTGGAGCGAAATCGCTCGTGAATTAGCCGCTCGTTATAACGTGCCGCCCGCATCAAATGCCGAAGGAAAATATCCCGTACCAGATGCTGGAAACCCAACGGCTGACCCAAAATTTCCGTTTGCTAATCCACCTTATACGGCCCGTATGTTGGCGTATTTGAATGTTGCCCAGTACGATGCTTTGGTTTCGGCTTGGAACTATAAATATAAATTTAATCGCAAAGCACCATCAAAAAACGATGCTTCGATTAGTCCATTAGTACCCGTTTCGGATTTGCCAGCCTACCCATCGGAAGATGCCGTTGTGGCGGGTGCTTCTTACACAATTTTGATAGCGATGTTTCCTGGCGAAGGGTCATTTTTAGATGCAAAATTAGCCGAGGCTAAAAATGCAAGTGTTTGGGCGGGCAAAAACGTTCCGTCGGATATTTCGGCGGGCGATTTGTTGGGCAAAGCAGTTGGAGCGAAAGCAATGGCAAAAGCCCGTACTGATGGTATGGGAGCCGCCAACAACCAAACACTAACCGCAGGCATGATTGAAGCCGCCAAAACTCGTGGTATAAAAGATACTTGGGTGAGCCAAGAAACGCCCGCCCGCCCGCCAATGTTGCCCAATTATGGGGCAGTTGTTACCTGGAATTTTGACAAAGCAACGCTCGCTCGCATTCGCCCTGTGATGCCGTTTGTGGTTGGTTCGACCGAGTTTCAAAAGGATTTTGCGGAATTAGAAAAAATCAATAAATCCCAAACCCGTGAGCAAGCCCGTATCGCAAGTTACTGGTCGGACGGTGCGGGAAGCTATACGCCCCCAGGCCACTGGAACAGAGAAGCAGGAAATCTTAGTCACGAAAATAAATTCAGCGAAGTAGCCACTGCCCGTGCAATGGCCCTGACAAGTACGGCTGTGATGGACGCTGGTATTGCCTGCTGGGAAACAAAATTTTATTACTATACCCCACGACCACAACAGTTTGGTCTGAAAACCTCCATCGGGTTGCCAAACTTCCCTTCTTATACCTCGGGACACTCAACGTTTTCGGCGGCGGCCGCTACGGTTTTGGGTGCAATTTTTCCAGCAAAAGCTGCCGAAATGACCGCCAAAGCCAAGCAAGCCTCCGATTCAAGGGTTTTTGGTTTGATTCACTTTCGAGTGGATTGTGAATTGGGCTTGACTCACGGAGCAAAAATTGGCGAGTTTGCCGTTGCGAGAGGTAAGGCCGATGGGTCGGGGTATTAGCCAATGCTGGCACTTAAAGAATTTGCCTATCTAATGCTGGCAGGGTTTTGAACCCTGCCAGCGTTGAAACTGAGATAAATTAAATTTTAGAACAATTAAAAACCCTTAGGTTGAGAGCATTGCGGGGTATTAGCCCCCTAACCCCCAGTGGGGGAATTTATTCTCAGTTTTCTTTTTCGTTCCCCGAGCGAAGCCGAGGGAAACAGAAAAGATAGATAAAACTTCAAAATGAAAAAAATACTACTATTTATTGCACTTTTCACGCTCACTTTTTATGCGTTTGCACAAACAACTGCCAAAAATGAAATCGAACAGCAAATAACTGCGTGGCACGAAGGTTTGCAAAAGGCAGATTTGCCCGCCCTAATGGCTCAATATGCCAGTGATGCTGTTTTCTTTCCGACATTCATAAATGCAACCCGAACTGCCGACGAACGCAAGGTTTTCTTGCAAGCACTTATCAATAGAGATAGAATTGATACTTGGACGGTCACGGGTTTCCGTGAGGGTGATGCCGCCTTTGCTGATTATCTCATTTCGGCTACTTATGCCTATCGTTTTTGAAAAAATATATATTTGTAAATTCCAAAGTTCGCTCAAAATTGGGCGAACTATTTTTTTGTCGAAAATTAACAAAAGCATCTCAAAAACGCTATTTTTGCATTAGCACGATTTTTGATAAATTTTATCAAAAGGATATAATCGTTTCTAAAATACTGATAATCAAATAGTTATGATTAGAAAAGACTTATTCATCATCTTTCGCTTTGGCAAGATTTTTGTACAAGATTGATTACCATTCAGGAACTTAAATTCATGTTATAATCATTACAGTTATGAGTACTGCTACATTCTTTCTCACAAAGAGATATACTTTTTTATTTCGACCACTACTTATCTTATTGACAATAAGCGTTTTGTTTTCTGCCTGTAAAGACAAAAATGCCATCGAAAATCCAAATCCTACTACGCTCTCAAAGGCCGCCAGCGAGTTTAACGCTGACATCGCTACTCGTTGGATAGATATGCAGTTTCAATTAATTAAATCAACCCCAGGTTATGCACCGCCCGTAGCGGCTCGCACGCTCGGTTATACGAGTCTTGCTTTGTACGAAAGTATCGTACACGGTATGCCAAAAAATCAATCTTTGGCGGGTCAGCTAACTGGACTTACGACCTTACCAAAGCCCGATTTTAGCAAAGAATATAATTGGGGTTTGGCCGCCAATGCTGCATTGAGTACATTGATTACCGAAATGTATATCACCACTAATGATGCAAATAAGCGAGCCATTGATTCGCTCCGTCGAAACATCGAAAGTGTCATTCGGATTGCTATTGACAACAAAGAAATCACCGACCGATCTAATGCCTTTGGTGCCGAAATCGGCAAAGCCATTTGGGAATATTCAAAAACCGATGGCGGGCACGAAGGCTGGAAAAACAACTTTCCGCCCGACTATCAAGTGCCAAACGGAATCGGTTTTTGGGAACCAACAAATCCTGCACAAAAAATACCACTGCTGCCCTTTTGGGGCAAAAACCGTAGCTTTGTGGCTCTCAATTCTACCACAAATCCTGTTGCACCATCACCGTTTTCGTTTAAAGAAACCTCTACGATGTTCAAGCTGGGAAAGGAAGTCTATGACGTGGGTAAAGTCCTAACGACCGAGCAAAAAGCCATTGCTACTTTTTGGGCTGATGGAGCAAATACGCTCACCCCGCCTGGGCATCACTTCAATATTGCAAATATTATTTTGAAGAAAGAAAAAGCAAAACTTGATAAAGTAGCCGAAACTTACGCCAAAGTAGGTATGGCCGTCAATGATGCTTTTGTATCGTGCTGGCGTTGTAAATATGTGTATAATTTGATGCGTCCACAAACCTATATACGTCAAGCAATTGACCCAAAATGGACGCCATTTATTGGCACGCCGCCGTTTCCCGAATACTCATCTGGTCATTCGTCGGGGTCAGGAGCCGCCGCCGAGATGCTAACCACAATTTTTGGTGATAATTACGCTTTTACAGACAATACCCACACGGGCAGGCTTCCCGACCGAAGCTACAAGTCATTCAATGAATATGCCAACGAAGCTACGCTATCAAGGCTGTACGGAGGAATTCATTTTCGAGAAGGCAACGAAAACGGGCAGAAAAATGGCAAAGATATTGCTAAAAATATCTTGAAATTGAAGTTTGTGAAGTAGTCAATGGTTTGGGTAATGCCAAAAAACTATTGACCAATAAAGAATTTATACACGATGATTTCTTAATTTGTTTTTGTTTAAGCTCTGCCTACTCCCTGACGGTCGTTTTAACGAACACCGTCAGTGGTTTAGGCTACTTTTACATTTTTTTTTTTCGTATTAAGAATATCATTACATTTGACGCATGGTTCGTGAAAACAACATATTACAAAGACTACAAAAGAGGCTCCTAATGAGTGTCTGTTTTGGTGTTTTATTGTGCCAAAATGTTTTTTCGCAGGGGCAAACCAAAGAGTTTTCTAATGAGGTAGCTCTTGCGTGGTTCAATCTTCAACTCACACTAATTCCTACGACAAAAGGTTTTTCACCGCCCGTGGCTTCTCGTGCTTTGGGCTATTCAGGGCTAACGCTTTATGAATCGGTGGTTGCGGGAACGGCTGACTATCAGACACTTAGCGGAATATTGAATGAATTTAAAGGTCTTCCTAAAACCGAATCAAGCAAAAAATATCACTGGGCTTTGAGTGCCAATGCCGCTCAGGCGAGTATCATCAAAAATCTTTATGCCAATACTTCCAAAGAAAATTTGCTAAAAATTGATTCGTTGAAAGGTGTTTTTGATCGGAAATACCAAAATGATACTGACAAGGAAACCGTCACTCGTTCTGTAAAATACGGCGAAGCAATCGCAAAAGCCATTTTTGATTATTCAAAAACTGATGGCGGACACGAAGGTTACGATAAGAATTTTCCGAAGGATTATAAACCCGCTACGGGTGCGTGTGTCTGGACACCCACGGGCGACCAACAAACGCCCTTGCAGCCTTTTTGGGGTAAAAATCGCCCTTTTGTGAAAGGAAATGCCGATTTTGAACTACCCACCCCGCCACGTTGCGAAGCCAGTATTTCGTCGGTGATGTATGCCCAAGCACTCGAAGTTTATAGTGTCGGAAAAAACCTCTCGCCCGAACAAACTACTATTGCCAAATACTGGTCGGACGATGCAGGTAAAACCTTCACCCCCCCAGGTCACGCCCTATCGATTACGGTTCAGATTGTGGCCAAAGAAAACCTCCGATTAGACAAAGCCGCCGAGGCGTTTTGCAAAGTTGGTATTGCCGCCGCCGATGCTTTTATTTCGTGCTGGAAATGCAAATTTGTGCATAACGTCCTGCGTCCAGTTACCTATATACGTACCACCTTAGACCGCAATTGGAATCCGCTCCTCGACACGCCACCGTTTCCAGAATATACTTCTGGACACGCCTCGGTATCGGGTGCAACCGCCCAAGTATTATCCGATTTGTTTGGTTTTAATTATAGTTTCACCGATAACTCTCACGCCGCCCGAGGCTTCAAACCCCGCTCGTTCGACTCGTTTTTTGACTTTGCTGATGAAGCCGCCAACTCTCGCCTTTATGGTGGTATTCACTACCGAAATTCTAATGAACAAGGCTTGAAAAATGGCAAACGCATTGGTAAAAATGTTTGCGAGTTGAAGTTTAAGAGAGGAGTTTAGGTGAATGAAAATCAGGAATTACCCAAAATTTAGATTTTTAATAATACTACATGACAATTTTTCAAATCTGTGAAAATCTGTGTCATCAGTGTTCCAAATTCGTCGAAAACTGGGACACCCCTTGAAATCAATTTTATGAAAAATGAAATTGCTACCTTATCTTTGCCCTTCAAATCATTCATTTTAAGCATGAAACTTTTTTTTAGAAAAACGGGCGAGGGGCAGCCAATCTTGATTCTCCACGGGGTGTTTGGTTCGTCCGATAATTGGTTTTCGATTAGTAAAATGTTTGCCGAAAAAGGCTTCGCCGTATATGCCCTCGATGCCCGAAATCACGGACAATCGCCTCGTAGTGAGGAGTTTAGCTATGAACTAATGGCGGCAGATTTGAATGAATTTATCACCGAACACCAACTCGAAAAACCCGTAATCATTGGTCACTCAATGGGCGGCAAAACCGTCATGCACTTCGCAATGAGCTACCCCGAACGGTTTTCAAAACTCGTTATCGTTGATATTGCCCCCAAGTTTTATCCCGCCCATCATAGCCACATTATTCAGGGTTTGACTTCGATTGACTTAGAAAATCTCAAAAACCGCAACGATGCCGAAGCCCAATTAGCTAAATACGTGTCGAACGTTGGCGAGCGACAATTTCTACTCAAAAACCTTTACCGAACCGAAAGCGGCACGTTCGATTGGCGAATAAACTTGCCAGTTTTGAGCCGAGAAATCTACCAAATCGGCGGAGATTTTACGGATACCAAATCGGTTTTTGAGCCAGCACTTTTCCTGCGGGGGAGCGAATCGGGTTATATTTTTGATGAAGATATTCCTTCAATCCAAACTATTTTTCCAAACGCCATCATCGTAACTATCGATGGAGCGGGACATTGGATTCAAGCCGAAAAGCCCACAGAATTTGTAGCGGCGGTAGTTGATTTTGTAAATGAAAAATAACAATAGTCACACATTCTATCATTCACTCATTTCTATCATTTCCGCCACAATTTTTGCCGAAGATAACGCCAACGGAATCCCACCGCCTGGGTGAACGCTACCGCCCACGAAATACAGGTTTTTGATTTTCGATGAAAAGTTTGCGTGCCGCATAAATGCCGCAAATTTATTATTTGAACTATTACCGTACAATGCCCCCTGTGCCGATGAAGTACGCATTTCGATACTTCGTGGGTCAAGAATTGACTCGTTTTCTATCAAATCGGCTACGTTTACACCCAAATTTCGGCTCAATTTATCAATCACATTTTGGCGAGCTTCGGCAATGATATTGTCCCAATCTTGCCCTTCGTTGGCGGGAGCATTGAGCAAGATAAACCAATTTTCGCAACCTTCGGGGGCGTCGTCTTGTTTGTATTTTGAGGTAATATTCAAGTAAATCGTTGGGTCATAGTAAATCGTTTTCTTCTCGAATTGATGTTCAAATTCGGTTTTATAATCATCAGAAAAGAAAATATTATGCAGCCCCAGTTCCTTAAATTCCCGCTTGATTCCCCAATAAAAAATCAAGCCCGAACCACTTTTGGCTTGGTTTAAAATCTTATCGGGGTGCTTTGCGTTGGGTAGAAGTTTGCGGTAAGTGGGCGTTACGTCCATATTGGAAATGACGGTAGATGTATGGTGTACGGTGTATGATGTATGAATTGTTTTCAAACTTGAATTTTGAATTTCTATTCCTGTAGTTTTTTCATTCTCTATTATAATTTCTTTCACTCTTGAATTAAAATGAAATTTTACGCCCAAATCTTCGGCCAATTTTACCAAACTTTGCGTAATACCATTCATGCCTTTTTTCGGAAAAAAGGCACCAATATTATATTCCAAGTGCGGAATAATATTTAGTGTGGCGGGCGTTTGATAAGGGTCTGAACCGTTATAGGTAGCATAGCGATTAAAGAGTTGAACGGCTTTTTTTGTTGAAAAATACTGCTCATTTGCCTCGTTCATCGTGCCAAAGATACCCAATTTTGGTAAGTTCAAGTAGCCCCGAAAAGCCTTGCGGGAAGTCCAAGTTGAGAGCTTATGGAGCGAATCTTCCAAGAAAAGCCCGCTCAGGATTTCGTACTTTAAAGCACTGTCTTTCAGGAAGTTACGTATTTTTTCGGCTGGCTCGCCCAAGTTTTTTTCGGCATCGTTGGCAAAGGTTTCTATATCAGCCGAAACGTTGAGGCGAGTGCCATCTTCCCAAAAATATCGGCAAACTTCGGGCAGGCGGATATACTCAAAATAATCCTTGGGATTTTTGCCCGAAAGTTCAAAAAGTTCATCGACAAAATGCGGCATCGTAAACAACGACGGCCCCGCATCGAAGCGGTACTCGCCCTGCTGAAACTGACTTAGCTTGCCGCCCGCATAGCTATTTGCCTCAAAAACTTCTACGTTATACCCTTGGTTTGCCAAACGGATAGCCGCTGCAATTCCCCCGATTCCTGCACCTATGATGGCTACTTTCATTCAATCTAAAAATCTTGTTTACATTTCCAAGATAACATTTTTTTGGTAGTTTCTGTTAAATTTTCCTTGAAAAATGTTTACCATTGTATCATAATTAAAGTATATTCATTAATATATGTAAATTTATCACCAAAAGTGAGATTTTTTTCACTATTTTGCGTCTTAATTAAAATTACCCTAATTAATCATAAAATCAATTAAACTCGGCAAGAGCAAAACCACCAATGGCAAAATTATTGATTGTTGATGACGAAAAAAGTATTCGAGATGCCCTCCGTGACATTTTGGAATATGAAGAATACGAAGTAGATGAGGCAAAAGATGGCGAAGAAGGACTCGAAATGGTACTCAAAACGAAGTACGACGTGGCTCTTTGTGACATCAAAATGCCAAAATTAGATGGCCTCGAAATGCTGTTAAAGGCCAAAGAAGAAGGTGTAACAACCCAATTTGTGATGATTTCGGCTTTCGGAAACGTTGAAAATGCTGTGGAGGCCACCAAGCGGGGAGCGTATGATTTTATCACGAAGCCACCCGATTTGAATCGCTTGCTCGTGACGGTGCGTAATGCCATCGAAAAGAGCAAAGACGTAGAAGTAATAAAAGTACTGAAACGCAGAATTTATAAAATTAACGAAATCGTTGGCGATTCGCCGCTTATTCAGAAGGTCAAAGAAACCATTGATAGGGTAGCTCCGACCGAAGCACGGGTACTGATTACGGGGCCAAATGGCTCGGGAAAAGAAATGGTTGCCAAGCAAATTCACGAAAAAAGCAACCGTTGTAACCAATCTTCGATAGAGGTAAACTGTGCTGCTATTCCGTCGGAATTGATTGAAAGTGAGCTTTTTGGTCACGAAAAAGGGGCTTTTACTTCGGCAATAAAACAGCGTATTGGCAAGTTTGAGCAAGCCGATGGCGGTACGCTTTTCTTGGACGAAATCGGTGATATGAGTCTTTCGGCACAAGCAAAAGTATTGCGGGCTTTGCAAGAAAGCAAGATTACTCGGGTGGGTGGCGACAAAGAAATAAAAATCAACGTGCGGGTGATTGCGGCCACCAACAAGGATTTGAGAAAAGAAATAGCCGAAGGAAACTTCCGTGAAGACTTATTCCATCGCCTAAATGTTATTCCGATTCACGTACCAGCCCTATCAGATCGCAAGAATGATATTCCTTTATTGACCGATAAATTTTTGAATGATGTAGCCGAAGAATACGGTGACGCTGCCAAAGAATTTGATGCCGATGCCATGGAATATATGAAAAATCTGCCATGGACGGGTAATGTGCGTGAACTACGCAACGTCGTAGAACGCCTCGTGATTATGTGTGGCACCAATATTACACTTGATGATGTGAAAGTTTATGCAGGAATCGGGTTTTGATTAGTCAATAGACCACCGTTGATGGTCATAGAAAAAAGTCATATTGGTAAATCCAGTATGACTTTTTGTTTTACTATTGACTTACGGGCTTTGGTCTATGGACTAATACAAAAACTCCCCAAATTCGCTACGAATGGTCACTTTTTTGGTTTCGGCGGCTTCAACTCTGCCGATGATTTGGGCTTCAATACCAAATGATTGCGAAATTTCGATGATGCGTTGGGCGTATTGCTCATCTAAATATACCTCCAAGCGATGCCCCATATTGAAAACCTTGTACATTTCTTGCCAAGAAGTACCGCTTTCTTCTTGAATAAGCTGAAAGAGTGGCGGAATCGGAAATAAATTGTCTTTGATTACGTGAAGGTTTTCGATGAAATGCAGCACCTTAGTTTGAGCCCCACCGCTACAATGCACCATGCCATGAATGTACGGGCGAAGTTCGTCCAAAAACACCTTGGCTACGGGTGCGTAGGTGCGAGTTGGGGAGAGAAGGAGTTCACCAACCTCAGTTTTTGCTCCCTCTCTTTTGGGTTGGGTTGGGGTGGGGTTTTCTCCGACTGGGGCTGTCAATAATTTACTTCCACTATAAACTAAGACTTTATTTATTTCATTATCGTAGCTTTCTGGGTATTTTTCAGCATAAATTTTTGCTAAAACATCGTGTCTTGCAGAGGTCAGACCGTTACTTCCCATGCCGCCATTATAGGTTGTTTCGTAGGTGGCTTGTCCGTAAGATGCAAGCCCAACGATTACATCGCCTGCCCTGATATTGTCATTTGAGATAACATCGTTTCGCTTCATTCGGGCAACGATTGTGCTATTTACGGCAATCGTCCGCACCAAATCGCCCACGTCGGCGGTTTCGCCACCCGTGCTATAAATTTCTACACCGTGGCTGCGTAGCATTGCCAAACATTCCTCCGTACCGTTGATGATTTCGGCAATGACTTCACCCGAAATCTTATTTTTGTTTCTATCAATGCTCGACGAAATAAGCATCGGTCCAACGGCACCCACACATATCAAATCATCGGTATTCATCACGATTGAGTCTTGGGCAATGCCCCGCCACACCGAAATATCGCCCGTTTCTTTCCAATATAAGTATGCCAGTGCGGTTTTTGTGCCAGCACCATCGGCGTGCATGATATTGCAATAGTCGGCATCTCCGCCCAGCGTATCGGGCGATATTTTGCAGAAAGCCTTCGGAAAAAGCCCTTTGTCGAGTTTTTCGATGGCTTTATGCACATCTTCTTTGGCAGCCGAAACCCCACGCTGCATATAACGGTCAGTCATTTTTGAGATACTTAATGAGCCACAAAGGTACTGGTTTAATGTTTAATCTAAAATCAAAATCGAAAATTTGCTGATGCTCATTTTTTGATTTTATGTAAAATCTCAGTAACGTATTTCAAAAGGCTTTCTTGGTATAATACAGATAAAAAATAGCACAATAACAATTTGTTAAATTTTTTTTAAACGATTTTTCTTGCATGAGTCATTTATAGTTTATATATTTGATTTAAAGTTGTGTGGATTTAGTAGTAGAAAAGGCTATGGGAATTTTACCCGTAGCCTTTCTTTTTGTCTTTTTTTACCAATAAATATACTCAATGACTAATATTACTGATGCACTTCAAGCCATCGCCACGCCCGAAAGAGCGGGAGCTTCGGCGTGGTTTTTCAAAACCGAAAAAGGTCAATATGGCGAGGGAGATGTTTTTATTGGCGTGTCAAATCCCGACCTTCGAGCCATTTGTAAGAATTATAAAGGTCTGACTTTCAGTGAGTTACAAGGTTTATTAAATAGCCCGATTCATGAATATCGGTTTGCGGCTTTGGTGATTTTGGTTGAGCAAATGAAAAAAGCCAAACTTTCAGATCAGCAAGCAATCTTTGATTTTTATTTGGATAATGCACACCGAATCAATAACTGGGATTTGGTCGATTGCTCGGCCAAAGATATTGTGGGGCTGTATTTGATTGATAAAGATCGCAGCATACTTTACGATATGGCACGCACCGACCACCTCTGGACGCAGCGAATAGCAATGGTGGCTACGTGGTATTTTATCAATAAAAAACAATTTCGAGATACGCTGAAAATTGCCGAGATATTGCTTCCGCACAAACACGATTTAATTCATAAAGCAGTCGGTTGGATGTTGCGGGAGGCTTGGAAAAAGGGAACGCCGCCCGAACGTGGGAGGGAGGAAGTAGAAGTATTTTTGGAGAAAAATATCGGCAAAATACCCCGCACTGCACTACGATATGCCATCGAAAGAATGACCGATGAGCGAAGGAAATACTTTATGGTTTTGCGATAAATCTGTGTTTTTTTAATTAAGAACCTGTCTAAATCGGTTCGCAGATGCAATGTTAATTTTTTCTAAAAATAAGTTAAATTTACACGCAAAGGTCGCAAAGTTTTTCGCAAAGAACGCAGAGTATCTTTTATTTTTTCTTTGCGTTCTCTGCGGTTTTGTCTTTGCGTTCTTTGCGTGTAAAATAAAATAGCACTGGTGAACCAATTTAAACAGATTCAAAATAATGGACAAACGTCAATTTATACAAACACTCACGGCATCGGGTCTTGCGATTCCGACTTTCGGGAAAGATTTGGAGAAGAAAATGGCTAAATTTGAGCAACAAAACCCCGAAGAAATAGCCCAAAACGAAGATTTTTGGGCAGAAATCCGAAAGGCGTATCGCATCAAACCCGATTATATTAATCTCGAAAATGGCTATTATTCACTCGCTCCGCAGGCAACTTTGGCGGCTTTTGTGGGTCATGTGCAGGCTGTCAATTTCGAGAATTCGTATTATATGCGTACCCGACAATTTGATGATAAATTGGTCGTTCGTCAAAAACTGGCAACCTTAGCGGGGTGTTCGGCTGAGGAGTTGATTGTCACCCGTAATACCACCGAGTCGCTTGATACCGTCATTGCGGGCATCGACTGGAAACCTGGCGATGAGGCCGTGATGGCGATGCAAGATTACGGGGCGATGCTCGATATGTTTAAGCTGCAAGCCCGCCGTTATGGAGTCGTAAACAAGATTATTTCGGTACCGAATCACCCAAAATCTGATGAGGAAATCGTAGAAATCTATGCCCAAGCCATTACGCCCAAAACCCGATTGTTGATGGTTTGTCATATCATAAATATTACGGGACAGATTTTGCCCGTCCGAAAAATATGCGATATGGCCCATGCCAAAGGCGTTGAAGTAATGGTTGATGGAGCCCACGCTTTTGCACAAATTGATTATAAAATCAGCGATTTGAACTGCGATTATTACGGAAGTAGCCTGCACAAATGGTTGAGTGTACCGCTGGGAGCGGGGTTTTTGTACGTAAAAAAAGACAAAATCGGTAAATTGTGGCAGATGTTTGGCGATATGGGCTACCAAGATGATGACATTAGAAAACTGAACCATACAGGCACGCACCCCGTCCATACTGACCTTACGATTAGCGATGCCATTGATTTTTACCAAAAAATTGGGGTTAGCCGCAAGGAGGCGAGGCTGCGGTATTTGCAAGAATATTGGACAAAGCAAGTGCGAGATTTGCCAAATATCATCGTCAATACCCCAGCCGATAGCCAACGGGCGGGAGCGATTGCTAATGTTGGTATCAAGACAATAAAACCCGCCAACTTGGCCAAAATATTACTCGAAAAATATAAAATATGGACGGTTGCGATTGATTATGCCAATGTGCAGGGCTGCCGAATTACGCCCAACGTTTATACAACTACTGCCGAGCTTGATGTTTTTGTGGCAGCTTTGAAGGCGTTGAGTAAGTAATTAACAAAAAAACTACCACTTACTGATAGCCTGCTACCACTTACTGGTTTTCTAAAATCTATAAAACATTTAGTGATTTCAAATCGTTGTAGCATTGTAATTTTTACTACAAAAAAATAGTCATGAAAGAATATAACAACAATTCAAATGAAAATAATGATAGAGAAAAAATTATTGAACAACTCACAAACCAAGAGTTAAAAGTTCTTAAATTAGCTTCAAAGCAATTTTCTAATAAAGAAATTGCAAATGAGTTATTTATAGTTGAAGCCACCGTAAAAAAACATAGAGAAAACGTATGTAAGAAACTGAGTATTAAGGGTAAAACAGCAATGAGAACCTTTTTAAGGTCTATGGCTTCATATTTTAAATAATATACGTCTTTTCTACGCCCAAAATACGCCGTAAAGTCGTATTGACAGTAGATTATTTTTGAAATACCTTTGTAATGAAAATGCTCCCTATCACATCTTAGCGGAAGAATAGGAAGCATAATATTTTATTAAACCAATAAAACAATTTAAAAGTATGAAAAAAAATCTAATTTTCTTAACAATTTTACTTTCCATTATTGCTTTTATTCCTGTTGGTTGTCGAACAGACGATGTTTCAGTGAATTACGACAATACGCAAAGTGTAAGTACGCTCCTACCCTCAACAATCTTAAAGTATGAGGCTGATAAACTTAGAACCATAGATAATGATGAATTTCATGACTATGAAGAAATTGCTAAAATATTTGCACTATCTTTAAATAATCAAGAGTTTAGAGATATATTAAAAAAAGATGTGTTGAAAAAGTTTGATAATGATTACGATGTCTTGTTTTATGACTTTATCAAAAACACAGTTAATGGTAAATCTACAATTCAGTATTTATCAAAAGATGGCACGCTAACCAATCAAAGAATACAACAGATTCTCAAGAGTAAACCGCTACTTAATATTTCAATCCCAGTTCATGCTGAACTTTGGGATACAAGAAAGAACAATCTGTTAGTTGCAGCATTGACTTCTGAAAGTAATAAAGTTGTGAAGGCATTTGATATTAATGGAAAGTTATATTATCTCGACCATCTTAAAGACCCAAACGTACCTGTTATTGTTATTGGCTACAATGAGCGAGTATCATTTAATGATGGAAAGTATACAAGAAAGCCATATGCAGAACTCAGAGTCAATAATATTGTTGATAAAAACTTGAAAATCAATTCTTGTTCTTTCCCCTACCGAGTAAATAATAATTATGAATTTTTGAAGGAAATGAAGTTTTTAGATTTGAATCAATACGAGTCTTGGACTTATGGAGCACCAGAAATCAAAGCAAGAGTTCTTCTACCACAAAGTCCAAATAATTTCACTACATTAGTAGAAGTATCCGTAACAGGTAATATGGAGCCACCTAACCGAGCTTTTATTAATAATGCTTGGTGGAATAATGCAGACGTACCATTATTCTATTGGGATTCTCCAAACAAATCATCAACCGCATTATTTCATTTTTTAGAAATGGATGATTCTGGATCAACAAACACATTTACAATTGGGTTAGGAGTAAAGTTTAAGGTGAAAATACCAGGAATTGGCGATACTGAAGTCGGTCCTAATTTAGGTTATTCGGTATCTTGGAAAGCAACAGACAAAGAAATTGGCAGATTTCCAATTGAACAGTTTATTTGTCCCCCAATAGCCAGCGACAACTGTTATCAGCTTGGTACTGCATTTCAATTTAAAAGTGGTAACTAAATTTTCAACTTTAAGGGTAAGAAATATAATCTTACCCTTATTTTTTTTTAAATAACAATATCAATGAAAAGGAAAGGGTTATTAATACTAATTTTGTTATTTTGGGGCTTTAACATAACTTACAGCCAAAAGTCTTTTGATTTTACAGTCGGTGGTGGGGCTTATTTTACACCAATCAATAAACCAATTGTTTCGAGTGGTTACTTTAATGCAGAAATGGAATATCATCATAATATGAAAGTTTCTTTTTCTGCTGGTTTGATAACAGCCAGATATTTGTTCAAAAGTGATGGTTCTTGGACTGTGGTTAATGGTATCCCCGTAAGAAATGGAACAGAATTGCAAAGTAACTTTTTAGTTAAATATAATCTTCTCAAATCAAGTAAAAATTATTTAAAAGTAGGGGCAGGACTTGGATTACTGACGTATGGTAAAGAGGTAGAAATAGAATCAAAAAGTTTAGGTACATTTATTATAAATCAATCAAATACTGACCTTGGATTTCCATTAGTCGTTGAATTTGACCGACGAATATCAAAAAGAATTATTTTAGGTGGGAAATTTGGAACATTCATTTTTCCTGATTATCCTATCGTTGGAAATAATTTTGGATTACAGTTAAAATATAAAATCTACTGAGTTAATTTTAAAATCTTTTCCCTATTTAATCGCTTTCGACATGCAAATTTTATAAGTAGCTGTCATTTTATGAAAACAAGCCTTATTACTTTCGTATTAATACAAATTTCATTAGTAGTATTTTCACAAAACACAAATCAGGTCTTTGTTGGAGGAGGATTCCTTGGGTTAGATAGTCCAAATAATCATGGATACAGAATCGCTGTCGGTTATGCCAAGTATCTAAAAAATGATAGAATAAAATACTCCGCTCGTCTAAGTGGGCTCAAATGGAAAGTGAATAATTGGAGCGAAGTCATTGGTGGAGAATTAGTTGATGTAAGAAAACGTACATTTATTGATTTAGATGTCTCTTTTGCACCTATTAAATATAAAGGTAGTTTTTTAAGATTTGGTGCGGGCCCAACGTTAATGTACAAGAATGATTATAAAGTAAATTATGTTAAAACAACATTAGAGTTCGACACAAAAACTAAGTTAAACTACTTTAAATATGTTTCTCATGAGGCAGCAAGAGAAACAAAGCTAAATCTTGGTCTTAACACAATGGCATGTATTGAGATTAGTATAAATTCAAAATTTAGTGTAATGTCTGATTTTTCTATTCTATTTATTGACCAAGGTTTGATACCATTTGTAAACACTTACTTTGTTTATAAGTTCTGAAACATTCTCTCTTTACTTGAAAACAAAATTTAATCTAACAAATGACCAAATAAAATTACGAAGATTTTATTTGGTCATTTGTTTTATATAGCATAGTGGTATTTTTATACCCTAATATTTTGTGAAAATACTTAATTGAAAATAAAATTCGTATAAATCAACTAAAAATAGAATGTCTTGCATTTTTAGACTAACAAAATTGTGGTTATTTATTTACAAAAAAATGAAAAAGAAAGCACTAATTACCATCATTATCAGTCTAACACTAACTTTTTGCAATGCTCAATTCTCCAATCGCTTAGGCATTGGATTAAATTACGTTGCCTTAGATGCACCTGACGATTTAGTATTTTCTCCGCAATTGAAATATGAGCATATCATCAAAAAAAGAATATTTGTAAATACTCAAATTGGGTATATTAATTATCATGGAACGGAGGCTTTTTTTGATAAACTCCCCCAAACAAGAAATAGAATAAATTTTGATACGGGGGTAAAGTTTGCAATCATTAAATATAAAAATAATTATCTTAAATTAGGCGGTGGTGTTTCGATTTGGCGTAGAAATGACAAAATTATTGATCAAATCAAGGTGAAAGCAGAAGCCCCAGATTTTGTTCTTCAAATACTGAGCTATAATACCAAAACCGTTAAGGATTGGAATTTGGGTTATAATATTGTGAGCGAAATAGACATAAGTGTAAGTAAAAAAGTTTCAATATCTGGTAGCTTTGGCGTTGCAAATTTTAAAAACGCAGGATTAAATTCATTTTTGGGCTTAACGGGTTTTTATAAATTTTAGTTGGTCAAATTACTCACGCAGCAACCTTTTTTCTTAATTTCGCCAAATTAATTTATTTTCAAAATTTCAAATCCATTTGGTGAAGTGTAACATATACAAAAAGAGTCACCAAACATTACGTTAGTGACTCTTTTTGCTGTTTTATAAACCATCAACTATTTCACTTTTACCACAACTTTTGCATTTACGCCCTTCACCGATGAGCTTTGTGCCGAAACTCTACCCTCGGCAATGCCTCTTTCGAGCAACGCATCTCGCACGGCGTAGGCACGGTCTTCGGCGAGTGTTCCTCCCGTGCTTTGAGAGCCACCAGCAATGGTTATTTTGGCTTTTTTGTTGGTTTTAAGAAATTTCACCACATCATCTAAACCATTTTTTGAACTCATTTCGGCACTGTTTTTCTTGAAATCAGTATTCAATCCAATCCATGATTTACTGGCTTTAAGTTGTTCATTTACTGAAATATTTGAGGAATTACTATCAAAAATATCAGTTTTGGGTGTTTCTTCTGCTTTTTTCTCGGCAAGAATCGGTTTTGGTTTTTCTTCTACTTTCTTGGTTTCTTTTGATACTTTTTCGATGGGCTTTGCCTCTTCAACCTTTGGTGTTTCGGTCGTTGGTGTGAAATTAGTCGTATCGGGGGGCGAAGTCACGAAGGTCGAATCTTGCTTAGGTAACACGCCCACGGTGTCGGTTACAGGATTGATAACTTTGGTGCTTTTGCGGTATTTCCAAAAATACGCCAAACCCGCCAAGAACAATAATCCAATCAGAACCCAAGGAATCCAACTCAAAAAGCCACGATTTTGAGTCGTATCGGTTTTTATTTCTTTTGGCTTTTCTTCGCTTGATGTTTGACCAGCATTGGTGTCACTTTTGAAATTTAACTGATTAGCAATAGCGGGTGGCAAAGCCCCAAAAACCGATTCTCGTTGGTCGGACAGGAGCTTGGTAAGCCCCGACACACCAAGGCCTTCTTTGGCTACAACTTTGCCCAAAGCCCCCAGTACTAAGGGAGCCGCCAAACCCACCAGCGATGAAGCGGAGGTTTTGCGGATACCAGTAATCGACGAAAGTTTCTCAACAATCGCATTGCTTTTATTGCCCGTAAAGTGGTTAAATATATTCGAACCGATGGTGATAAGTAATTGTGTTTTGTCAAAATTTCCTAATAAATTAGGTAAATCATCTAAAATTTCGCCCGTATGTCCGCCATCTTTCAATACGTCCATTACCTTTGCCGTGTCTTCGTCATTTGAAGCATTTCGGACGATTCCTCCCAGCACAATAGGCACGGCACTGTTGAGGGCAGAGCCAATATTTTCGGGGTGTTCGCCCAGAAAATTGCTGACTTTTTCGATGACAGTATCGGTCAGTTTGTCTTTAATGAGTGAAAGTATGTCCATAAAATTACAAATTCGTGGTTGATAATTAGTTTTTGGGAGGCGTTTAATACGTATTCTTGATTTATCAAAAACTATGCCCAAAGTAAATTATTGACCAAATATTATGTATCCGCTTGATAATAAATAAAATCAATCGGTAAAACGATTTAAACGATTGAGCGGAGTTGAATTTGGGTCTTCGACTTCGCTCAGACACCAAATTCGACTTCGCTCAGACACCAAAATCGACTTCGCTCAGACACCAAATTCGACTTCGCCCTGCCATTATCATCGGGACACTAATAACGGCAAAGTCGGCAGTTGAGCGAACTGCCGATGCGGCCGAAACTCGGTGATTGAGCGTAGCCGAAATCACTCCGTTTTCAAACTCTTCACGGGATTCATCAATGCCGCCCGAATTGCTTGGTAACTCACTGTTAGTAAGGCGATTACGGTTATGAGCAATGCCGAAAGTGCAAAAATCCACCAGTCGATATTGACGTGATAAGCAAAATCTTGAAGCCACTTGTCCATTGCCCAATAAGCAATCGGCGAAGCTAAAACGATGGAAATTAGTACCAAAATCAAGAAATCTTTTGATAATAAATTGATAATACTCGCCACACTTGCCCCCAAAACCTTACGAATGCCGATTTCTTTGATGCGAACTTCGGCCGAGAAAGTAGCCAAACCAAATAGCCCAAAGCACGAAATCAAGAGAACAATTCCCGCAAAAACATTAAACATTACCAGTTGCTTTTCTTCGCTTCGGTGGAGGTTTTGGTAGCTTTCGTCCAAAAATTCGTACTTAAATGCTACGTTTGGCACTAATTCCTTCCAAGTTTTTTCGGCAATGGCAATAGATTTCTGAAATTGATTGGGAGCCGTTTTTACAAAAACTGAACTCAGCCAATTATTGCCCGTGAACATAAGCATCGGCTTGATTTTTTCTTTCGGGCTGCGAAAATGAAAATCTTTGGCAATCCCAATTATCTGCCCTTTTCTACCGTTAAACTCAAATTGCTGTCCAACCGCAGGTAGCAGGATTTTAAATTCTTTGATTGCCGTTTCGTTAAGCACCACATTGTTTTCGTCGGCCTTATTTCCTTCTTCAAACCATCGTCCGCTACTTAGCTTGAGTTTGAAAAAAGTTTGTAAATTTGGCAAAACTGCAAATGGACTCACGGTTGGTTCCCATTTTGGGTCTTTGCCTTTCCAGTTGAGGCTTCCACTGTGGGTATTTCTCAGGTCAATAATATTAGCATTACTAACCGTTACGTCTTGAATACTACTTTCGGCTTTGAGTTTTTCGAGCATTGTTTGCTTTACTGCCTCTTTGTTTTTAATACTCCACGGAATCGTAAACGTAAAAATATGCTCTTTGTTATAACCCAAATTTTTTTCTTGAATAAAACGTAACTGTCTGAATATCAGCAAAGTACCTATCAGTAAAACAATCGTAAAGGTAAACTGAAAGACTACCAGACTTTTGCGGAAAGTAGCGTTTTTTGTGCCACCAATGCTTGCACCTTTTAGGAGTTTGAGTGGCTGAAAAGAGGACAATAAAATTGATGGATAGATGCCCGTAAGCAATACGGAAAGTAAAGTGATACCTCCCAAAATTGCCCAAATGACGGGGTTTTCGGACAATGAAAAATGGTTATTAACGATGTTTCCCAGCACTGGAAGTCCGTAAATTATCAAGACGATAGCAAGCAATGCGGCACACAAACTGGTAATGATGGACTCAATAAAAAATTGATTGAAAAGGCTACCCGTCGATGCTCCGATTATCTTTTTTACGCTTACTTCTTTGCTGCGTTGGCTGGCTTTTGCCGTTGTCAGATTAACATAATTGATGCACGCAATGAGCAAAATAAAGACGGCAATGATAGAAAAAATATACAAAACCTTTCGGTCGCCTGCTGGTGGCATACCTTCGGTTGTGATGATGCTATCAAAGTGTAGGGCTTTCAAGGGCGAGAGTTCGAGGGTGGTTTTGCTGTCTTCTTCGGCTCGTAATTTGATGAGGAGCTTGGTGAATTTTGCCGAAACGGCCTTTATATTCATGCCATCACTGCCCACGATGAAGGTTTGATAATTAAAATTATTCCATTGGGCATCATTCTCCAAAATTTTCGGATCGACTAATCGGGCTTCGTTTTGGGCAATGACTTCAAACGGAAAACTCGAATTGGAAGGCAAATCTTTTAGCACCACTTGCACCATAAAATTGAGCGAATCATGCTTGATAATTTTACCGATTGGGTCGGCATCACCAAAGAATTTCTTGGCTCGTGATTCAGTGATGGCAATGTTGTTTTTATCTCGTTCAAAATCTTTGACGTTTCCTCTAACAAGCTGATAATCAAATACTTGAAACCAGTTTTTATCAACAAATGCCAGTTTTTCTTCGGCAATTATGTCATTTTTTATGCCCAAACTAAAATCTCCGTACGGGATATTTAGGCGAGTAAATCTCTGAATTTCGGGTGTGTTATCTTTCAGATATTCGCCAAATTTTAGGGGTGTGTTTCCCCAGTGCCACGACTCGGTGTCATTGATTTTGAGGTGCGTATTGATGCGATAAATGTTGTTGGCTTTGCGGTGATAGCCATCGTAGCTCAGTTCGTTTTGTACCCAAAGCACCAGCAATACGGCGGTAGCCATGCCCAAGGCAAGCCCCGTAATGTTGATGAACGAATACGTTCGATTTTTGAGAATACTTCTCAGTGCGATTTTTAAGTAATTGCGTATCATGTTGATTATTTTTACTAATTTTGAATAAACATTTAGAACTTATGACAAAATCATTTGAAACTTGGGAATACGAAGAAATTGAAAACACCTTTGGAATGAAAAGGGTTTTTGAACTTCCTGCATTGACAAATTGGCTAAATTCTTCAAAAAATGATATTGATGAAACCTTGAAACATTTTTTGTTGGGTATTCAAAATCGACTCATCGTCAATGCTGATGCTTGGAATGAGGACGAATTTAAAATGTTTTTTATCGCTCCTTTACTCAGCCAAATGCCCTTAGAAATTGATGATTTTAAGCCTTTTACGCAACGTACCCTTTCTGCCAAATTTCCAGAGTTAGACTTAGTGGTTTCGGGTAAAGTTGAGTTCGTAATCGCTCGTGGTAAACAAAGACCCAAGCAACCGTATTTCTTCCTCCATGAATATAAGCAGGAACGTCGCCGTGAAAATGACCCGCTGGGACAATTACTAATTTCGATGATTGCCGCCCGCCAAAATAACGAAATCAAAACGCCACTTTTTGGTTGTTTTGTGGTTGGTCGTGACTGGTTTTTTGTGGTTTTAGAAAATCAAACTTATGCTGTTAGTCTGGCTTGCGATGCCACCAAAAACCACGAACTTTATCAAATCGTTGCCATGCTTTCGGCAATGCCTGACATTGTTAGGCGATATTTTTAGTTACCGTTGTCAGTGTCCCCACCATAGCCGTCAGGTTACGGATTTAATTTATTACCTTTGTCTTCAAAATCGACTAATATGAATCTTGAAGATATTTCAAACTCAGTAGAGTTTTTACAAATTAATAAACT
>JANNEN010000393.1:0-2228 GCA_031378715.1 Emticicia sp.
CTCAAAACCTTGCGAATTTTGCTCGAAAAACAAGGTATCAATCCAATCATTTTGGGTTGTACTTGCCGATTATTATTCGATGCAAAAGCCATTGATGAAGTCGAAACTGCTCGCAGATTTGGCTTGGCACTTTCGGCAGGAAACGAGCCTATTTTCTCGGCGGGTTGGTTGGAGGGTTTTTTGAAAGGTAGCGGAATGATTTTACTCTACGATAATATTCTCTGGAATTTGCTCTACAAATGGGTTTTTGAGCTACCCAACGAATATTTCTTGGAATTACTACCAATTCTTAGGCGAACCTTTACAAAATTTGAACCATCAGAAAGAAAACAACTCGGAGAAAAAGCAAAAACAGGAGCAAATCTCGAAAAAACGATTGTTTTGGACGAAATTCAAAGCGAAACATTTAATATCAAGCGAGCAAAAAAATCTCTTCAAATGATTGAAATCTTGTTAGGGATAAAACAGTCATCAAACGAACCAAAATAACCAATGAAAGCAGCCCAAAAAACATTTGCCGAAGATTTAGATTTCAAAATTTGGGCTACCAAAGGCACTAAATTTATTGCCCACGAACGCCTTTTGCTCAAACACAAACTATCGAATCAGTCGCTTAGTTACCTAACGGCTTATGTGGTCATTGTCAATTTGATACCACTTTTTAATACGACCAAACCCTTGCTTTCGGCCGATTTAGTTTCGTTTGTTACGACGGTTTTGTCTATTTTAGTCTTAGTTTTTGGGCAAATAGAATCATCGGCTGAATATAACATAAAAGCCCTCAAACAGCACGAATGTGGCCGACAACTCGCCAAGCTACATCTCGAATTGAGCAATATTACACTCTCAAAAACATCAGATATTGAACACAATTTTATGATATTGGCCCAAAAATATTCCGATATTTTAGATGTGTACGAAAACCATGACAGCATTGATTATCTGCTCTTCAAGACCAAAAATCCGAGTAAATATGATATTTCGGAGAGCGACAAATGGAAAGTTCGCATCAGATATTATTTCTCGAATGTTCTCTTGTATCATTTTCTAATTTTTTCGCCAATCATTTTGGCGGGAATTTATACCACCTTTTACGTATGAACACTGAAACCCTCGAACGTTGGCGATTAATCTTGGGCGGCGATGAAGCCGACGGAACATGCTGCACATTATCAGGCCCAAATGCTCAAATGGACGCTGCACTGTCGGCACTGTACGAATTTGAACGTAAACGCCAATTTGATTATAAATCCCCGCAAGACGGTGGCAGCCGAAAAGGCGGAAGCGAAGGTTCAAACCCGTCGGTAGCTCGCTGGCTGGGCGATATACGCAATTATTTTCCGCAATCAGTCGTGCAAGTCATGCAAGGTGACGCTCTCCGCCAACCCGAACTTCAGCGAAAATTGATGCTCGAACCTGAGATTTTGGCCCAAGCTACGCCCAATGTGGCACTGGTAGCGAGTTTGATGGAATTGGGCAAACTCATTCCCTCAAAAACCAAGGATACCGCCCGTAGAGTAGTACAACAAGTAGTTGATGAATTGATTCAAAAATTAGAACAAAAAACCATTCAAGCAATAGCAGGAGCGTTGAATAAAAGTACCCGAAACAAACGCCCTCGCTACAACGAAATTGATTGGAACACCACCATTCGTAAGAACCTAAAGCATTATTTGCCCGAATACAAAACCATCATTCCCGAAGAACGCATTGGCTACGGTCGAAAAAGCAAACGCTCGCTGAAAGATGTCGTCTTGTGCCTCGACCAAAGTGGCTCAATGGGAGCATCGGTCGTATATTCGGGTATTTTTGGAGCAGTTATGGCATCTTTGCCCCAAATAAAAACCCAAATGGTGGTTTTTGATACCGAAGTTGTAGATTTGACCGAAGACCTAAAAGACCCCGTTGAACTACTCTTTGGTGTGCAGCTCGGCGGCGGAACGGACATCAATAGGGCCTTAAAATATTGTCAGACAGTAATCAGCAAACCCGATGATACAATACTGGTAATGATTACTGATTTGTGCGAAGGTGGTGACGAAACCCAAATGCGAAAACGTATTGAAGAGTTAATTGGGGAAGGCGTTCAGGTGATTTGTCTGCTCGCCCTTGACGATTCGGGTGCCCCGTATTTTGATACGCATAATGCCAAATTTTTGGCAAATCTGGGCGTGCCAGTTTTTGCTTGTACGCCCGATATTTTTCCTGATATGATGGCCGCCGCAATC
>JANNEN010000423.1:0-59701 GCA_031378715.1 Emticicia sp.
TGAATTGTATTTTTTGGGTACCACAGCCGCAATTATCAGCGGCATCATCACGCCCGACACTGCCCGAAAATGTGTTGTACTGCCCACCCAAATTATAGACCAAGCGACTATTGGCGTGGGTACCGATGCCATTATTGGTAGTGTAGCCACCCACCATGAGTGTTTGCCCCGAGATATTGAGGTTGTTTCTCATCGTACCCCAGCCTTGCCACTCACCTACTGGGTTGGTGGGTGTGAGGGTGGAGAGGTTGGTTTGGGAGCAGCCTGTGGTGGCGGATTGGGTGATGCTGAGGGTTTGGGACATTGTTTGTCCTGTTGGACTTGTTCCTGTAAATACAATACTGTTAGTTCTTGAACTACTCCCTGTATTTGTTGAAGCCTGAATTTTAACCTCAATATTGCCATGACCGCCAGACGGGTTTTGAATTATAGAAATCCAACTTGGGTCAGCAATAGCACTGTTCCATGTCATATTTTTTGACACTAAAGTTATTACTCTTGCCTCCTGTTGTTTCTGAAATGCCAATGGGGGTACTGGAACGGCAAGAAATGGATTACGGTCTTCATTATTTGGACCTACAAATGGTGGTGCTATTAACCAATAATTCTTACCTGTTGGCTTTACAAAACAGGTGAATATATCTTTACTCGTACTATTAGCTGGGACATTATAAGTATCTGTTGTTGCAATTGTTACATCGTCTTCATTCTTCACCCATCGATATTCCGAAATTGGAAAATCAGGCAATACTTTTACATTATAGGTTCCATTGGGCTGTTGCGTAATCTGTGTTCTTGCCATGGCAGGCATTGCAGCTTTGGGTATGTTAGTCCATAAATTAAGGTTTTTCCATAAATTCGCAACCGTTCCGTGAGTGCCCGCATGGAAATGAATTTTTTGAGTCGGACTTCTAAGATTAGCACCTATTCCATCAGTAGCTACTCCAGTTTTTTTAATAGACGTTTGAAAACTAACATTATTTTGGGCATTAATAATAGCTGGAGTTGATGGAAAGATATCATACGTAGAACCATTAAATTTGGTGTGAAACGAAACATTTGAGATATTCCAAGTCAAGGCACCCCAAGTTGAGCCATTTGAATCAAAATCATTTTGAATGCCATCTACCAAAGATTTTAACTTTGCCTGATAATCTGTTTGTGTCATATTATTGGAAGCATCTGCTTCACCTTGATGCCACAAAATACCCTTATGCCCTAAGATGTTTGCTTGTGTTCGAATGATACTCAAAAGACGATTATAATTGCCACTTGATGGCTGCCAATTATTAACCGAAGAACCATCTACGGCTACATTGAAAAACTGAACTGGCACGCCAGTTTCTTCAACATATTGTTTACCCAATGGAGCCCAACACCATGAAGCTAAACCTAAAGGAAAAATTGGACGGTCATATAATTTACTGAAAGTACCATCACTATTTTGTATTTTAGCAGCCTCTGCTGTCAGTTCCTTTTGCAAAGTTAGCTTTTCAAACCCTTTGAAAACTGGTAAGCCACCTAATTTTAAAGTCTGCACCTCATTTGGTGTACCCACTCCATATAGTGGTGCATTTGCGGGCCTTTCAGAATTTCCGATTACACGAGCGGCATCGGGTAATTGAGAATTGTTTAGATTAGTATCAAAGCCAATAAGACCTTGGTCATTGAAGGCTTCGGGAAATCCTCGGGCATTGGACTGCCCCGCAATAATAAATGTATCACCTACCCCAAATTTAATCGTACAAGCAACAAAACTTCCCGTTCCGTCTTTTCGTTGAATGTGAAAACCCGCATTCCACCAACCCTTGGGAACATTGATAAATTTATTAAAAGCCCCTAATTCGGGCGAAATACTTACAAGATCTGACGGGGGGTTAAAGCCATAGTTAATATATCGAAAATTTCCGTTGATATCTACTTTAATAGTCCCAGTAACTGGATCTAATTCGGTCAAAATCAAAAGATAATTGTATAGATTTGTTTGCTGATAGCCGTAACCCACATTACCACAAAAGGAAATATTGGCATTATCACTTGCATTACGTTGGATAACACTACCCATAAGTGGATAGGTGATTGTTGCAGGGCCGCCGTTCAGTAGGAAATCATTCGTTTGGGCAAAAGAAGGGGCAACAAAAAGCCCTAAGTACCCATAGAGTAGGTACAAGAATATATTTTTCATGAGTATTTCTTAGTTTTGGAAGTTTTTTACTTGATATTGAGGTATTCTTTGGTAGGAATAAGCGGAATAGCTAATCCATAAAAACTATTGAGTGTTTTGATAAACTCATTAGCAATAATTGCTTGACCAAAAGCAGAAGGATATAGCCCATCAGTAGAGAAAAAAGTTTCACTACTAACTCTTGCACCATCATCTGTTACATAACTGCCCATAGTGATTTTTTCATATAATCCTTTTAAATCAACCACGGGGTACCCTGTTTCTTTGGCAAAAGAGCTTATATAATCATTGTAAACTTTTAGTTTAGATAGTTCATAGGAATTATACAATAGAAATTCAACATCCGTAGGTGCTTTTTTCAAGGCAATATGTACTTTTCTACTTGCCAAAGAATCTACACGGCTGTTAGGAATGACAACAACTGAGTTTTCGTCTATTTCATCAAGGCGGCGTATCGTAAAGCCTTGTAAACCTGCTTTGAATTGGGCAAAAGATATGTTTTTGAAATATGGTAAATTCAAAGCTGATGGCAAGTTGGCTATACACCCTTTGCGTTTTTCTTTGGCATACTGCTTTAATAATGTAAGCAGTGGTGGTTCTGTATATCCTGGTCGTTGCATATCAAAGGCAGGAATTCCACCGAGGGTAGAGTAATGTATTGACTCCTCGGTATATTCTATTGTAAAAATATCCATTTTAAGTTTATAAAGCCTATCTAAGGTACTTGTTTGTAGTCCTTTTTCTTCATTATCAAGCCATCCAAATCGTTTAAGTTGAGGATTTAGTTTATTGACATCTCCTTTAATATAATTATCGGTTGGAAAATTCAAACCATGCATAGTGGCTTTTGGCAGCCCCCAATTATCCATTTGATATTTATCAACTTTTATTTTCTTAGGGTTTACAGTTAAACCATCTGTATTTTCAATACCCAAATTATTTTTACTACTGTTAAACTTCGGCACAGGCCCACCTGTAGGGTTAAAACTCGTGCGTACTTTTCGTCCAAAACCGTTGTAGCTGTCGGCATCAAAAAGTGGTTGTTCAAACTTTTGTAGCTTCATTTGTCGGGCTATCAAGTTGGGGTAGCTCGTCAATATTCCCTCATTAAAATAGCCGCCGTCCCGCACGCCTGCCGTTAGGCTACCACCAATGGCTACGTAGCGGAGGGGCTTACCTTTGAGGTCGGGGTCATCGTTGTTTTTTAGCTTGCTTAGGTCGGGGGCTTTGGTGGGTGGGGTGTGTAGCTTTGGCTCTTTGTATAGCACAACGGTATCACCTACCACAATGTAGTTTTTGCCGTTTGGGTCAAGGGCGTTTAGTTTTTTATAGTCCTTAAATATTACCGTTTTTATGGTGTCTCCGTCAATAATGCTGACGGGCGGCGTTCCGCAATCAGCAGTCGGCACGGGCGTAGCAATCGGGTCATTTGTGTTGCAACCGCCCAGCGAGAGGGCAGCGAGAAGTAGTATAGTCATGGTGTGTAGCCCTCCGCCCCCCATCGGGGGTAAAGAAAGCAAGTTTAAAGTTTTCATTTATGGAATTTATTTAGCGTTATGTTGCAACATTAACTTGGGTCAAATGTATATAATCATTTTTGAATAAAAAAGTAAAACTTTTGCTTCTATTTTTTTTTTTTTTTCATAAAATACTGATAATCAATGATTTGCGAAAACAAAAAATTATTATACGGTAAGGTTTTTTTGGGAGAGAGGTCAGAGGTATATTTTTCCAAAAAGAATATTAAAAGAATACGGTAAAAAACAATATATTTGACAAACAATTTATTCAACTGTGAAACGAGATGATTCGCTTTGGAAAGCTATTTTAGAAGACTTATTCGACGATTTTTTACGCTTTTTTATTCCTGATGCCAACGATATTTTTGATATGAATCGAGGGTTCGAGTTTTTGGATAAAGAACTCGAACAACTCTTTCCTACGAATGCCAACGAGTTTTTTCCCAAATACGTTGATAAATTAGTCAAGGTTTTTACCAAAAGTGGCACCGAAGAATGGATTTTGGTGCATATAGAAGTTCAAGGCTCAAAAGACGAGCATTTTAGCGAACGAATGTATGCGTACTTCTACCGCATTTTCGATAAATATAAGAAGCCAATTACGGCATTCGCCATCTTGACGGATAGTAATAAAAGGTTTTACCCAACACACTATGAACGAAGTTTTTTGGGTACGAAATTAAGGTATGAGTTCAATTCATGCAAAATATTGGACTTAGACGAGCAAGCGTTGTCCGAAAGTGATAATCCATTTGCATTAGTGGCACTGACTGCCCGCACCGCAATCAAAAAAGGAAAAATAAAAGAGGAAGAACTTTTCGCATTAAAGCTGGATTTAGCTCGACTTTTGCTGAGTAAACAAATGTCAAAAGAAAAAATTAGAGCTTTGATGAACTTTATAAAACTCTATATTCGTTTTGGAAATGAGGAATTAGTTACTAAATTTGAAGAAGAAATATCCGTAATCACCAATAAAACCAAGCAAACCATGGGAATTGAAGAATTTGTTTTGGAACGTGCCAAAAAAATGGGAAAACTCGAAGGAAAACTCGAAGGAAAACTCGAAGGTAATTTTAATTTTGTTACAAGCCTACTGAAAAATAGTGATTTTGATGAGGAAAAAATCGCTTTCATTGCGGCTGTTTCATTAGATTTTGTTGAAAAAATCAAGAGGGGAGCGTCATTAAGTGATTTAAAATAATAAAACACAAAAAAAATACCATAAATATCCATTGCAGTAGGTATTAATTTTGAGTAAAAAAACTCTTTTGAGGTTTATTATTCCTATAAAATACTGATAGTCAGGCATTTATGAAAAGTGAATTTTTGAAAAATACTGTAAAATACCCCGTTTTGGTACATACTGATACGGAGGGGTTTTGAATTGGGTGGATAGGTTTCAATAAGTAATCCCTCTGGGTGCTGCTTGAAAGAAAGGCGGAAAGGGGCGAAAAACAAAAAATGCACGAAAGCGACTCGTGCATTTTTTTGGTTTTGAGCTAACAAACTTACTAATTTATTCCCCCTTCGCTTTTTGCCACCTGACTTTGGCGACTAATAAATCATAGGTATTGGTCAAAATGTTATTTTCTGCTTCCGAAAGTGACCTTTCGGTGTCTAATAAATCGTTGTAGAGCATTGCTCCGAGGGTATATTTTTCTTGACTTACTTGATATACTTGTTCGGCCAAACGATAGTTTTCTTGGGCGTATTGCAGATTTAGTTGGGCGTTGATGAGTTCGGTTTTGGCATTTTGTAATTCATAAATTACCTCCGTTTTTTGTTTTTTGAGATTACTGAAACCTATTTCTTGTTTGATTCGGTACTCCATTTTTTCGGATTGGGTTTTGCGTTGGTCAAAAATCGGAACGTTTATCTTTACTCCCAAATAGTTGAAGGGCGACCAAGTATTTTTTTCAAAAAAATTGAATCCACTACTCTGGTACAAAACCGAATAATTAGCAAAAGCCGACACCGTGGGTTTCATGCCCAAGGCGGCTTTTTCGTAGTTGAGTTTGTTCAAATCATTGGTCAAAACTAACTGTTTTAGTTCCGAACGTTGATTTGATAAACCCGTAAAATCCTCATCGGTTTCGGCAAAAATTTCTTTATTACTCAAATCATCGCTTGGTTCAATTTCTTGTAAATTGTTGATATTCAGGTTTTTAGATAAAAAACTCAAAGCTAATTGCAGATTCTGCTTGGCTCGGCGGAGTTTAATATCAACGTTTTGATAATCTAATTTTACTTTCCCCAATTCATTTTCTTGAACTGTTCCTAAGTTTAGTTTTGCCGTCCAAACGTCCAGATATTTTTTGGCTCTGGCTAAGGTTTTTTCCAAAATTCTGATTTCTTCTTTTCTCAACAAAACAGCATAATAGGCTTCGGCAATGGCAAGTTTTATTTGAGCAGTGGTCTGATTAATGGTTTCGTTTTGCAATGAAATATTCTTCTCCGCAATCTTTATGTCTTGATTTACCGATGGTTTGTAGAGATTTTGGGTAGCATCAACCGAAAAATTTGTATTGACTTTCGTACCAAAAGGAATTCTGGTTGGGCCACTCCTCGCTGGCCCACCAAACGCTCCTTCGGGCAATACACTTTCTTGGAGTTGGGTATTGTACCGCAAGTTTCCAGAACCCTCGACCGTGGGAAGCCACTGCTCTTTGCTGCGTTTGAGCGTGTTTTCGGCCAAACGAATATTGAGTTGCTGGGTTTGGATTTCCGTTCGATTTTTTAGCCCTAAATTAATGGCTTCTTGGAGCGATAATTTAAGTTTTTCTTGCTGGGCATTTGCCAAGAAAGATATAAAAATGAAGGTAATAATATGATAAACGCTTGATTTCATGATTTTCCGAAATTTGTTTTACTGATTTTAATGCGTTTTTGGGGATTAATAATTCCCCGATTGAAATCGGGGTCTAACCTAATAATCGGATTGTGATTTTCGTAAAAACGACCAAGGTCGTTAAGGTGAACCCCTTTCTTGCTTTGTTCTTTAATTTTCTATAAAATCCATTTGAATCAAGATTTTTGAACGGATATTTACATTCTAAAAATCTCAACGGGTTCGAGTTTGGTGATTTTTCGCATGGCAAATAAGCTACTCACGATGGAAATAAAGAGCGTTACGCCAACTAAAAATAGTAGTAAAATAGGCGTAATTTTGATGTCTAATGCTCCTTCGGTGGCTTTTACGAAAAGTACGAGTAAGCCGTAAGCAACCCCGAATCCAACGATAGAAAATATCGTTGCTTGCCACAAAATAATCTGCCGAATGATGCTATTTGTGCCGCCGATTGCCTTGATAGTTCCATAGTCTTTGATACGATCTTTGACTGCCGAAAACATCGTTAGCCCCACAATAGCAAAACCCGTAATGATGGCAAAAATGACCAACAGGCCAAACGAGGCCACGATTCCGCTACTGGAAACGAAGAATTTGAGGCTTGCGTCCGTAAAATCTTCGCCCGTCCAGGCCCTTACGTTGGGTATTTCTTTGTTGATGGCCGCCACCACTTGTTCGGCAGAATATTGGCTGTTCCATTCAACTAAAAAAGCTGATGCTTGGTCGGTTGGAATATTGCAAATCTTGCGAGCCAACTGCACGTTCATAAACGAGTAGGCAATGCCCAATCCTCTGGCACCTTTGGTTTGCGAAGCCAAAAAAACACGGTTGCCGTTTATCTCAAAACGCTCGCCCATTTTGACATTATTAAGTACAGCGGCATCATATTCATCAGTCGTAACGGCTCCACTTTGCAGCAAATCGGCGGTGCTACCTTTCGACACTCGCCACGGGCCACCCGCAAATGATTTTGAATCAACCCCGATGACACTAACGGCGGCTTTTGTGCCGTCGCTAAACTTGGCACTTCCGCCCGCTACCACCATCGCACTCACCCGCTTGACCCCCACCACGGACATCAACTCACGGGACAGCCGCATATCAATATTGCCCAGTTCGGCCACTTGCTTGGTTTTGTTGGTCGTTACCCATATATACTGCGAATTATTACGAGCCAACGAAATACTGCTTTCGAGCAAACTGACGCAAATACCGATTTGTTGGCCAATCAAGAAAACCGATAAAATCACGCCAAACAAAATGCCGAGGGTTTTGGCTTTGTCGTACCACAGGAAACTAATTGCTGTTTTTATCATCGTTTCAGTTGGCTTTTAATAAAATCAAACAATCAACTCGGCTACCGATGAGCGGTTTTTTGCCACCGTCCAAACGAATATGTACCTCCCGCACTCGGCGGTCTTCTTGTTCGGCACTTTGGTCTTTAAACAACGATTTTGCTTTCAAATATTCGGCCGCAAAGCTAATCGTTCCCGTAGCCAAAGTGTCGCCCGTGGCTTGTGAGAAAATATATGCTTTTTGTCCCAAAGTTACTCGGTCGGCAAACAATTCATCGACTTCGGTTTTGGCAATATACGGCCCAGCGGGGGCAAATTCGGCGATTTTTGTGGCATTATTCACGTATTCGCCCGTTTTGATGGGTAGCGACAATATTCTTCCCGAAACGGGAGCAACTACCTTTTTTTGACTCAAAACCGTTTTGAAATAACTAATATCGGCCTGCAATTCCCCGATTCGGCTACTCGCCACTTCCAAATTTGCTTTTGAAGTTTCTACGTCTTTTTCCAATTTATCCACGGCAGATTTGCTGTCGTCAAGGGCTTGTTTGGTTTGAGCTTTTGCTTCGTAAAGTTTGAGGTTTCGCTCGTAGGTATCACGGGCGTTGCGAAGGCTAACCCGTAGCGGCTCAATGCTCGCCCGATTGGCTTCGATGGTTGCTTTTTGGGCGTTTATTTTGCTCAATGCCTGCGAAAGTTGGGCATTTTCGATGTCAATTTCGATTTTTAGTAATGATTGCCCTTGCACAACTTCTTGATTTTCTTTAATCAAAACGCCCAAAATTTTGCCCGACGTTCCCGCCGTGATGTTGATGATGCCCTCTTCGGGTTCGATGCGAGCTACGCCCAAAACTCGGTCGTTCATCGTCTTGGCTTTTTTCAAAGAATCGGCTTGAAAAGCTACTTTTTCGGCTTTTTCGGTTTCACTTTCTTTACCACAACTAACTAATAATAAGGCAGTTATGAAAGAAATAAAGATAAATTGTAATTTCATGTATTTCATTTTTAATGTTCCAAGTTTTTAATATCCAATACTTTCATCACGCCATTATTGACTTCCACGGCACGGTCGGCGTACTTGGTTAGGCGTGGGTCGTGGGTCACAACCGCCACCGCTTTGCCATTTTTTGCTAAGGCTTGTAATTGTTCCATCACAATCACCAGCGAATCCTTGTCTAACGAAGCCGTTGGTTCGTCGCAAAGTACAATTTTTGGGTTCGTAACCAAGGCACGGGCAATGGCAATGCGTTGCTGTTCGCCACCCGACAAAGTTTTTGGGAGATTCTTTTTTCGGTGCGACATTTTTACCTTTTCCAAAGCTTCGCTTGTTTTTTGCGAAATGACCGAACTTGATAATTTCTGCATTTTCAACGGAAAAGCTACGTTTGCCTCGGCGGTCAGGGGTGATAATAAATTGAATTGTTGGAAAACAAAGCCAATCGTATCCAAGCGAACTTTTGCCATTTCGTTGGCGGATAGTTTTCCGATGTCTTGTCCGTCAATGAAAAGTTTGCCTTCGGTTGGGTTAATCAAACAGCCCAACAACGAAAGTAGTGTTGTTTTTCCCGAACCCGACGGGCCGATAATCAACAACAGTTCGCCCTCGACCAACTCCACCGAAGTCTTGTTTAGTGCCGTAATCGTCTGATCACCAACCTTGTAGAGTTTATTGGCATTTTCTAATCTTGCTATCATTTTATTGTTTTTTGGTCAATTAGGAACGAGAATTAAATAAAATACTATTTTCAGTCTGGTAATTTTTTGTTCAGTTTATTCCATTTTTTTCTACGAATAATGGATTATTTAAAGCAAAAAATGGGGTAAAATCAACAAATAAAGTGTCGAATCAAAAAAGTATTTTATTTATTTCTCGTTCCTTAGGTGAGCTGTCAGTCAAAGTTCATGTTGTTATTGAAAATATTCAAAAAGTGTGTCACACTATTTTAACCACTAAGGAACTAAGAAACATCAAGGTTTTTCAGTGTTTCCTTATTGAACCTTAGTCCCTTAGTGGTAGAAAATTATTTTGTACTAACTTCATTTCTTTTCTCAAAACTCCCACACAAACCCCAACGATGGCGTGACCGAAACATCGTTATTGTCCAAAATCAAGGGTACGCCATTCGCTCCATCTCGACGGAGTGGCTGTCCGTCGGTGGTTTTGAAGCCCGTGTTTTCGGCATTGCGGGCGAATGTAAATTGCGGAAACGCTGGACTTTTGAACAAAAGGGCGTTCTGGACATCAAGATATAGATTGAAGGTTGTTTTCTTGAAGTTCCATTTTTTATCCATTCTGAAATCGAATCGCTTGAAATTGGCCAATCGGTCTTGGTTTAGCCTCGTGAAATCTAATGTTCCACGTCCAACCACCGAATAATTGGCTTGTGATGCCGCCAAATCGAACGGTGTAAATGGAGCTCCACCCTGCGAAAGCCACTTCAAGCCCATTTCCCAACCCCGCTTAAATTTACGCCCAACTTGTGCCGAAAGGATATTTCGGGTGTCCCACGCCGACGAAACCATTTTGCCATCGGCTCCCGAAAACTCACTCTTGAAAAGGGTATAACTCAGCACGCCAAAGATATTTTTAGTCAGTTTTTGTTGAAAAAAAAACTCCACGCCGTAGCTCCGACCCGTGCCAATCGACACGATGCGTTCGTTGCCGATTGCTCCAAAATCGCCCCCTTCGTTGGCCAACGAAATACCACGGCTTACATTAATCGGATAATTGCGGTATTGCTTATTGAAGCCTTCGACGGTGATTCGGGTTTGCGGGGTCGGGATAAACTCAACTCCTGCCACCAGATGGTCGGACTGAATGTATTTATTGCCCGTGTTCGTAAATTTTCCGTCTTCTTTGTAGCCCAAAACTGTATAAATCGGAACTTTGAAATAGCGACCCGCCGAGGCATTTACTCGCCATTTGGGAGCAACTTGGTAGCTCGCCGAAATTCTCGGACTGAGCGTTTCGAGGGGTTTGTTTCCATCATCGGTAAACGAGTTCATGTCCGTTCGGATTCCTGCCGAAAGGTTCAGTTTTTCGTCCATAAATTTTCTTGAAATCTGCCCGAAAGCACCGTATTTAAAGAAATTGATGTCTGTATTGAAAGTTGCTCGTTGCCCCATTTGGATAATTTGCCCAGCATTATTACGAATTTCTCGGCTAAAAATATTGAAAAAATCATTGTTGTATTTCACATATTGCATCACGGCACCGTAGCTATATTCCCATTTTCCCTTGAATTGGTTTACATCAACCCGAAGTTTGTTCTCAATTTCCTGCGATTGTGAATTAAAAACCCGCAGATTTGGGTCTTCGCTTTTGCCATCTTCGTAGCGGTCGAGGGCATTGTCAAACATATTTCGGCTTAGGGCAATGTTTACATAGCCATTATTGATAAGTCTTTTGAGTGAAGCTCCCACAGTATAATTCCATTGTTTGATGAGTGGGTTTGACCTCAAAATATATTCCTTCGAGGCATCGGTTTCTTTTGGTACACCAAAATAAAAATCGTCGATTGCTCCTACACCAATGAGATTAAGCGTAGTTTTTTTGTTGAATTTATGCGTAATTTTGTACTGGAAATCCCAATAACTGGGGCGAATGGGCAAATCTAAGGCCGAAAATAGCAGTTGCAAATACGAGCGGCGTGCCGAAGCCAAAAAGGTTGTTTTCTTTGAAATCGGGCCTTCGAGCGTAGCCGCTACTTCGGTCGAACTTAGCCGCACGTTTCCCTCAATATTATTCGGATTGCCGTCCCGTTGCTTAAATTGTAGCACCGACGAAAGAGCATTATCATAGCGGGCATTGAAGCTACTCGTCGAAAGCGTAACGTCTTCAATAAATGATACATTCAAAATACCCGTTGGCCCGCCCGAACTTCCTTGCGTAGCAAAGTGGTTGATAACAGGAATCTCGATGCCGTCCAAATAAAATACGTTTTCGCTCGGTCCGCCGCCTCGAATAACCAAATCATTACGAAAGCCCCCGACCGAACCCGCCGTTCCGCCCACGCCTGGCAACACGCCAATTACCCGAGAAATATCAAAGTTTCCACCTGGATTATTCTTGATTTCCTCGACCGTCAGCTTTTGAATCGAATTGGGCGTTTCGATATTTGCCACCGAAACCGAACGATTGACCACGATTTTGACCTCGTTGAGCAGTTGCGAATCCTCGTCCAGCTCAAACGTAACTTGTTGGGTATTGCCCGTGGTGAGGTTAATGTTGAACTTTGTGAGTGTTTTGTAACCAACAAAACTCGCTTTGAGGTTGTAACTTCCCACGGGCAAATTTATCTTGAAATTACCCTCAGCATCGGTGCTGACCCCTTTTTGCGTACCTTCAACGGCAATCGTTACGCCGATTAAATACTCTTGGGTTTTGCGGTCTTTTACTGTTCCCTGAATCTCGCCCGTGCGTTGGGCAAATGAAATGCTTAGACCGAAAAAAAGTAAATTTAGAAGAATGAATAGTTTTTGCATAAAATTAGTTTTTAAAATATGTAACAAATTTGGTGTGTTTTTGTTTTAATTAATATCACTTTTGTATATTAACACACTATTTATTGAAATTGTTTTGTTTATAAACTAATATTTAAAATTTAGTGTTTTATTGTACCAAATATTTTTTCTTAAATATTCCTAATATATTGAATATCAGTCTATTATATAAAATATGAATTATACGATTTTACAGAAAATAATTGCTGACTTAGAATTTTTGGAAAAAGAAAAAAGCCCCCGACCAGTACAAATGGAGGATTTTGTGTTTTTTTTGAATCAAAAATACTTAGCCGAACCCGTGGCGGAGAAAAATGTACCCGTAGGAAATGGGCAAGAAACGGTCGAAAACCAAATAAGTCAATTAGTGTCATTTCTTTACCGCCACGCCAAGGGCTACATCAAGAAAGCCCTCGAAGAATCAGGTATGCTAACACTTGCGGACTTTGGGTATTTGGCCACCGCTTGGTCAAAAGGAGATTTGACCAAAACCCAAGTAATTGAGCTGAATATCCACGAGAAAAACACGGGTATGGAGATTATCAAACGCTTGATTGCAAATAAATTATTGGAGCAATACGACGATATAAAAGACAAACGAAGCAAACGCTTGAAGATAACCCCACTGGGGCAAGCCGAACTATTGAAGACCTTTGAAAGTATGTTTAAGGTGAGTCAGATTATCTCGGGGAAACTTTCGACCTCCGAAAAAATGCAGTTATATTATCTTTTGGATAAACTCCATAATTTTCATAACCCAATTTTCTTGAACGAAAAAGATACGAGTATTGATGATTTGTTGGGGAAGTATTTTTGATAAAAAAAGGTGTCAGAAAGTTTTTTCTGACACCTTTTTTTTAACTTATGAGTGCCTATCTCGCCACTTCCATCATCGACAAAAGTTGGTCTAACTCATATTCGAGTACCCGTCCGTTTTGTTTAAGTTTTTTGATGTCTTGTAGCTCCACACCGTTGCGTACGTAAGTTGGTGTGGTATTGAGGGCAGGATTTCGGTAGCCTTCCCGCATAAACTTTTGAATCATTACCCTAATTTGCTCGGTTGTGTCCTTTGGTTCGGGTTTTGGTTCTTCAACGGTTTTGAACCTCGACTCGCCCATAGTTGGCTGTAAGGCTGTCGCAACCGCTGCTCCCATATTCACAACTGTATTAGTTATTATTGGAGATAAAACTTCTACATTTTTCTGTACGATTTCCTCGGGTTCTGGCTCGGGCATGAGGTCAAATCCTGCCGCTACGATGGTTACACGAACTTTTTTGCCGAGGTTTTTATCCACCGCAAAACCGTGCTTGAATAGTCGGGCTTTGCTTTGAATCTGACTTTCGATAATGGTGGTTACTAAGGTTTGGTCAGAAAGTTTAATTTTATGTTCGGGACTGTAAGCAATACTCACCAGCACTCGTTGAGCCCCACTAATATCATTGCTTTCGAGCAACGGCGACGATAACGCCAACTTAATTGCTTCTTCTACTCGTTTTTCACCTTCGGCTTCGGCAGTTCCCATAACGGCTTGCCCCGCACCACCGAGTACTTTCTTAACGTCGGCAAAGTCAAGATTGATGATTCCTGTGCGGGTGATTAGCTCGGCAATACTTTTTACACCATTGGCCAGTACATCATCAGCTTTGGCGTAGGCCTCTTCGATGTCCATATCGCCAAATTGTGCTTCGAGTCGCTCATTTTTTATAATCAGTACGGTATCGCAGTTTTTCTTTAATTCTTCGATACCCGTCCGTGCTTGCTGAATCTTGTCGCCGCCTTCAAACGGAAACGGATCCGTCACGACGGCTATTGTCAGGAGTTTCATTTCTCGAGCAATACGAGCAATAACAGGTGCTGCACCCGTGCCAGTTCCGCCACCCATACCCGCCGTGATAAATACCATTTCGGTAGGCTCTTTGAGTATCTCACGAATAGCTTTTTCACTTTCTTCGGCGGCTTTTTTGCCCATTGTTGGTTCGGTGCCAGCACCTAAGCCTTTGGTGAGTTCAACGCCAATTTGTAGGCGTTTAATATCGGACGAGCCTGATTCGAGGGCTTGTTGGTCGGTATTGCATATCACCAGGCCAATATCATTCACGCCCATATCGTGCATGTGCTTGACGGCATTACAGCCACCACCGCCCACACCGATAACCTTAATGATGTTTCTAAATTTGTTTTTTGAAACGAGTTCGTAATCTGGTTCTTCTGACATCGTTGTAGTAATTTTATAGATTAGGAAAAGCTGTTTTATTTTTACAAAGCGGGCACGATTTTAGTCATTGGCTATTGGTATTCGATGTTTGTTATTCGATATTTGATGTTCGGGAGCATGCTACGTTCCCAAGACAACTCATAACTCTACACTCAGAACTCATTAAGTATAACCCTTGTCATCGCCCAAATCAGTTTTTGTGGCTTGAACTTGGCGTTTGAGCCAACCAAAAAGTCCATTACTGGCGGGTTCTTCGATGGGCAATGGTTCTGACTCTTTCGGTCGTTCTATGTTTCGGGTTTCGTAGCCACCATTATTACTTGGCATTTGGCTTTCTGGAATATTTCCCCAGATAACCTCCTGTGGTACTCGCTCATCTAAAGGCATAAAGCCCGATAGCACCAAACCTACAACTGTGGCGTACTTTGGATCAATGATTTTGCTCAAAGCACTTTCGCCGATATTCCGTACTGTATTACCGATGCGTATATTCATACCATTGGTTACTTCCGTAAACACATCTTTTATCATGCGGATATTAGCGGTGCCGCCCGTCAGTATTACGCCACTGATGAGCTGGCCTTCGTAGCCCGAGTGCATGATTTCGGCCATTGCCATTGCGGCTATTTCTTTGAGGCGTTCTTCAATAATAATACTTACATTTTTGGCTACGATTTCTTTGTCAGGAAGCCCCTCAATGCCCGGAATTTTGATGATGTCATTCTTCCCAACTTCGTCGGGCGGCACATCACCCATGATGAGTTTGAGCTTTTCGGCGTGGTCGGGTAATATCTGAAAGGCCTTCACCAGGTCGTTGGTGATGCTTTTTCCTGCAAAAGGTATGACTGAAATATGACGCAAACCACTTTCGTGAAAAATAGCTACTTCGGTCGTATCGCCACCAATATTTACCACGGCAACGCCCAATTTCTTATCAGTTTCGCTCAAAACCGACATTGCATCGGCCAAAGGCGAGAATAACGTATGAACGATTTTTAGCGGAATAAATCGCTTATTGTCTTGAATCTTTACCCCAACCCGCTCAATGGTTTGTTGTAGAGCGATGTGCGGGTCGTTGGGTGTTGAAATCAAGAAAAAATTACCACCCAGGGTTACGCCCGTTCGACCAACTGGATTATCAGGAACGGAAGCACGGTCAATAATAAATTCCTGCGGGAAGGTATGAATGATGACATTTCCTGCCGTGGGGCGGAACGATTTACGAATATCAACGGCCAATTTTTCGATTTCTTCTTTGCGAATCATCGTGCGGCTATCGTTGCGGGTCAAGAAATTCTGGTGGCTGCGTCCTTCGACGTATTCACCCGAAATATTAACAATTACGTTCTGAATATTAATATCAGCTTTGTCGGAAAGCTGGGTAAGAATGCGGTCAATATCCTTTGCCGTAAACTCTAAGTTTACGACGGTACCATTAGAAACCCGCCCTCGTTGCGTAGGTTCTTCCACCATATCCAGAATTTTTACCTTCCCGACATGGTCAATAATACCAGCCACTGCACAAATTTTTGTGCTACCAATGTCGATACCTACAATCACACCTTTGTTCATATACTTTTATTTTAAGGCTTCCACGACAACCAAGTGTCCAAAAGTCACAGCTTTTTATTTACAGACAATCTGCCCGTCGTATTTTACGCTCACGTGCGAAAACTCGTCCCAGCCCTTTACGGGTAAGATTTGGTTATAAAATATCTTTAATCGGTTCAATCGGTTTTCGATATTTGTTGGTTCGCCAAACTCAATTACGTGACTTCCAACCAGCGGTACGATATTAATATCACCATTACTGGCTATTTCTAATTGAGTAAATTGTGCCTTCAAGAAGGCATCTTCATTGATTAGATTTAAGAAGAATAAGTTTTTTTCTTGACGTTTAGTTTTAAAGTTTGACAAATTTCGGAAATATTCGCCCGAAAGCAATAAAATTCTTGCGGAATATCGGTCGGATAGTGGAAAAAAACTCCCATCGGCATCAACATATACGTCATCTCGCCCATCGGGCATCAAAATTCGGGCAATCGGCACGTGTTGCTCGATGTCAATGTTGAGGTTTCCTTCCACCCCCCTGAACACCTGACAGGTTTTTATTTGCTTGTTTCGCAGTACTCGCTGTTCGATTTCCAGCAGGTCGATTTTATCAAATAATTTACCGACTAATTGGTCGCTGCCGTACTTTGTCGCCAAACTTTCAATGTCTTGTTTGTTTACAAAAAACTGTTCATCGGCGTTTTTGATATTTATTTCAATTTTTTTGCAGCGATTAGAAGAAAAGCTATCACTCGAAAAGCCAATCAGTAGCGTAACGGAAGCAATGGCTACCACGCCCAAAAGAACTTTGCCGATTTTGCCGAGGTTGGTATTACGAAACATATTTTTATGGTGTTTTAGGAAAGTACGCTTGTATTAATCACTCAATTTTCTAAGAAACTTGTTTTGGTTTTCTAAGGTTTTAAACGCATCGGCGGATTTGGGTTCTAAATCATTTTTACACAAATCTTTCAGCCGCTCAATGTCTTGGTTCCAACCCGTACCGTCAAAAAAAGCCAAGCCTTTATGGTCCCGAATTTTGTATAGTGCCGATGCTTTATAGGCCGTTCCGAGGTAAACGTATTTCAAACCGTTTTCTTTTGCCCACTTGATTACCCGCCACATGAGCCACTTGCCCAATGAGTGGCTTCGGATATATTCGGTATCAAAAAACGCAAACCAATAATGTAAAATATCGCTCTCGATTACGGTCAGCACAAAGCCCAAAAGTTTGCCATCGGACGTAAATTTAAAAATGTGCGTGCCCATTGGCCTTGATAAAATGTACTGCCAACGCTCAATACTCATGTTGTCGTCGCCGATGCGTTGGGTGATGTATGCTTGGCAAAGGCTTACAAAATCAGTTGAATTTAAGTCAAAATTAGCCTTTTTTATAACTTCTAAACTAATATTGAGTGGTTCTACTAAGCGATTCACCCGTCTGTTTTCGGACGTATCTTCAAATCGGTCGAGTTCGACTCTCAGGCTACGGGCCAAGTAAAAAATGTCGCTTTCGATGCTCAGATTTCCCGAGTAGGGTAAAAAACCACGCTCGTACATTTCAGGCAATTCGGCTTGTGATTCTTTCAAACAGTAAATCGCATAATCGAATGTATAAGTTGAGTAATTTACGTTACTTTCTGAGAAAAAAATTTTCATTCACCAATAATTTTTATGATTTCGGCCGCAATTTCTTTGCCTGCGTTTGGCATGGCTAAGGTTTTTATATTTTTGCTTAGTTGAGTCATAATAGATTGATTATCAGCCAGTTCGATGATTTTATCAACCAAAATTTCGCTCGCTTCAGCATCTTTCACTAACCATGCCGCTTGGATATTTACTAAGCTCATGGCATTTTGTGTTTGGTGATCTTCGGCAGCCGTTGGTAGCGGCACCAAGATTGAAGGTTTCTCGGCCAAACACAATTCCGACACCGATAAAGCCCCCGCCCGTGACACCACCAAGCCGGCGGCAGCGTAGGCAAAATCCATTTCATAGATAAAATCTGCCACAAAAACTCGCTTCGTTTGCAATGACTCTACGGCAGTTCGGGCTTTGTCTGTAAATAACTTTCCCGTTTGCCAAATAATCTGCAAGTCGTTTGAAATTAACTCATTCAGTCCCGCAAATATTGCTTCGTTAATCGTTTTTGCTCCCTGACTGCCGCCGATGATTAATAGCGTTTTTCGCTCGGGGTCAAGACCAAAATGCCGAAATGCTGCCGCACGCTTTGATTTGGTTTCGATAATATCGTTTCGAACTGGGTTGCCCGTCATTACGATTTTTTCTTTCGGAAAAAACTGTTCCATGTTTGGGTACGCTACACAAATTTTCTTGGCTTTTTTGGCGACAAATTTATTGGTTACACCCGCAAACGAGTTTTGTTCTTGAATAAGTGTCGGAACACCCAGTAAGTTAGCCATTATCAAAGTCGGTCCGCTGGCATACCCGCCCACGCCAATAGCTATATCGGGCTTAAAATCTTTGATGAGCTTATACGTTTTCCAAAGGCTTTTTATCAACTTAAACGGAAGTCCCAAATTAGCTAACATATTAGACCGATTGATTCCTGCAATCGGTAGACCAATGATTTTATAACCCGCTTTGGGTACTTTTTCCATTTCCATTTTGCCCGTTGCTCCCACAAAAAGTATGTCAGTAGTGGCATCGAGGGCTTTCAGCTCGTTGGCAATCGCCACGGCTGGATAAATATGCCCGCCCGTTCCTCCGCCGCTGATGATGATTTTTTTCATGGTTACAGACTATTATTTAGCTTATATCTTGATTGAAAATTGTAAATTAATAATTTTAGATATAAACATTTGATTATCAATATTTTACAAATAAAATGCAATAACCTACAACCAAAAAAACTAAATCAACAACGTATTTACACATTTAAAGATTTTTCGTCGTATTCGTCTTTGCTGACACTTAACACAATGCCGATGGCAACGGCCGTAAATAAAATAGAAGTACCTCCCATGCTCATCATTGGTAAGGTTTGCCCCGTGACTGGCCCCAGCCCGACATTGATAAACATGTGGATAAATGCCTGAAAAACAATACTAAATGTAAGCCCAACGCAGAGCAGCCCGCCAAAAGCTCGTTGGGTATTGCTCACGTTTTTGAGTCCACGGTACAGTAGCCAAAGGTACAAACCCATGACCATTATTGCCCCAATCATGCCGTATTCTTCTACGATAATGGCATAAATATAGTCCGAAAATGCCTCTGGGAGATAATTTCGTTGAAAACTATTGCCAGGCCCAATACCCACAATGCCGCCACGAGCGATGGCAATCATGGCTTGCTCCTTCTGAAAATTATCGTCACGGTCGGGGTTGCCGATTACTTTATCTCGGTTAATATCAATATCAGCAAATGCCTCGATACGCTCCAAAACTACCTGCCCACGCCCAAACTCAACACCCCGTGCGTATAAAACAACGCTCGCACTCACGGCAATCATTAATATTCCGATGACCAAAAACGCCATTCGGAACAAATATCGGCTCGGTACTCGACCCATATACATGATCAAAAAGCAAGTTACACCCAAGATAATTGCCGTTGAAAAATTGGTAATGGCCAACATACCGCACAGCAAAACGCACCAAAATATCAGGCCCATGAGGGTTTTTTGGGTGTATTCAACATTTTGGCGGCGAGCCAACATGGCCGCAAGGTTGGTAATAAGTACCAAACGAACCAAATCAGATGATTGAAACGAAATACCGAAGAGGCTAATCCAGCGTTTGGTGCCGCCCACGGTTGTGCCAAAAAAGTAGGTATAAAGTAGCAAAACGGGCGTTACCCAAAGCAACAGCCTTGAAATACCCGCATACTTTGTATAGTCTATTCGGTGAATGAGCCAAATCACGACAAGGCCAAACAAAAGGTGTGCTGTATGATTGAAGAGATATGCTTCGGTGTTGCCACCTGCTTTTTTGTAGGCAAGGGCAGAGCTGGCACTGTAAACGACCAGCATACTAAATAATGATAGAACTACGACGATAAACCAGATTTGCCAGTCACCCCGTAATTTGTCTTTCAACCACGTTTCCATGATTTTGTGGTGGTAGCCAAAAGCTACCGATTAAGTTTATAGGAAATAAGCACGAATTTGATTTTTAGTTTCAAGTAAATTTTGACATAAAACTAAAACCCGTAACAAATGTAAATTATTTCAGAGTGAAAGAAAAGAAAAACTTGTAAAATTTATTTTGCATTAAAAAAACGACTCGTTTATGCCAAAAATGCCACGTAATTACTAATAACGACAAAATACTATTCGGTTTGTCTGTTTAATTTGGTAAATACTTTTGATAAATATAATACAAAAAAAGGGCGTACTTGATAAGAGTACGACCTTTTTGAGAAAAAAATGGTATTATTTATCAGTTAATTTTGCTTTGTTAGCTGCTTTTACTACCATGAATATTATTAATGCCACTATCAAAAACTGGATAACGGTTTGAATAAAGTTACCATACATGATGTTTACAGGATAAGCTCCCTTATCATCGGGCTGTCCTAAATGTAAGGCAAGGGTTTTGAAATCTACGCCCGCCAACACAAATCCAACGACGGGCATAATAATATCATCAACTAATGAAGTTGTGATTTTGCCAAATGCCGCACCGATAACTACACCGACGGCCAAATCAAGGACATTTCCTTGGGCAATGAATGTTTTGAATTCTTTTAACATGATTTGAAAGAGTTTAGGTTTTACTTATTATTAAATTAGGGTAATACAATCTTAAAGAGCAAAAACTAATCCTGCCGCAAAACCTTCACTCAACTGGAATTTGCTTACGACATCAGCATCATAAACGCCCAAAATCGTGAGGTTTACGTTCAAATACTTGTTTACTTTGGCAGTAGTGATGAGCATAATGTTATGGTCCATTGGTTTAGATTTAGGAGCATAGGCTACAAATCCCTGATAACGCCACTTTAAATTTACATTCTTGGCAATATCCTTGTCAAACGCTGCTACGACTTGAAAGCCTAACTCGTTTAATACTTTGCCTTTTTCGGTGCCGTACGAACGCTTTATAACTTTACCGTCTTCTGTCACATCTTTTGATGTATTTGTGAATACGTCATTATTACTCACAAACGTTTGACGAAGTGTAGCTCCACCGAGTTGCATAACGAAATATTTTTTTGGTTTCCATTCGATGCCAAATCCCTCAGATAAAAAACCAGGGGCAAATAAACTCGAAATCTTTTTGCCTTTCACTCCCTTTGCATCGTAGGCGTAGCCAGACGCAAACTGCGAAAAGAAATTTACAGAAGCAAACAAGCTAAGTGTTGGTGATATTTTGCGAGCGTACTTATTGTCAATAAAAATACGGTCAATGTTTTTGCGAGCGTCTTGACCTTTGAATTTTTGTGTACCGTACTGAAACTGAATATCAGACGTAAATACACCCTTATTTTTGTGATAAACCGCTTTGTTGTTGAAGTAAAAGTTAAGCCCTAAATTGCCCACACCGCCTTGCGTGGCAGCCCAAGCGTCATTAAAGCCTGCTTGTGAAAAATTAATGCCAAACTGTGTACTACGAGGATCCCAAAAGCCGATTTTGAGCGAATCAGCGAGGTTTTTTGGGCCATCTTGGGCAAAAGAGAATGTGGCGAAGCACAGATAACAGATTGTAAAAAGTTTTTTTTTCATTTTAATTATGGGGGTTTGAGCAATAATAAACTGTTCGACACCGTGTCGAAAAGCATAGTTATAGTGTTGTTTGACTATGATTAAATTTATTAGTGAGGCTATATATTTGACAACAGAAGCAGTGAGAGTGCCGAAAAGGCATTGATTTTAAATACTAAATAAATATATTTTTTTAGGAAATCATACTTTTTAAGAAAAAATTTTCTACTCAAATACAATAACTGTTTTCGATTGTAGTACTTGTAGCGGAAAAACGGTCTTTGAATCAGTCGTTTTGAGGGTAATAGTGGTATTATCCATGGCGATTATCTCACCCTTAATGCCATCAATTTCTATTACTTGTCCTTCTTTATATTTGTTTTTGCTGTAAAACGAAGAAATAATATTAAGCAATATTTCTTTGGAAGCAAAGCCGTATCCGATAGCAAAGGCAAAGATTATCCCGCCGATGATGAGGCTGAAAGTTGATTCAAACAAACTCGTATTGATGCCTACTTGGGCAATGGATTGAATCAAGAAAATAATAAATAAAAAGAAAAATACTGCTGTACCGATGAGTTTTCCTGCGGCAATATTAAACGATTTGCAGAGCGTTATGACGAAGCCTTTGAGAGCGTCGGCCAGAAAAACTCCCGCTGAAAGCATCAATACCGCCGAAATGAGCTTTGGTATGAATGCAATGATGAGTTTTATCATGTCCGAAACCGCTGCTACACCCAGCGTATCGGCGGCGGGCTGAAACGTAAATATCAATATAAAATAGTAAAGCACCTTGGAGATGATGGTACTCAGTTTTATTTCAACATTCATACTCTTAACGGCATCTATCTCGTTGAGCTTCTCTCCAATTTTATCAATGCCAATATTTTGCAAAACTTTCTGCACGACGGTGGCCACGACCTTAGCTACCAACCAACCGATTAGCACAACGATAGCTGCTTGGATTAGATTGGCAAAAAAACTCATGAAATTCTTAACCATATTGCTAAAAATATCAATTATCATTTGAGGGAAGTTCATCATAGAGGCTATTTAAAATACAATGTTAATTATTTGTTTACGGTTGTTGTTGTTCTTTGGGATATAGCTCATCTAAATACTTAACGGCAACGACCATTGTTTCGCCCAAAAACATTTGTACGATTTGCATCGCTTCACGAATCACGTCTATTTCGGCAGTGAGCATACCTTTTAAATGCTCGGGGGCGGTTGCGTTATCATCAAAGTCTTCCATTGTTATTGGTTGGTATGTGCAAATAGTTGCCAGTATTTAGTCGGTAATGCTGATTTTATATCTACAATGTGATCAATGTTATGTTTACTATGGTCTATGGTCTATTGACTATGGACTTCTCACTGCAATTTATTTTTTCCAAAACCACAGTGCTTTTGCCAGCACAATCAAGACGAACACAAAGTTTTCGGTATAAACCTTTCGGAGTTTTTCCTTCGTTCGCATGAGTCGCATTTTTACGGCACTTTCACTAATATTAAAGGTATCGGCAATTTCTTTGATGCTAAACTCGTCTTGGTACTTCATCAGCAAAATAGCCCGTTCTTCGGGGTCGATTTTCTGCAAAGCCTTTTTCAAGTCGTGGGCTTGTATTTCGGCCAATTCCGAGTCGTCATCTTCGGCTTCGAGGTCAAAGTTTTCGTCAAGAGCGGTTTCGGCTTGTTTCTTGACGATTCTCATTTGATCCATACAATAGTTGTAGGTAATTGAGTATAGCCAAGTCGAAAATTTAGCTTGCTCCTTGAAACTACCGATTTTCAGCACCAATCGTAAAAAAATATCATGGGTAAAATCTTCGGCTTGGGCATCGTTTTTTACGAACGAAAGACACTTCCTGTAAACTTTATCAACGTAGCGGTCGTAAAGTTCTTCAAAGTAAAGATTCCGTTGGGTTTCGACATAGAGTCGAACCAATTCTTCGTCAGCGGTATTTTTAAATATTTTATTTTTCAATTTTGACCAGTTGATTACAAAAAAGTAACATATTTAGTGTTTTTTCTTTTTTGAATTTATATCAATTCTAATACCAAGAATAATGGAAATTTAGTAACTGTTTGTGAGAAACAAAAGGATAACTTCGTTTTCTGAGCAAACTGCTGCGTTTTTACGAAGTTTCCTGTTAATTTTTGTCAAATATTGTTTTTTTTCAACACAAAGACAAATTTCACGTAAAAAATAATGGTATGCTTGCATAATATTATTTTGATTTTTTATTAACTTTCGGAATATTTCAGAACTTCATTCTATAACTTTCGTACAAAACCGATAATAACTATGTCTGCAAAAGAATATTTACAAAATACCGCCTCACGCTTGACTGCAAGCGATGTTGAAGGCGTAACGACAACGCTACATTTTGATTTCGGTGGTGGTGCCGATTATTCAATAGTTGTGGCCGATGGTAAAGCCGAATTTGTGGAGGGCTTCGTAGGAACGGCCGAGTGCGTGGTAAAATCCGATGCCGACGATTTCGTAAAAATTGCCACGGGAGATACCAACCCGATGATGGCCATGATGACAGGAAAACTCAAACTCTCGAACCCTGGGGCAATGATGAAATACGCAAAAATGCTGGGGTTGATGTAGCCCCTTGACCCCCAGAGGGGGACTCAGATTCTAAGATAACTTTTAAATATTTTCTAAATAAACCCCTTTTGGGGGATTGGTGGCTTTTATGGCAAAACATTATTTCAACAAAAGAAACGTGGACTTCTTGCTTTATGAAGTACACGAGGCAGAAACGCTGACGCAACACGCTCGCTTTGCTGACCACAATAAAGAAACTTTCGATATGACGATTGATGCGGCCACGCAGATTGCCGAAAATCTCATGTTTCCGTTCGTAAAAGATGTCGATAAAAACCAACCCGAACTGAAAGACGGAAAAGTGACCGTTCACCCAGCTATCAAAGGTTATTTGAAGGCAGTGGGGGAGTCGGGGCTTATCGGTGTCGATTTTGACTATGACGACGGAGGAACGCAAATGCCCGTAACGGTGTCGAGTATCTTAGGGTACATACTAATGTCGGCCAATAACGGCATGATGTTTACGGGGCTTACTGCGGGAGCGGCTCGGCTCATCACGAGTTTCGGTTCGCAGGAATTAAAGGATACTTACGTGCCAAATATGCTTTCGGGCAAATGGCAGGGTACGATGTGCCTAACCGAGCCACAGGCGGGTAGCTCCCTGTCGGATATTACGGCAACGGCCGAGCCTTTGGCCGACGGAACGTACAAAATGCGTGGACAAAAAGTATTTATTTCGGCGGGCGACCACGACGCTACCGATAACGTTATACACCTGTTCATTGGTCGTGTCAAAGGGGCTCCACTCGGCACGAAGGGGATTTCGTTATTCGTGATTCCGAAATACCGCATTGATGGCTCAGATAATGACATCACTTCGATGGGAATTTACCATAAATTAGGTCAGAAAGGCGTGCCAGCCATGCACCTGGGCTTTGGTGATAAAAACGATGATTGCATTGGCTACTTGGTGGGCGAGCCAAACAAGGGCTTGAATTATATGTTTCAGATGATGAATGAAGCCCGTATTGGGGTTGGCCTCACGGGAGCAGGTATCGCCTCGGCTGCCTATTATGCGGCACTCGAATACGCCAAGGAGCGTCCGCAAAGCCGCCGTTTGAACCAAAAACACGCCCTCGATGCCCCGCAAATTGCGATTATTCAGCACCCCGACGTGAAGCGAATGTTGTTGTTTCAAAAGTCCGTTGTGGAAGGTTCACTCTCGTTGCTGCTCGAAACTTCAAAATATTTTGACCTTGCCGAGGCATCTGACGATGCCGAAGAGAAAGAAAACGCCCATTTATTACTCGAATTGCTCACGCCCATTGCCAAGACATTCCCTTGTGAATACGGCATGAAGGCAATTAATGATGCCGTGCAGTGCTTTGGTGGGTATGGTTTCACGGAAGATTTTCCCGTGGAGCAGTATTACCGAGATATTCGTATCACGCCAATTTATGAAGGCACGACGGGTATTCAATCACAGGATTTGTTGGGCAGAAAAGTATCAATGGCGAGCGGAAAAGCGATGCAACTCTTGGCCAAAGAAATTGGTAGTACTATCAAATCGGCTTTGCAATATGACGAACTAAAACACTACGCACTTGCCCTAAAAACCGAAGGCGAACGCTTGCAAAAAGTAACAATGCACTTGCTGGGCATTGCAGGAACGGGCGATGTGGAACGCTTTTTGTCGGACGCAACGCTTTATATGGAAATGTTTAGCTTGAATGTAGTGGCGTGGCAATGGCTGAAACAAGCCGTTGTGGCGAAGCAAAAACTGATTATTACTTCTGGCAATAGCGATGATGTAGAATTTTATGAAAGTAAGATTCACACCATGAAATATTTCTTTCATTATGAAATACCAAAAACACAAGGTTTTGAAACCCGACTAATGGACGAAGAAGTACTCACAATCATGACCGAGCGGGCAATGGTGATGTGAGGCGAACAGTTCACAGTTAAGAGTCGGCAGTTTACAAAATTGTGACCTTAGACCAGCAAAAACAAAAAAGCTCGTAGAAATATTTTCTACGAGCTTTTTGTGTTTTTGAGAAATATTAATTTTCCATCAAGAAACCCTTGATAAAATCATCAATATCGCCATTTAGTACGGCCTCGGTGTTGGAGGTCTGAATATTGGTTCGGTGGTCTTTCACTCGGCGGTCGTCCAGAACATAGCTTCTGATTTGTGAACCCCACTCGATTTTCATCTTGCCCGCTTCGGTTTCGGCTTTGGCGGCATTGCGTTTATCGACTTCCAACTGGTAAAGTTTTGACTTCAACATTTGCATTGCCCGCTCACGGTTGCCGAGCTGACTTCGATCGACCTGACACACAATAACGATGCCCGAAGGCTTGTGGGTAAGCTGTACTTTGGTTTCGACTTTATTGACGTTCTGCCCGCCCGCACCGCCCGAACGGGAAGTTTGGATTTCGATGTCGGCAGGATTTATTTCAATCGTGATGGTTTCATCGACCAATGGCGTAACGAAAACCGACGAAAACGAGGTATGTCGGCGAGCGTTAGAGTCAAAAGGGGAGATACGCACCAAGCGATGCACACCATTTTCGGACTTCAAGAAACCGTAAGCCATCGGGCCTTCGATTTGCAAAGAAACCGATTTTACGCCAGCCGTATCACCATCTTGAAAGTCAAGTTCTGATACTTTATAGCCCTTTTTGTTGGCCCACATCAGATACATTCGCATCAGCATACTGGTCCAATCTTGGCTTTCGGTGCCGCCTGCCCCCGCATTTATTTCCAAAATGGCACTGAATTGGTCTTCTTCGTTGGACAACATTCGTTTTAACTCTAATTCTTCCAGTACGATTTCAACTTTTTTGCCCTCTTCATCGACTTCCTCTTCGGGTACGTCGCCCGCTTCATAAAACTCATAAAGCGTTTCGAGGTCACCGATTACGGCATCGGCTTTTTCGTAGCCGCCCGTCCAGCCTTTTAATATCCGCACTTGTTTCATTACGGTTTCGGCCTTGGCGGCATCAGTCCAAAATTCGGGTTGAGCCGTTTGGTTTTCTAAATCTTCGAGTTGTTCTTTTTTGCTATCGTAGTCAAAGATACCCCCTCAAAGCCGCTAATCTGGCTTTTAACTCCTTCAATTGTTCGGTAGTCATATTATTTGTGAAATGAATGATTAAAATACAAAATTACGTAGATTTACTCAGAAAATAGCATTTATAACGTACACTTATTTGCAATGTGACTGGCTTTGAGTCCGTTCAGCCCTTTCAGTTGAATTCCTTTCACCCAAACAGATGCCAATAAGTATTCCAAGTGCTGATGTTTATGCCGTCTGCCAGACATATTGCAAATACGATGTTATGTGCAACCCTAAAACACGACACTACTACAAACTGACACCCGAACAACAAGAAATTCAACAAAAAAAAACTACCTTTGCCAAAAAGAAAAATATGGCATACGAATCAGTAGATAAATTACAAAAGGTTTTAGCAGACGAGGTTTTTAAACATACAAAAGACCCTAAAAAGGCTTCTGGAAGAGCATTGGGGACTTTAGTTGAGATTATCACGTACTATCTTCTTAAAACTTGGGGACTTAATAATCAAATCTCTATTGAGCGTGGACTTGCTGAATATGGCAATCCCGACATTACACACAATGTTGAATATTCATTACACCCAATCGTTCGGAGTTCTTTTCTGACGATAGACAAATCTGAAAAATCTATCACTTCTAATATTATTTTGAAAGTACTACAAACAACTGGTTTCGACTTGACAGGCTTTGAACGTAAAAACAATCAACTTTTAAGTAATAATCGGGCGGCGTTCCGCATTCTTCGTAACGCTTGTACTATTGCTACATCTGAAAGTTCATTTCTTTTGTGTAGCATAAAATCAGACATTGGCGACAAGTTAGAACTTCATATTTACGAGCAGAGTAGAAAACCTTATGCGATGTTTGAGTGTAAGCGAGTTGGCGTTGAGGAAGGAATGACCAAAGGTCCGCAGACAATTGAAAAAGCAAAACAAGGTGCTTATGTGGCAAGAATGGCATCTTCGCTACAAAAAATTCGTTCTGAATCTGGTGAAATGCAAGGTATAATCTACAAAAGTGATGGTTCTTATACAATCAAACCCTACGTTAAATTAATGGAAGAGGTTATTTACTCTTCCGACAAAGAACTTCTCAGAAAATTCATTTTAACTATTGGTGTAGTAAGTAATCACGGAAATTGGATTAAGAAAACGCTATCTGGTGAGTTAAGTTTTAGCGAAGAGCATTTTCAAAAAGAATTGATGGTTTTAGCTCAATCTTATGACTGGTTATTGTTTTTAACAGACCAAGGATTATCAGATTTTATTGACAAGTTATTGTTAAATCCAATTCCTGAATTTCAATTTTTAAGGGATACATTTCTATCAAGTTACACGGAAGGCAAGAAAAAGAATCAGTTTACAAAAGTTCAAATGAACATTGAAGCTGACCGAATTCTATTAAAATACTTCAAAGACAACCTCAAAACAGTTGAAAGTTGGTTTAATGTCATTTCTCCGAGTAAGAAAAGTTTGATAATTTTGAAAGACGAATTGGAAGAATTAAAGAACAAAAACTGGAAAACAATTTTACAATTTTAAAGGAAAATTAGAAGAATTGAAAAACAAAAATCGCAAGGGTTACCGCATGGGCGGTCTCACCCGTGGAAAACAATTTTATAATGAGTGCAGGTAGAAGCATAATAACATTAAGCCAAAGTTGGGGTACGCCACACAAATACGTAAAAGCCGTAAAAGACTTTTTCGGTGGTGGAATTCATCTTGACCCATGCTCAAACGAGTATTCTGTTGTCAATGCAGACAAAGAATATAGATTGCCCGAATATGACGGACTAAAAGAATCGTGGAATTATTCAACAATTTTTGTAAATCCCCCTTATGGAATAGACAAAGAAAGGGGAACAACAATAAAAAATTGGTTAGCAAAATGCTCTCATGCAAATTCTGAATTTGGTTCGGAAGTATTGGCATTGATTCCTATTGCGGCTAATACCTCTCATTGGAAAAGATTTGTCTTTACAAAAGCAAAAGCAATATGTTTTTTATATGATACTCGACTAAAATTTTTAGAGAATGGACAAGACGTAGGCAAAGGTGCTCCAATGGCTTGTGCAATGATTTATTGGGGGAACAATTATCTTAGATTTTATGAGGTATTTATAGAATATGGTGCAGTTGTGGACATTTCCAATTTGATAGACGAAGAAATCGGGGCAGACCGTAAAAAACTCAGATTGTTCCACTGACGACAAATAATAGCTGCGATTTTGAAATTAGACTTTTGCTACAAAAACAAAAGCCTTGAAAAATGGAATAGTTTTTGCCGATAAATTATAATGCCTCACGAAACTAAAATCTCGTACTTTTACGTTAAACAAAATATTTGCAAATCACTTATTATCACCAAAAATGAAAAAAAACCTATTGTTTGCCGCCATCGGATTGTTTTTTAGCTTATCTACGCTTGCCCAACACGGTGCTTCCACGGGCATAAAATTTACGGAAACATCTTGGAAAGAAATCGTAAAAAAAGCCAAAGCCGAAAAAAAATTGATATTCATGGACGCTTACACCACTTGGTGCGGCCCCTGCAAAATGTTACAAGCGAAGGTGTTTCCTGATAAAGCATTAGGCGAGTTTTTTAACCAAAACTTTGTCAATGCCGCCATTGATATGGAAACCGACGAAGGCGTGCGACTTTCGAGCATATACGAAGTACAAGGATACCCATCGCTGTTTTTTATTGACCCAAACTCTGGAAAAGTCGTAAAAATGTTTTTGGGTTATACCGAAATCAATCAATTATTAGATGCGGGGAAAAAGTTGGCGGGCAAGCGGAAGGTATAAATAGCCAGTATCACAACAACAAAGAAGAGTGGAGATTGTCTTCACTCTTCTTTTGTTAAAAATGGTTCTCTAACAATTTTCGTGGTTTTGTTTGTACTGTGTCTGGGTGAACCCCGTCTGTACCGCAGGTCTGATAGCAATCTCACGGGGTCAGACCTGCGGTACAGACCCTTCTCCACAAACATTGTCAGAGAACTTTAAAAATATAACAATTCTAATTATTTTTTTCACGAATTAAAGAAATCATTTTTAATACAAAAACAAAAAAGCGTTAAACTCAAAAAAGCGTTAAATTTGTGCCAAAGCAACATCACCACTCACAGAATCATGGCAGAAACGACCGAAAAACCACTGAATTTTATTGAACAAATCATTGCCGATGACCTCGCAGCGGGCAAAAATGACGGGCGAGTTTTGACCCGTTTTCCGCCCGAGCCAAACGGTTATTTGCACATCGGTCATGCCAAATCTATTTGCTTAAACTTTGGCGTTGCCCAGCGATACGGCGGAAAAACCAATCTTCGTTTTGATGATACAAATCCCGTAACGGAAGATACCGAGTATGTAGAATCAATCAAAGCTGACGTAAAATGGTTAGGTTTTGAGTGGGCCGAAGAACGCTACGCCTCCGATTATTTTGATAATTTGTACGAATTTGCCAAAAATCTTATCAGTAAAGGCTTGGCGTATATTGACGAAAGCACGTCCGAAGAAATGGCCGTGATGAAAGGCACGCCAACTTCAGCGGGCATCAATAGTCCGTACCGAGAGCGAAGCATTGCCGAAAACACTGATTTGTTTGAACGCATGAAAAATGGTGAGTTTGCCGAAGGAACGCACGTCCTGCGGGCAAAAATCAGCATGGCAGCAACAAATATGCTCATGCGTGACCCGATTATTTACCGCATAAAATTTGCCAAACACCACCGCACAGGTGACAAATGGTGTATCTATCCGATGTACGATTTTGCTCACGGGCAATCCGATTCTATTGAAAATATCACGCATTCGATTTGCACCTTGGAGTTTATTCCGCACCGTGAATTGTACGATTGGTGCATCGAAAATTTGGGGATTTTTCCTTCAAAACAGTACGAATTTGCTCGTTTGAGCCTTTCTTATGCCATTACGAGCAAACGAAAATTACTGCAATTAGTAAACGAAAACTACGTATCGGGCTGGGACGACCCCCGAATGCCGACTATTTCGGGTATGCGTAGAAGAGGCTATACACCCGAAGCGATTCGGGAATTTTGCGACCGAATAGGCGTGGCGAAACGTGAAAACTTGATTGATGTGAGCCTGCTCGAATTTTGCGTACGGGAGCATCTCAACAAAATCGCTACCCGTGTGATGGCCGTGCTTGACCCAATTAAAGTAGTCATTATGAATTATCCCGAAGGAAAAATAGAAGAATTGACGGCAGAAAACAACCCCGAAGACCCCGAAAGTGGTTCGAGAACGATGCCGTTTAGTCGTGAAATTTTAATTGAAAAAGATGATTTCATGGAAAATCCGACCAAAAAGTATTTCCGATTGGCTCCTGGTTTGATGGTTCGGCTGAAACACGCCTACATCATCAAGTGTGATGAGGTGATAAAAGATGAAAACGGTGAAGTGACGGAGCTACGCTGCTCGTACATCGAAAACTCACGAAGCGGACAGGATACTTCGGGCGTTGCCGTGAAGGGAACGATTCATTGGGTATCAGCCGCACAAGCTGTTGCGGCCGAAGTTAGGCTTTATGATCGACTCTTCAAGGTCGAAGACCCGAGTCGTGAAGACGGTGATTTCAAGGATTATGTCAATCAAGATTCGCTACAAATCATCACGGCGTTTGTTGAGCCAAGCCTTGCAAGTGCTTCATTATCCGTACATTATCAATTTTTAAGAAAAGGATATTTCAATTTAGACCGTGATTCAAGCCCCGAAAAATTAGTCTTTAACCGCACCGTCGGCTTGAAAGATACTTGGGCAAAAGAGGCAGGAAAATAAATAAGGAAGAGAAAATAAATGTGGCACAATTTGTTATTTATGTAGCAAGATGTGCCACACTTATTTTATTATTTTTTCACTTTTTTAGGCAAAACGTAGTACAATATTCCCCCAACCGAAACCACAAAAAGTACGATTATCAATATTTTCTGCGTACTGCCTTCGTTCGGATTTTCTAATAATTGCTTAATTTCCTTGGCTTGTAGGCCAGTCCAGACCGCCAATATTGTTCGGGGAATCATGCCCAGAAAGCCCCCTAAGAGTATATTTCGGAGTTTTGCCCCCGATAGTGCAAACACAAAATTGGTCAGAGCAAAGGGCAATACGGGCGAGAGTTTCGTGAAGAAAATAAATTTCAGTTCCTGCCGTTGAATATTTTTTAAAATATCGTTAATCTGTTGATTATCAGATAGATAGCTTCTGAATTTATCGCCATCTATTTGCTTCGTGATGATATTTACCAAGAAAATAGCCAGCATATTGAGCATGAAAATTGGGAACAAAGCCGCCCACCCGATAAAATATCCAAAGATTAATGCCAGTAAAGTGGGGGGTGTAATGGCAAATGTAGAAGTAAGGCAGCACACCAGCGTAATGAGTACCCAAGGCTGCCAACTAAATGAAAGTATGAGGTTTTCGTGCGAAATAACCGCTACCGTCAAGGCCGAACTAAACACCAAAGGAATAACCGTCAGGAAAATGGAAGAAATAAGCGGGAAGGAGTATTTTGACATATTGTAGCTACTGAAGCCTTTATTTTAACACTGCATCGGCGGTAAAATCTAAAACAATAATCCATACCGCAACGTAATTGGTGTTTGGCTTCCAATCAAACTTTGTGGACTAATAAAACCCCGATTTGGGTAGCCCAAATTGTACATGAGTGTTATGAAACTGCCCCGCTTGCCATCACCACCTTGATAAAATCCTGCCCCTATAAGTGGCGAACTACCCCAGATTTTCTTGCTTGGGTCACCCGAAATATTATTAAACGAATAAAACTGGTCGGCATAAGCATTGATAAACTCGTATTCGGCATGGGCAAAGAAACGCTTGTAAACCTGCTGGCGAACGAATAACTTTGGCCCAATGATAGTATTATTGGTATTGGCGGCTCGGTTGCGGTTGAATGTTCCTTGAAAAATAAAATTCACACCAACGCCCGCAACCGTTCCCTTATCGTTGAGTTCGTAGCCAACCATCGGGGAGGCATCAATATAAAAAGCACCGAAAAACCCCAACCAGAATGTCCCGCCGTAGCGAAGTTTTTGTTTCCATTCGGGCTTGGGTTTTTCAAAAAATACTTGTGTTTGGTTGTCTTTATCGCCCGAAGTCGGGATTCCTTCTTGGGCAAAAGCACCTAATGTGCTGATAATCAATGCACTCACTACAATAATCTTACGCATATTCTAAGGTTGTTTCCTGTAAAAAATCAGGCAGTTTGATGCTACTTAAAAGTTCGTCTTCGAGCATATTTGCCCATTCTTTCATATAAACGATAACATCGGCCTTGACATTGTGGCGAAGATAACGATTTTCGGCGGGGAGTCGCATTAGAATTTGTTTGTCCGAAAGTTTTTCGAGATTTTGGAGGTCTTCCACCGAAAATCCCGAAGTCAGCATTTCGTGAATTACTAAATCAATCGGCATTTGGGTAGTACCACAATAGTCGTTGAGCTGCTCGTTCCAATCGCCGTTGCCTTGCATGGCGTAAGCGTGAATCTCGGCTTTCGATCGTTTCGTAACTTCTTGGGCGAGATTGCCACAATTACAGCTCCCCATGTGTCCCCACATATATTCGCTACTCGTATTTAGTTTTTTTGCCGTGCGACGCAAAGCGTCAATGATTTCAAATGTTGCTTGTGCCATAGTCGTAATGATGTATGATTATCGTTGAGTAATTTCTAAACATTTCACCAAATGTTTTTGTTTCAATTTAGTAGTATTTTGAAACAAATGTATGAAAAAGACTCCTCGAACAGTCATCAAGAATCCTTTTATTGATTCAAAATATGCTCAATTTGTGTTCTTAATTCATCTTCATTTGGCAAATATAATTGATATTTTGAGATAAAAAGTTGGCTACTCATGCCATAAGTAGCATATTTTACCATCAATTCGTTCTTTTTTCTGGTTAAGATTATACCAATCGGTGGATTATCACCTTCTACATTTTCTTCTTCAGCAAAATACCCCATGTACATATTCATTTGCCCAACGTCTTGGTGCTTTACTTCATTGATTTTTAGGTCAATCAGCACAAAACAACGTAATATTCGATGGTAAAATACGAGGTCTATCTTGTAATGATTGTTGTCTATCGAAATGCGGTATTGGCGACCAACAAATGTGAAACCTTTACCGAGTTCTAAGAGAAAAGTTTGTAAATTATCAATCAAGCGAGTTTCTAATTCCTTTTCCGAAACCTGATAAGGCTCGGGGATTTTGAGAAATTCTAACACATAAGTATCTTTGATAATGTCAATCGGTTTTTCAATAATTTGCCCTTTATTCGACAAAGCCAAAATGTCTGTTTTATCTTGACTTGCTGCCAATCGTAGAAATAATGAGGTGTCAATTTGCCTTCGCAGCTCCCGTAAGCCCCAACTTTCGCTGATTGCTTGCTTTTCATAAAAACTTCTTTCGAGTCCGTTATCTATCTTGACAAGTTCAATATAATGCGACCAACTCAATTTGTGCGACACTGTCGCATAAATTGGAAAAGCGATATAAAATTGCCTCATACGCATCAAGTTACTATGACTAAATCCTTTTCCATGTACACGGCCAAGATCTTTTGAGAGATTTTGGAGCAAATGCTGTCCATAAGTAGCTTTGGATTTGCCATTTTGCTCAAACTCAACTATGTATTGCCCGATTTACCAATACGTTTCGAGCATTGCCATATTGACGGCATAAGTTACTTTTTGTTGCCCATTGACAAACAGATTGCTGATTTGGCTTACCAGCGTTTGGTATTCCGATGCTATATTTTTTTCCACTTTCATTATCATTAAAATTCGTTCAGAACTCAGGCAAATAAATAATCTCGCCACCCCTCATTGCCGACTCGTGAGCCAAAATCCCGACTGATGTCCAGTTGGCCGATTGCACGGCATTCGGAAATGGGTCACGGTTTTCGATGAGTGCCGAAATAAATTCATGTGCCAAATGTGGGTGCGAGCCACCGTGTCCGCCGCCTTGTGCAAAACTCAAATGTGTGTTTTCATCGGAGTCATAAACGCCTTTTCCCGTGAACGATCGAATCTCTTTTGGTAGCAAGTGAGCGTAGTCGGGCGTTTGCACTTTTTCAGGAATCTCGTGTTCGGTTTTTTTGGCGGTATGAATCACGTTTGGTTCGTTTTCAATCAAAGCCCACTCAAAAGATTTCTTTGAGCCATACACCTCAAAACTCTCACGGTATTGGCGTGCGACATCGAATAACGAACGGTAAACGTAAGCACTCAAATCACTATTTTTGAATTTAATATGTGCTGACTCTACGGCAAACGGCGAATTATGTATTTTTACTAAATCTTCCGAAATAGTTCCCGAGCCAAAACACGAAACATATTCAGCTTCTAATCTTAACAAACCAGCCACTGGGCCGACACAATGCGTGGCGTAGTGCATCGGAGGAAGCCCTGGCCAATAGTCGGGCCAACCTTCCATATCTTGTTGGTGCGATGCTTTCAAGAATTGTACTTTTCCGAGTTCACCTTTTTCGTAGAGTTCTTTCACAAACAAAAACTCACGGGCATAGACCACTGTTTCCATCATCATATATTTCTTGCCCGTTTCTCGACAAGCCTTCACGATTGCCTTGCAATCGTCCACCGAAGTTGCCATCGGCACCGTACACGCCACGTGTTTTCCTGCGTAAAGTGCCTTCAAAGTTTGTTCGGCATGGTTCGGAATCGGCGAGTTGATATGAACCGCATCAATATTTGGGTCTTTCAATAATTCGTCATAGTCAGAGTAGCGAACTTCGATGCCAAAAGTATCACCAATGGCATTGAGTTTTTCAACGTTTCGCTGGCAAATGGCGTACATATTGGCGTGCGGGTGACGCTGATAAATCGGGATAAATTCTGCCCCGAAGCCAAGTCCGACGATGGCGATGTTTAGCCCCGTTGCGACGGTCGCCCCAACCCCCAGAGGAGGAATGCTTGATGTATTCATATTTATTTTATTGGTTGAAATAGTTAATAGCTTGTATTTTGTTAAATTTGTGATAAAAAAACAGAAATGGCAACATCATATTTAAAATTCAAGTATGAAGATATTGCAGAATTAGGTATAAAAGTGATGCGTAAAAAACTTTTTAATACCCTACCAAAACCTGTTGAGCCAAGCGATTTTTTAAATAAAACGCTTGAAATGAACTTAAAAAGGCACTTAGGGACTGAAAAAGCAAAATCGGAACAAATTATAACGCCTGTACTAAATGAACTTGTCGAACGAAATATTGATGAATTAACTTTTTTTTCTGGCTATAATTTTGATGTTGATAAAGTACAAGGCTTGAAAGGGCAAGTTGATTTTATTCTTACAAAAGACGCATTTTCACCTATTATCGAAGCACCTATTTTTTGTATCGTGGAGGCCAAAAATGATAATTTAGACATTGGCGGTCCACAATGTATTGCTGAAATGTATGCTTCAAAAATTTTCAACGAACAAAGAAAATACCCCATTTCAAAGATTTACGGTACTGTTACCTTTGGTTTGGCTTGGCAATTTTTATGCTTAGAAAACAATGTTTGCATCATTGACACTGATGTTTATTACCTAAGCGACTTACCAAAATTACTTGGTATTATTCAGTATATTATTGATGAAAATTGACATTTTTAATTCCCCCTCTGGGGGCAAGGGGGCTTAAAAACGCTAAACTATCCCTCATTAATTGTTCTTCCGAATCAAACATTTTTCGCCAAATATTTGCCGCAGGAAGTTTCATACTAAATGCTTCGATGCTCAACATTCTATCGTAATTGATTGACTGTAAGGCTTTTATGATTACCTCAAAATCAATACTGCCTTTGCCAAGCGTACTGCGGTCGTTTTCTGAAAATTGCACATGAACCAGATGTTTAGCCAATTTTTTGATGGCTTCCGTCATTGATTTTTCTTCGATATTGGCATGAAAAGTATCAAACATGACCTTGCAAGCAGGGTGATTGATGTCTTCAATTAAAGCTAACAATTCGTCTGCCGACGACACCAAATAACTTTCAAAGCGATTCAAGTATTCAAGCCCGAGCGTGATGCCCATGCTGTCGGCGTATTCGGCCAAATCCCAGAGGTTTTCTTTTGCCCAAAGCAATTCTTGTTTCGTTGGAGGGTTTCCCGTAAAAACGCCCAATGCCGAATGAAAAGGCCCCGTCAGCAAATCGGCACCCAAAATCATGGCACAATCAATGGCACGTTTGTTTCGCTCCAAAGTTGCTTTTCGCATATTTTCGTCAGGACTGATTTGGTTAAAATCTGCCCCACAGATAGTTACGGCGATGCGTTTTAGCCCCAAATCGTCTAATTTTTGCCGCCAGGCAAACCATTTTTCAGGATTTGTGTCAAAAATCGGAATCTCGACACCATCAAAGCCAATTTCCTTGATTTGTTCTAAAACTGGGAAAAGGGTTTCGTCAATTTCAGTTCCCCATAGAAGGAGATTCATTCCGTAGGTCATAGCCTCCTTGCCCCCAGAGGGGAATTTTAAGTTTACAAAAATAATAGTACAAATTTATCACAATGAAGTGATATAAAACCGCCTTTACCTTTCTACTTTTTTAAATAATTTTCAATCAAAATCGGCTTGGGTAGCCGCTCAATTTCCTCCATAATATAAAAACGATAATCGGGCGGCAAATCAATGCTTTCTTTCAGAATAATGTGCCAAAATCTTGCTTCAATTCGCTGGTGTGTGAGCAAATGCCTAATGCTTTTTGAGCAACTTTTAATGGTTGATTTTGGTAAAATTTTTAGTAAAAAATCGTCTTCAATTTCGTCTAAAATTACTAATTTTTCGGTACTTTCGAGCAAATAAAAATCAAAAAGCCCCGTCCAAATATCGCCCTCGGGGCGTTGGTGCATCAAGATTTCGCCGCTTCGTTCAACCACAAAATAATCAAAATAGCGGTTTTTAACCTTCGCTTTCTTTGACTTTACGGGCAGAAAACTTTGCTTTGATGTAGCATTAGCCACGCACACGGCCGCAAATACACAAAACATACAGTCGGGCTTGTTGGGCGTGCAGTGAATCGCCCCAAATTCCATAACTGCTTGATTATAAGTACTTGGCGATGTGTCAGAAATCAAATCATTGGCAAGCGTCGAGAAAATTTTCTTGGCTTCGTGGCTCGAAATATCGGTTTCTACGCCAAAAATCCGAGCCAAAACCCGATATACATTTCCATCGACAACGGCTACTTTCTCGTCAAAAGCAAACGATGCAATGGCGGCCGCCGTGTATGGCCCGATTCCTTTGAGTTTGAGTAAACCTGCGTAATTTTTCGGGAAAATACCACCAAAATCCTGCACGACAATCTTTGCCGTGGTGTGCATATTTCTTGCCCGTGAATAATAGCCCAAACCCTGCCAAAGCCGCAGCACTTCTTGGCTATCGGCATTGGCGAGTAGCTCGACAGTTGGGTAATGTTCCACAAATTTTTCGTAGTAAGGCAAGCCCTGTGCTACACGGGTTTGTTGCAAAATCACCTCAGAAAGCCAAATTTTATAAGGATCTCTGGTTTTTCGCCACGGAAGATCCCTTTTGTTGGCACCAAACCAACCAATGAGTACCTCGGAGAATGCTTCTATTTTCAATTTATTATCGAAGTTTTTTGATAATTTATTTTGATTAAAATGAGTTCCAAACCTATTTTAGCAGTATTTATTTTTGTAACTCATTAATTATTAAGCAATTACAAAAAAAAATGTTCAAAACTTTTTGGCAGATTCTTTATAAATCCCCTATCTTTGCAAATTCAGAACTAAACCAAAGAATTTGTCAATATTGAATCGAAATGCTACTGTCCCTAAGTTTGGCGTAAATATTGCTAATTTTCGTTTGATATTTTTTGAAATTTAATTGATAATCAAAATAAACGTTTGAATCGTGACTAAAGCAGAAGTAATCGTAGCAATTGCCGACAAAACAGGCATCGACAAAGCAAGTGTATCCATCGCACTTGAATCATTTTTTGATATTGTAAAAGACACCTTGGCCGATGGCGATGCCGTGTACGTGAGAGGTTTCGGTAGCTTTGTTAATAAGCACAGAGCCGCCAAAAAAGCCCGTAATATTTCGGCAAAAACAACCGTTATGGTTCCTGCTCACTCTGTACCTGGCTTCAAACCAGCCAAAGAGTTTACTGAACAAGTGAAAGAATCAGTAAAATAATATTGCACGAAGTAACCCAACTGACTGCCAAGTTTTGGTAATCAGTTGGGATTTTATCATTTCGCACCAACCATGAAACAACCCTTCATCATTCTGATAGTCATTGCGGTAGCCCTTACGGGCTTTCTTTATTCTCGCCCAAAGGTGGTCGTGAAAGACGAAGCCAAGGCAAACCGAGATAAAGTAGCCGAAAATAAGCCAACCGAAAAGCACGACGACGACCACAGCGAAACCTCGCAAGCTCCAAAACTATCAGCCGAGCAACAAAAACTGTTGAGTGACTTGAAGCAAAAATTGACCTCGGCCACCGATAAAAATACTCTGTACGGTCAAATAGCTCAGGTGTTTCTGGCCGCTAATCGTTTCGATAGTGCGGCAGTTTATGTCGAGAAAGTAGCTATTGCCAACCCAAGTATCGAAAACTGGATGCGGGCGGGAGATGTTTATTATCAAGCATTTACGCTTTCGCTTCGGGCCGAAAATTTGAGTAATTATGCCGAAAAAACCCGTGCTTGTTACCAAAAAGTTTTGGATAAAAACCCCCGTCAGCTACAAGCCAAGACCAATATGGCCATGACTTACGTACAGTCGGAGTCGCCGATGCAGGCAATTATGATGCTTCGAGAAGTAATCACCGAAGAGCCAACTTACGAACCCGCCTTGATGAATCTGGGCGTATTGTCGATGCAATCGGGGCAATATGCCAAAGCCGCCGACCGCTTCAAACAAGTACTTCGGCTCAATCCAGCCAATCAAAATGCTCTTTTAGGTTTGGGGTATAGTCTGATTGAAACTGGTGAAAAAAAGCAAGCCAAAATTATATTTGAAGACCTCAAAAAGAAAGTGAAAGAGCCAAATTTAATAGAAGAAGTCAATAAGGCTTTGGAAAACTTAAAATAGTTCGCTATCTTTGCACCCCCGACTACAAAAGCAGGGAAAAATAAGAAAATAGCTGTTTTTTTCAAACAGTAAATACATAAAATTATTCATTACCGCCTTCATGTCATTTTGAAATCGAAGGTTTTAACAATTACAATCATGCCTTGCGGAAAAAAAAGAAAAGGTCACAAAATGGCCACGCACAAAAGAAAAAAGCGTCTTAGAAAGAATCGTCATAAGAAAAAATAATTTTTCTTAGAGGTTAGCAGTTAGGTTTTGCCTAACTGCTAACCTTCACCAACTTATTTGTTATTAACCCTCTTTATGCTGTCTCAACTTTGAGCAACGAATTATATATCAGTACCACACAGAAAGGTGATAGAATAGCCCTTGTCCAAGACAAGCGATTAATCGAATATCACTTTGACGAAACGGAACACCAGTTTTCCGTTGGAGATATCTATTTGGGGGTAGTCAAGAAAGTTGTGCAAGGAAACAATGCCGCTTTCGTTGATGTAGGTTATGACAAAGATGGTTTTCTGCACTACAACGAGATTATCTCGTACAATTCTCTCAACAAATTTGTAAAAGATGTCATTGCCAAACGCCCAGTGAATCTCCGCCTGAAAGGTTTTCAGATGGAGCAAGACATTGAAAAGTTTGGAAAAATTAATGATGTCATTGCCAAAAACACACCCGTACTCGTACAGGTCGTGAAAGAACCAATCTCTACCAAAGGTCCACGCCTCTCTTGTGATATTTCAATCGCAGGACGAAACATCGTTTTGGTACCTTTTGGCAATTCGGTTAATATTTCCAAGAAAATCACGAACAAGCAAGAACGTCAGCGGTTACACAAAATGGTGTCGTCGGTGAAGCCCGATAACTTTGCCGTGATTGTCCGAACGGTTGCCGAGGGAAAAGATATGGAAGAGTTGAGCCGTGATATTGAGTTTTGTGTGGAGAAATGGGAGGAAGGAATGCAAACACTGCGTGATGCAAAACCCCGTGATCGTATCATTAGCGAAATGGGACGTGCCTCGTCGATTTTACGAGATATGCTCAATGACGATTTTGATAATATCTACGTCGATACGAAAGAAAACTATGATAGTGTCAAAACTTTCTTGCACACCATAGCACCCGACAAAGAGAAAATACTTAAATTACATTCGGGTAAAAATAAGCTCTTCGAGCAATTTGGTATCGAAAAGCAAATTAAATCGTTGTTTGGTCGTTCGGTTAGCTTGCCCAATGGCGGTTACTTGATTATTGAGCATACCGAAGCCCTGCACGTAATTGATGTAAATAGTGGCAATAAATCCACCCAAGAAGATGACCAAGAATCTACGGCTTTGGCGGTAAACTTGGAAGCTGCCAAGGAGCTTTGTCGTCAGTTACGTATGCGAGATATGGGCGGAATCATCGTGGTCGATTTCATTGATATGAAGAAAAACGAAAATCGTCGTTTGATTCAAGAAGCAATGAAAGAAGAAATGAAAGGCGATCGCTCGAAATATACGATTTTGCCGATTTCAAAATTTGGCTTACTCCAAATCACCCGCCAGCGAGTTCGCCCCGAAATGAATATTGTTACCCGTGAAACCTGCCCAACGTGTAGCGGCACAGGCACAACTCAGGCGAGTATCGTGGTCACGGATTTGATTGAAAATAACCTTGATTATATCCTTTCGAAGCAAAACGAAAGCGGTATGAGCATTGTACTGCACCCGTTTATTTATGCCTACTACCGTGAGGGGATTATTTCAAGACAAATGAAATGGTTCTTGAAGTACAGGGTTTGGGTAAAACTCATCAAAGATTCTTCTATTGGTATCACCGAGTTTCATTTCCTCAATAAATTGGGTGATGAAATTGAGGTTGGGTAATGGCTTGGTTATAAGGCGATTATCACAACAAAAAATTTCTTTTATGAAGGCCCACACATTTGCAAATTCCTTATTTTGCAGAATATACAACTGCTTTAATCAAGCGAAGATTATTAAGTTCGTCAATTTCAATAATATTTTCTTGGGGAATAATGCCTCTTTTTATCCAATTACTGATTACTTGTGTGCCTGCGATTCCATATCTTCTGGCATACTCACGAATCGTTACCCAATCTGCCAAATTATAAGATTTTCCCTCAATTGATAGCATTTTTTGACCTTCAACTATCATTGCATCTGTTTGGACGTGAAGACGTAAACTCATGGAACTGACAGCTTTTTTGATTGCTAACCTTTCGGCTTCGTTGGCTACCATCAACACTTGATTTACTTTTTCACTTACCAACACCATGTCAGTGGAGGTATTAGCTTTGTTAATTTCGTCGATTAATTCATTTGATTTCATGACTTTTCTCCTTTTTTGAGTGCTTCAATTAGTTTGGTTAATGTACTTATTCTGTCAAGATAATCATCTATTTCTGCTTCACTTAACAAGCCATCTAAATTCCGTAAAAGAGCTTTAGAAGCAGCTAATTGTAAGCTATATTGTACGATTAGTTGTTTTCTTTCTTCGTTTGACATAAGTAAAAGTTAATTTGACGAGGTAAAAGTAGGAAATGTTACGTTACGAAACAATTTTTTTTGATACTTATCTTTTATAAGCGTAATTTTTTGACGTTAGAAATTGACACAGCAAACCAATGACTCGGGTGTAGGGTAAGTTAGCAAATATAAATCATTTCACCGAAGCCACCACTACAATCGGAGCATCGGGGGGCATATTTTCGAGTTCAGTTTTTGCCAAAGCAAGGGCTTGTTCAACTTCCGACAAGCCCGCTAAACTGATAATTCTTGCTCCGACCAACAAATGAATATCGGGTAAACTTCGCCCCGCATCACCAAAATCGGTTAGGTCATTAATCGTTTTTTCGAGTAAATCTAATGCGTCGGCAATGGTCGAATCATAAATTTTTGCATTGTTTCGTTGCAGCCTAACCACGCCCGTTTTGTCAATTATTCTTACCAAATTTTGTCTGTTTTTGAATAAGCCAAAAAACGATTTCGTTTCTTTTTCGTAGCTAAAAGCATATAAACTGTTTGTTTTTGCTACTAATTGTACATTTTCGAGTTCGGTTTGCATCGAACGTGCAGCTGACGCTCGACAATCTTCGGGCATAATAGTTTTGCTCAAATTATCATCTTTGCGGAGTTCGGTCGTACCGAAAGCCGTTGCTCGAACCAAGTTTCGGCGGGTATCCACTTCGACTTGCACTTCGACGGTTTCGGGAACTGCCCCGATTTTTATGACTGCTTCGGCGGCCTCTTTTCTGACTGCCAGAATATCCTCGGGTGTTGGCTCTACAATGTTTCGTTCGATGGTATCACGCACCATTGCCAAAGCTACGCCAATGGTCGAAATTACTTCGGCTTTTTTTGCCAATCGGGCTGGAACTTTCATCATTTCACCAGTAAAAAGCACCAACGATGCCGCCCCACCTCCGCCACCGATTAGCTCGACGGTGTTTCGGTCTAAGTGATACTCTACGATTAGTTCATCTAATTGTTTGACGATTTTTCGGCACGAAATTTCAAGAATCTCTCGGGCAGTTTCTTCTACGGTTTTGCCGATTTTTTCGGCTAAAGGCTTGAATGCTAATCGGGCAGCTTCGGTATTTCCTTTGGCAAAAGCGGTATCGGGAATGATGCCCAAAAGATTGGCAGCACAAGTGGGCGTGAGCGAAAAACGTTGCCCCGAAGTGGTTTCGATGGCCGTGTAATCATCGGCATCTTTTGGGGTTGGTCGCAGATGAATGAGTTTGGCATTTTTAAAAATTTCGGGCGATTGAAAACACGCATAATGCAAGCCCGCAATGTGAGCGGAACGTGAGCCAACATCAACGATTTTGCCGTTGGCTTCTCGAATCATACTCCCGCCCGCAATGGCAAGGGTTCGGACATCAAGCGTGTTCAGATAGGTGCGATGCCCACCTACTCGGGCGGCTTTTGTTTGGGGCTGTCCATCTCGAATGACCGAAATATCGGCACTCGTACCACCGACTTCGATAAAAATTCCGTCCGAAACTCGTTCGTGCATCAACGCCCCCGCAATGCCCGCCGCTGGCCCCGAAAGCATCGTCATTATCGGTCGGCGATGCACTTCTTCTACGCTCATCACGCCCCCGTCCGACCGCATAATCATCAAGGGAGCGGTGATGCCCGCCCGCTTTACGCAGGCATCGGTCATGGTGGCAGTGTGAATCATTTTTGGTAAAATTGCCCCGTTGATTACCGCCGTTCGGGTACGGGTGCGGAGTCCGTAAAGGCTTGATACATCATGCCCAGAAGTAGCAAAAACGCCCATTTCGGCTGCTTTTTCGCTAATAAATGTTTCATTTTCGGGTTTGTCCACGCCAAAGGCTTCCGAAGAAACGATTACTTCTACACCTTTTATTTTGAAGTTTTTTATCTGTTCTGTAATTGCTTTTTCAGAAATATTTTTATCCGAAATAAAAGCATACTCGATATTTAAGAAACGATTGGGAGCAAGTTCGATGGCTGGAACGTTGGTATCAATTTTTGCTTTTATTCCTTCCAAACCGCTACCGATTCCGATGATTCCGACCTTCGCAACGTCGCCTTCGAGGAGGGCATTGGTGGCTTGGGTGGTCGAATGGGCAATGAAAACTACTTCCTCGGGCGAGATGCCCAATTCGGACAAAACCCGATTAATGGCTTCGATGATTCCTGCCGCTACGCCTTCGGTGGAGTCGTGCGAAGTAGGGACTTTTAACTGCGAAATAACCTCTCGTGTGATATGGTCAATAACCACCACATCGGTAAACGTGCCGCCAACATCAATGCCAACTCTTACTTGTTTTTTCATTTTATAGATTTTGGGGGATAGGAGTTAGGAAGTAGGACTTAGGGTTTTTTAAATTCAACTTTCTATCTCCTCTACAAAAACATCATTGCCGAAATAATTAATCCGACTATGCAAACCAGCACCATCGGCAGCAGCGTTTCCTTGGTAAAGTCTTCTACCCGAACGCCCACAAAATTGGCAATCCAGACGCTATGCGTATTGGTTGGGTCGCAGACGTTTTGTACTTGTACCACGCACATAATAGCTGCCAGTAGTGCCAAAGGAGGCAGAACCGCCGTGCCAAACATGATGGTAAAAAGCCCGATACCGATACCGAAAATATTGAGTGGCCCTCGGTACAATGCCAAGGGCGAAAGTAACCCAAAGAAAGCAATATAGAAAATCGTTGAGCCAAAAGGTAGCGACAAAATGAGCGGTTCGAGAGCGGTTTTGATAACGGGCAGATTGAGGGCATTGAGCAACATTCCGATTCCCATCATCAGAATTGCGGCGGGAGCTCCATCTTCAATGCCTTTTATGGCCGACGAAGTGAGGGTTTTGATGGCATTTCGCCAGTCGGTCGTTAGTACTCCGTAGAGCGAACCAACGATGAATGCCGCAATAAAATCAAGTTTTATGCCGAAATAATTAAATCCAAAAAACAAAACCAAAGGTACGATGGGCGTGAGGAGAGCAAGAGCAGGTACTTTTTTTGATTTATCTCGTTTCAAAAGTTCGTCTTTTGAAATGGCCGACATCAAAAGCATTTCGCCCGAACGTTTGGCCGCAATGAGGGCATAAGCTACGAGCGTAACCAACATCAAACCCATGAGAATGAAGGCAAAACTCGAAATCTGCGTGGGCATGGTTTGGGTGTCGGTTAGTCCGAGTAGTTGGCGGTAAAGCGTAAATAGAATCGGGTTGAAAATAAACCCCGTGGCGAAGGCCAAAATGAAAAGTGTCCCCGCCATTTTTCGGGGAATACCGAGGCTCATCATGATTGGTAGCACGAGCGAGCCAACAGTAATAATTGCCCCCAAACCTTGCAGGGTTGTGAATAGAATAATGGTAACGAACATCAACCCGAAGGATACGATGAGGGGTTTTTCGCCGCCAAATTCGGCCGCTCGTTTGATGATTTCCTCGGCAATTCCCGTCTGGATTAGTACTCGCCCCATCATGGCACCCATAAAAACCGCCACGTAAACCGAGGTAAGTTTTACCGAACCTTGGGCAATAATTTGGTTCAAAATGCCCGTCAGGGGCATTTGGGCGAGTATTGCAATCAAAATCGCCATGGCGGGGAGTGCCAACAGGGCAGGGATTTTTCGCAAAAACATCAACATTGCGAAAACAATAAAAATCAGAAGTAGTCCGAGTGCAATCATTTAGCGTGGCTGTTTTTTAGTCCTCCCCGATGAGGAGAAAAGTTGAATTGGGCTGTTAATTTCCGCCTCGAAAGTTCGATTCCAAGGTAAATAGAAATAGAGATTTATTAATTTAATGGTCTTTTTTTTATTAAAATTCTGAACAGTTTTTTCGGCAATCGGGCGTAATTCTTTGGCACAAAACTTTTCCGTGACTTGCGTTTGCTCATCGGTCAAACGGAAGGCGTTCCAGTTGTTGGCTTTTATCATTTTTCCTGCCAAAGGTCGCACAATCGAATGGTAGGCGTAATCGTCAAGCAAGCGATTGAGTATAAACCACGTTTGGGCTTCGTTCATTCTTGCGATAAGCTCTTTTTTTTGCGTATTTTTAATGATTTCTCTCGAAACTCCGTACAAAATTCCGTGCGGGAGAGCCGTTCCGATGGCATTTCCTGCGGTGTTCCACGAGGCATAGCCGTAGGTTTTCGAGAAAATGGCCTCACTTTTTAATGCTTCAGTAAATGGAATATCCCCGCCTTGAATATCACCAATGGGATCGATGTCGGTGATGATAATGCCTTGTGACCTCACCCCCAACTCCTCTCCATGCGAGAGGGGAGTTGAAAGTTCTTTATTTTCTTGTTTTTTCGAGAAAGTAATTATTTCATTGGCAAAACTTTTCCCTCGTCCATTTTCTTTTCTTGACGTAAAGACAAAAAAACAAATGTCGGCTTGCTTTTGCTCCGAAACTTCGATTGCACCGATGGCTTTTAGATGAAAACTGACGGTTTGCCGAAGCGGGCGATCTTCGAAAGGCATGACGCTATTTGCCATGTTTTCGGACGAATAGATAGTCTTAATTTTGGGGTGATAGTTGTACTTGTCGGTCATCGAACGAGCTAAGAGCAACATCGAAACCTCATCGGCTCCTGGTTGGATTGCGATAGTTTCGTTCAGCTTGTTTTCTTCCACAAATTTGGTCAAAATCGCTCGGTCTTTGATGTGTACGCCCTTGGGTTTGGCATCGTCTTGCGAAAGAATTAAATAATCAAAAACCTTATTTTTGGTCAATTCTGCGGCAAAAAGGTTAATTTTTAGGTTTCGTTCACGGGCGGATTTATAATTTTGCAGGGCTGATTGTGGAATCTCGGATTCGAGTTTTTCGGTCAAAGATTGTTGGTTTTCGTCGGGCGAAACCTCCGCCCATTTGGATAATTTTTCTCGATAAGCCTCGTTTTTTCCGTCGCCCGTGGGAGCTAAACGCATGATGACCGACGAACCGTAGATTTTTATTTTTGGGGCTTTTTCTCGAATAATTTTTATAAATTCGGCTCGTTTCAAAGCATTTTCGTAGGTCGATTCATGTACCCGTGAGGCCACCAAACCGCCGTACGCCAGCATATCGACCGAAATGATGGCGGCATTGAGAGTTGGTAAATCTTGGCTCGAAATCCAGGCGATAATTTCATCGGATTTGCCAAAATCCAAAAATCTGCCCAACATTCCTCGTGGTGGCGTGATGATTTCGACATCGCCGATTAGCCCCATTCGCACGGGAAACTGCAAACACGGTGGGCGGTCGTCTAAGGGTATCAAAAGAATTTTTGATGAAAAACCGCTTTGCGAAAACACCGAAAACGAACAAACCCAAAGAAAAACAGTGAGCCAACTATTTTTTCTGATGATGGAATTGTGATGAAATTGTTTTTGAATAAAACTCATATTTTTTTTAACAAAAGTCAGAAATAATTTTAACTTTCGACCAAACTTATATAAAAATTTTATATAAGTTTGTATAAAATTGTATTTAAGATAAATATCTTGATTTCAATTTTCAAACAAAACTAATACAAATAAAAGTTTTACAGTATCGGTAGTTGAAAAATTAGGACGCTTGAAACATCATTACGAATTTTTATCAATTAACAGTATCTAAATTATGAAACAAAAAGCTCTACTCATGCTCTTTTGCTTTTTTGGTGGTGCTTGGATTATTTTTCCATAGCGTAGGATTTACAAACCCTACGCTAAACGGGTAAATCGCAACTAAAATATTCACATCTCATGGCATGACCCAAAGTCATGCCATGAGTATTTTAACGAGAACATCAATAAATCAAAACTATGCACCTTAAAAAACACCTATCCACGCTATTTTTTTTCAGTGCTATCGTGCTGTTTCAGAGTTGCAAAGCCCAAGAAAAAGCTCCGACACCGACACCCGTTCCCGTGACTCCCAAAGTTGTTACGGGCGTGAAAGGCGTTTGGCTGACCAATGTAGCGAGCCAAGCACTTTATACCAAAGAGGGCGTAAAGCAAGCCGTGGCGATGTGCCAAAAAAGTGGCATTAATCATATTTTTGTCGTAACGTGGAACAAGGGCCGTACGCTGTATCCGAGCAAGATAATGAACGATTTGTTCAAGATTCCGATTGAGGAAGCACTTGCTGGGCGTGACCCTTTGCGGGAAGTGATTGACGAAGCCCACGCCAAAAACATCAAAGTTTATGCGTGGTTTGAGTACGGTTTTGCGGCCGAAAATAGTGGTTTTGGTGAGCATCTTCTACGCATCAAGCCACAATGGGCATCGCTCGACAAAAACGGGAATACCGCAACCAAGAACGGTTTCAAGTGGATGAACGCCCTAAACCCCGAAGTGCAAGATTTCATGTTGTCGCTACTGAAAGAAGCCGTTACGAATTATCCTGATTTAGATGGTATTCAGGGCGATGATCGTTTGCCCGCAATGGCGGTGGAAGGTGGTTATAATCCCGAGATTTTGGCACAATACAAAACCGAAACGGGCAGCGTTCCGACGAGTGACAAGGAAGATAAATGGGTAACGTGGCGAGCCAATATCTTGAATAAATTTATGGAGCGAATCTACACAGATTTAAAGAAAATTAATCCCAAGATTAGTATTTCGATGGCTCCGAGTATTTTTCCATTTGCCAAAACTGAATATCTGCAAGACTGGCCAACTTGGGTAAATAACGGCTGGGTCGATATGATTTGTCCGCAAATATACCGTTATGATTTTGCGGCTTACCGAGCCGAATTAGCCAAGATTATAAACACCCAAATCAATGCCGATAAAGTCAAAATTCTTGCCCCAGGCGTGTTGCTGAAAGTGGGTAGCTATACGCCAACGTACGATTATCTCAAACAAATGATTGATGAAAACCGCCGAGTAAAACTCGACAGCGAAGTGTTTTTCTTCTACGAAGGCTTGAAAGATAATACCCTTTATTTTACGGGAGAATATCAGAAGTAAGTATAAAAATCATTAATTTTAACAACCAAAGAAAAGTTTTTATTAAAAACCGAACTGGTAAGCTCTTAAATATCCAGACCCAAACTCACCCATAAACTTCTGCCAGTACCATTGATTCCAGAGCCGTGCGTTCGGTAATCTTTGTTGGTAAGATTCTGAGCGGAAATATTGATAGTCAGCCATTTATAATCGTAGCCACCGTGAATATTAATAATTTGCCAAGCGGCCGTGCCATTTTTACCAATGCGATTATCGTCTTTATCGCCTTGTGCAAGGCGGTCTTGTTTGGCCGCAAAAAGTAATTCGGGACGAACAAAGAAATTACTCTTGCGATATTCCAAACCAAAACGACCGTTGAGTGGCGGAATACGTCGCATTGGTTCGTTTTTGGTAATGTTTTGCCCGTAAGTATATGAAATACCACCGTAAGTTTTCAATTCTTTGCTTATAAATCCCTCAAATTCGGCTTCGATGCCTTTGATGTTTACTTTTTCGATGTTTTTTTTCTGATAAACATTATAGCCACTGATGACTTGATTTGGCACTTTTATACGGGCAATCAAATCTCGTAAGTCAGTGTAATAGAAAGCTGTGGTTGCCGAAAAGCGATTCGTTCGGAATTTATAACCAATTTCATAATTATCAGATTTTTCGGGTTTTAGGTCATTGGTGGGCAATTCGTATCGAAAATCTACGATGCCAAGTGTGCCTAAATCATCAATATTTGGCGTGCGAAATCCTCCATTGTAAGAAGCATAAAGATTTGATTTTGAGCCGATTAGATACGAAACCGAAGCATTTGGTACGAGTGCTTGCGGGGTCAAGTTTGTTTTGCCGAGGGTTTCGTCGGGAACAATAATCGAAAATCCATTGTAGCGAAGTCCTGCCGAAAACTGCCAATGATTTTGGGTAAATTGATGTAACGAATAAAGCGAATAATTCAAGAAAGTTGAGTTGTCGGGGTATAAACCACGCAAAAACTTTGATGCTTCTGAGGAAGTAATTGACGCTGGAGCATCAATTTTTGAGCTTCGTACCAAATCATGGTAAATTTCGATGCCCGAGTTGGCTTTCCATGTGTCGGAAAATTCAGAAAAAATATTGCTTGTTAATCCTTTTGTATAAACTTTATCGGTTTCTTGAACCAATCTTTTTGAACCATTCTTTTGGTTGTTTCGGCCTTCGTAAGTAGCTTGTAATGAGCCAATTATCGAAATTTCTGTACATAATTTTGACTCATTTTTTTGATGAAATTTCACGTAAGAAAGATTCCGTCTTTGCGGGTGAAATTCATTTATAGCGAAATTTTCTAAAACTACTTTATGATAAACAGGTACATTTTTGGCCTCAAAATATTGGTGAGCAATCGTCAGGATTCCTTTGCCAAGTTTTAGTTTGGCTTTCAAATTACTCATTTGTTCGTCGTATCCCGAAGGCGATTGGCGACCTGTAAGTTTTCCACCCACTAAATCACCGAAATTTCGGTAGCCAAAACTTCCCGAAATTGCCAGTTTTTCGCCCCCATAGTTTACTTCTCCACGAGTGGTTTGTTCCATGCCATGGGAGGCAAGCCTTCCTAAAAGATTGATTTTTAGCTTATCACCAAATTCGGGTTCGGCCGTAAAAACCTGAATCGTTCCGCCCAAAGCATCAGAGCCGTATTGCACCGAGCCAGCACCTTTCAGCACCTCAATTTTTTCAATCGAAAAAGGGTCAATCGTATTGAAATATTGATTTGGTCCATACCGAAAAGTGCTGTTATTTAGTCGGATACCATCAACCAAGAGCAAAGCCTGATTGCCCGTAAGCCCACGCACAAAAGGCGAGCCGCCGCCGTGATTGGTTTTCTGAACAAAAACCCCATTTACGCCCATCAATGCTTCGGGAACAGTGCGTGGGGCGTAAGTTTTGAGGTATTTTTTATTCAGAACTTTGATACTATTTGGTGTCTGAAATTCTTGATTAGCCGAACGATTAGCCGTGATCACGACCTCATTCAAGAGTTCGGTTTTACTTGAATCGCTTGGTTGATTGAATAGAAAAGAATATAATAAGAGTAATTTCATTGTTTTCTTTATAAATCGTTGGGGCTAATGATTTTCTCAATCATCATCACCATCTTCTTCTTTTAGTACCAAAAAAGCACTTCGTTTTGGAGCGGGCATTGGGCTTTTCAGCCCCTTGATTGATTGCCAAACGATTTGACTAAACTCTAAATCATTGATTAAATCGGGTTTTGACAAGTCAAATTCAGCCGATTTGATGGAGTTTCTATTAACTGCTACATTACGCTCTTCTAAGTTAATGTTACTTTTTAGAGCCGTAAATGGCTTATTATCAGGCGTTTTGCTGAAACAACGCCACATCGGCGTAGCGGCGGCATCGTACTGACTCATTGGAGGAATCCCCAAAATTAACTCCATCGTTCGTAGCATACTTGATGTTGAATACATGGTGTGATCAACGTAGCCACGTTTCACAAATCCACCCGCCACGTAGGCCGTTGAGCGGTGAGCGTCCACGTGGTCAGAGCCGTTTTGGGCATCGTCTTCCAAAATAAATATTGCTGATTGCTCCCAAATACCCGATTTAGAAAGATGTTCGACCAATTTTCCGACCGCCAAATCATTGTCCGCAACCATTGCTTCGGTGGTTGGCATTCCAATTCTTGCTCCCGAAGTGTGGTCGTTTCCGAGACGAATAATGTTTAATTTTGGTACGCTATTTTTTATCAATAACGAATCAAAATCTGCTTTCCATGCCTCAAAACGAGTAACATCTTTGATAGAAAGATTATAAGACGGAAACTTCAAGCTACAATTATCTTTCAGATTTGGTAGTTTCATTCGCTGCTCCGTAAATTCACCGTAAGATCGAAAACTTACACCCGCACGGTGAGCAAAATCCCAAATATAACCATTTTTTGGGTAAGCAATTTGTCGGCTTCCCTCGTAGTCATACGAGCCGCCACGACCGCCGTAGCTTGTCACCCAGTTTTTTTCTACGTAGTCGTTGGCGTAAGCAGCCGTTGACCAGTTGTGTCCGTCGGCACTTACTTCGGCATCGACATAAAAATTGTCAAGCAACACAAAATCTTTCACAATGGCGTGTTGGTTGGGCGTGATGCGTTCGGGAAATAGGCACAGCGTTGTGTCGCCATTACCACCTTTTACATCACCCAAAACTTGGTCGTAAGTGCGATTTTCTTTGATTACATAAAAAACGTATTTGATGGGCGATTTCTGACCTAATTTTGTTGGAATCGGATTGCCTTTTTCGCCTTCACTTTCTAATTCTTTATTTTTGGTGTAAGGCGTGTTTTCGTAAACGATTTTTGAATAATCGGCCAAAGTTTTTTCATCAGGAAAATCAAAAATTGAAAGCGTTCCTTTGAATAAACCGCCAATGTACTGCGTGCCACGAACAGCCTCTGGGTTTCCTCCTTTGAACTGTGGACTCTTGGAACTCACTGGATTTGGTCCTTTTGGATTTGCCGAGGAAGAAAGCCCCTTTCCATTGGTAACATAGACTTTATTGCCGATTGTTTTGACCGAAGTCGGATACCAGCCCGTAGGAATAAAACCCAACGAGCGGCTTTTTCCTTTATTTTCTACCTCAAAAACCGCTAAGCAGTTGTTATCAGCATTGGCAATGAAGAGTTTTTCTTCATCTTCGCTCAACGCCACGCCATTGGGAGTTGAGCCAACGGGCGAGTCAGGATAAAGTGAACAAGAAAGGGTTTCGATGCGTTGTTTTTGCTTGGTATCAATCACCGAAACCGTATTATCGTTTCCGTGCGAAACGTATAAATATTGACCGTTTTTGGTCAGCACCATGTCGTTCGGATTTTTATCGACCGTTATTTCGTCGATGATTTTTGCGGCCATAATATCATAAACCAAGACTTTTGCACCGCCCCAAAGCGAGATATACAATAGGTTTTTATCAGGCGAAAGAATACAGGTATATGCCTCGGCCGCAAGCGGTATTTTTTTCAAGATACTTTTAGACGCAATGTCCAATTGATACAAAGTATTGTTGTCTTTTGCCACTACAAAAATATGTTTTTCGGTGGCACAAAGCCCCGCTGGTGAAACTTTTACAGGCCACGGCTTGTCCAGAACAATCTCGCCATCTTTTTGTAGTTGATTGTTTTCGATTTTATAAATATTGATTTTGTTATCGTTTCCAGCCGATGCGTAGATGTATTTTTCGTCGGGACTAAAAGCCAAACCTAACCACGACTTTTCGATGAGTTCATCGTCTAAAACGGTTTCGGTTGCGGCATCAATGAGGGTTATACTTTGGGTGCTTTGTCCGTTGTTGGTAACGGCTAAATACTTTTTTGAAGGAGAAACTACTAAATTTAGTGGTAAATCTTGTAGTTTTAGACTTTTCCCAATCGGAGTTAATGACCAACCGTTGGTGAGTTTTACTCTTTTTAAAGATAGTTTTTCACCGGTCGAACTGTTTTGGTTGGGGTTCGTTTTTTGGTTTTTACAAGCGATAATAATACTCAAAACGACCACAATTATTGCGATTTTTTTCATTTTGTTAGTTTGTTTAAAAAGTGATAGAGCCTGACCAAAACAATGATCAGACTCTTTTTAGGGCTAAATTTTAGGGTAAGTGTAATGTTAAAAAAGTCCACGGTCAATAGTCAGCAGTCAATAGTAGTCGCCTACCGATACTTCAAACTACTTAAAATGAATATCGTAATCCCAACTGGATTCTCCAAGGTGTACCACCCGCCGTTGAAAGTTTGCGACCAGCCCCTGCTTCTACGTTATAATTGTAGTTTTTGGTATTTTGGTCGAAAGTGGTCATTGTGAGTAGGTTTACGTTTCCGTGGTTATACGAAACGCCTTTGGTTTTATCCAATAAATTCATAAAATTAAAACAATCTGCCGAAAATGCTAAATTATGGTTCTTATAAAGTTTTACATCTTTCGTCAGACGCAAATCCAAGGTAGCATAGAAGGGATTTATACCGCCATTTCTTTCGGCTATTTTACCAGTACTTTTTGTGATGTAGTCTTTTACACTTTGCGTTATGTCGGGGTTTTCTAAAAGTCCTTTGATACCATTTCTTACGGTTTCGGGAACAGCCGAATTATTTGGGTCAAAAACAAATGCGAGGTCATTTGTCAATACAAAATCACCGTTGATGCTTTTATTTCCACCCACTAAAAACGAGTAGCGAGTTCCACCAACACCATTAAAAACAGCACCAAGTTGGAAACCTTTCACAGTTGGTGTGGCAGCACTAACGACTAATTTATCGGAGAATTGAAAATCTGAATAAGCCACGGTTCTATCTCTTGGGTCGTCGGCAATGGCACGAAACGTTGAAGTATTCGCTACGCAACAGTCAAACGAAGTATTGTCTTTTGTGTCGTTTCGGGTGTAGCTCACCGTAAAGTAACCGTCTTTCCCGAGCCTCATACTGGCATCAAAAACTACCGCCATTTGGTCTAATTGTCCCGAAGATTCTAATTCTAAAACTCTACCAACGTCAGTGGCCTTTCTACCTTTTGTCCAATCGGTCGAGCCATTGGCAGGAATAGTATTTGCAGGCACATAAACACCACGATTTCCTTCGTTGCTGAGTGTAAAATATGGTTGATCAACTATATTTCGGTCATAATAAACATAATTATTGATGGTTTTCGACCATAATAAATTTATGCCCGCCCTGAATCTTGAATTAAAAAAACGATTGTATGAAAAATTTAATTTGAAAATACTCGGTACCTGAAAATCATCAGAAACGGCATTAATTGTTGAAATATAACTTTCACCTGGTTTGATTCCTGGGGTAGTTGCTGGGTCGGTGCGGTAGGAAACAAAATCAGCTTTCGGAACTGCCGCCCCCGAAACATCAATCGAACCGACGATTGTACCGCTATTTTGAATATTATTGAGCTGTAAGTAAGAAACTGGCTGTGCCGAGAAGATTCCACCACCAAATTTAATCAAATCTTTTTGGCGACCTTGTACATCCCAAGTTAATTGGAATCGTGGTTGAATATTATTATAATCAGCCAACGAATTGGTTGTCTTTATTGATAGCTTGTTTTCGGTAATGGTGTTGGCATCGCCTTGTTTAAAGAAAACCGTTGCATCATAACGCAAACCTGCCATTGCCGAAACGTTTTTGAAGGGCTGGAAATCAACCTGTCCGAACAACGAAAAATCTAATAAAGACTGCTGAACGGCAGGATTTACCAAGGGCACCTCACGGGCATAACGGCTTGGTTTGTTATCAATAAAATCTTGCAGACTTGCGTAGAAGAAACGCCCATTCATTTCGTTCACAATCTTAGAATCTAAGAACGTGAGCATATTATCGGTTCCGAATTTAAAATTCAAACCGCCTTTTCTCCAATAAGTTGTATTTGCCAAATGAAGCGTTTTGTCGTTGGCATATTCTGTACCAAATCTCTGACCGCCAAACTGCACGGTGCGAGTTTGTGAAGCTGTCGGATTAGTTTCCGTAGGAATGACCGAACGAACGGTAATAATAGCCCGAGGGATATTTTCAAGCGGTAGATCGGGACTTACACTGTAATTCCGCTTTACGGTCTGGTATTGGAATTTTAACTCATTCGTAATATCGGGAGCAAGGGCAGTACGCAACGAAACCAAGGCACTATTCTCACGGGTTTTGAAGCCAATTCGAGATTCAGCAAGATTAATATTTGAATTATCAGTTGATGAATTTGGGGCATTCCAAGTTGTTAAATTATTACGAAAAGTCAGTTTGTTTTTATCGTTTAATTGCCAATCTACTCGCATAAATAAGGCATTTGCTTCGGTTTCTCTCGAAAAATCTCCGTATTGAGGCGTATTTTTCATGCCGTACTTTTCACGGGCCACTGCAATTAATCTATCCATATTTGCTTTTGTGATACCAAAATTTAGTTCCTGTGTTGCATCAAAAACTGGGGCAATTTGAAACGGAATCGTTTCGTTTTGGCGGTCAAGAGCCACAAAATAATGTAGTTTATCTTTGATAATTGGGCCACCCAACGAAAAACCGTATTGTTTTTGGTCAATATTTGTTGTTCGTGGTGTTCCGTTTGCATTAAATTTGCTATTCATCGGAAAAAGTTCTTTGCCAAAAAACATTGCTTTACTCGCTCTTTGAAAGAAAAACGCTGAACCCTCCATGGTGTTCGTGCCGTTTTTTGTAACAGCATTGACCGACCCTCCACCCTGACGACCTTGGGTTACGTCATAATTATTGGTCGAAACTTGATACTCACGAATGGCCTCTTGCGAAATTGTATATGGCCCATTGCCAACTGCCCCATTAGTGTACATATTTCGAGCGTTTGCACCATCCATCATTACGTTGGTTGATGAAGTACGTTGCCCGCTAAAACTACCATTTCGGCCTTGTAGCGGAGAAAGTGCCGTCAAAGCCGTAAAGTTTCTACCTTCCATCGGGAGTTGCTTCATTTGTAAGGCAGTCACTGCGATTGCTGCACCAGCACGCTCGGTTTCTTTATTGACAAACGAATTTGCCGACACCACAACCTCTGATAAAGTGGTACTTGAGATCAGGAGTTTTGCATCTATTTTGAGCCTATCTCCTTGATTTAGGGCATAATCCGAAAACTTTTGGGTCTGATAACCCACAAACGAAAACGTAATTGTGTAGGGCTTACCCAGTGGAAGTTGTTGCAATTGAAATTCACCGTTTACGTTGGTGAGTGTACCAGTCTGAAAACCAGTCGATTCGTTGCGAACACGAACCGAAGCTCCTGGGATTCCTTCACCTTTTTCGTCTTTGACTACACCAGCAATGGTGGCATCAGTTCCCTGCGAAAAAGCAGTGAAACAAGGTAAAAAACTAATTAAAAGGAATAGTAGATTTTTTTTCATGGGAAATGAATATTTTTTGTTGAGCTACAAAACTACGCACTCCATATAAAGGCAGTATTAGCTAATGATTGTATTAAGGTTAATAAAGAAACGGGCTTTGCTTTTTTTGACTTTTATAAAAAAAACAAAAAAAGCGGAGTTAAGAAAACTCCGCTTTTGAAAACAAACCTATGATGATAATCTACTTTAAAATCCAAATCATGTCGTTGATGTCGTCTTTGCCACCAAACTGATTAGCTATTGCCGCTTTGTAGTTGTCGGCATTTGTGTTTCGCTCCGAAAATGGGTATTGCCAACGCATCGCAATACGATTTGAGTTACCATTTCCTACACCCGAATAGAACTTTGGGAAACCCGTGCGTCGCCAGTTGAAGTAGGCTTCCATGCCCGAGTTCATGAAAAACGCCAAGTATTTTTGAGTTAAAATCTGCTCTCTGCCCTGTGCGGTTTTTCCTGCATATTTTACTGCTGCTTGGTTATAATAGGTATCAAAATTGAAATCAATGTTGAAAGTTGCCAAATCAGCCGCTTCACGTCCACCCGATTTTGAGTAAGTCATAGTATTTACGCCATTTTTGATGCCATAAAAGTCGAACGATGCTTGCATTCCTCGCTTGTACCAAGTTTCGGCATCGCCCGTTGCCCAACCCAAATTGTAAGCCTCGGCAATGTTGAAACACATTTCTGAATAGCCAACGATAAAGGTATTTTCGGCTACATAATTGCGGTAATAACGAAAACGGTTCTGAAACGAATAAACCCCTGGGGCAAAACCCGCACCGTTGTTTTTGCCCGCTTTATCGCTCATATCGGTCAAGTCCTCGGCTGATGATGCACCTACGTACGCCGCAAAATCTGACGGTAATTTTCCTGCTTTCAATTCCGAACCCGCTGGCTCGCAGGTAACCATTACTCTTGGATCTTTCAAGAGTGACAATGGCTCAACGTAAGCCTTCGACATATTTTGGCGAGTAGCATCAAAGCCAAAATTATCAGGATTTGAAGGATATTTATTGAAAATATTGTACGTGAATTGCAAACTCTCTGACGCACTTCCCATCACTGGAAACTTCGTTGGGTTGCTCATCATCTCTGCAAAACGTGCTTTTACGTTCAAGTCGGTATCGGTTTCTTGTTTGCTCAATGTCAATAAAACCCGCAATTTGAAGGTATTAACGGCTTTTTGCCATTTACGAACATCGCCACTGTAATAAAAATCGCCCGTGATTGAGGTTTCGCCTTTGGCAATGAGTGCCGCCATGTTATCGTTTGATTCGTCAAGCCATTTCAAAATCTGCACATAAACTGCTTTTTGAGAATCGTATTTTGGGGCAACATTCGTGATACCCAACAATGCTTCGCTCATCGGCAAATCTCCGACACGCTTGGTCATTTGTTCAAAGAAAAACGCCCGAAAAAATTTCCCCAAAGCACTGTAACCATTTATATCGGCTGCACCCGCACGCTTGGCTTCTTCTTCCATTTTTACCACATTTTTGAGGGTGTTAAAATGGTTTGGTGTTTCGGTCCAAGTATATTCGTTGGTGGCGTAATAGTTATAATTTGAGCAATAAAACTGATTCCAACGCATTTCGGCACCAAATGGGCGACCCGTGTTATTGAACATATCGGCTTCAACGCCTTGCAAAACCAATGCCGCAGGTACGTTTACGGGGCGATTGGGGTCTTTTTCGAGTTCCTCGAAAGATTTTTCGCAACTGCTCAATGTCAGAGCCGCTACTGCGAATATTGATGCGAATATTTTATTTATTTTCATTTTATTTATTTTGAGTTTTTAAGATACCATTCTTTAATCGGAGGAATAGTAAATTCTTGTGTTTTGAA